>JAUWLF010000062.1 GCA_030613785.1 Chloroflexota bacterium | reverse complement strand
GCTCCGAAGGGGCCGTTGGGATCCCTTGCCTCGACGACGGAGGAGATGATGTTGGGCGTCTGCCGAGCCCGGGGGACACCACACTTGCCCAGGGTGTCAGTGACATTCCAGCCTTCCTCTATCTTGAACTCCTCAGAGAGGGCGTAGCCCATGCCCATCATGACGCTGCCCTCTATCTGAAGGCGCACGTTCTGAGGATTGATCGCCTTGCCTACGTCGTGGCAGGCCACCACATCCAGTACTTCCACAGCGCCGGTCTTCTCATCCACAGCGACGCGAGCTGCCTGGGTACCGAAGCCGAAGCTGATGTAGTTGATGTAGTCCTCGGGCTTCGCTCCCTCCTTGGCCTCGCCGGTGGAGTAGGTCTTGGGCACTACATACTCACCTTCGCCACTGAACACCTGTCCACGCTCCTCAGCTGCCTTCGCCAATTCCGCCAAGGAGATCAGTTCGTCGTTGGTCCTTGCGTCCACGAATGAACCCGCAGTGAACTGAAGTTTCTCGTAGGGAACTTCGTACTCCTCGGAGATGTAGTCCAGCAGGAGGTCCTTGAGCCTTTGGCTGGCTCTGACGACTGCATTACCCGCGATGAGGGTGGTCCGGGAAGCACACGTCGGGCCAGTATCGTGAGGTCCTCCGGTGTCTCCGTGCAGGACCTCCACCGCTTCGTAAGGAAGGTTCAGCGTCTGAGCAGCTATCTGGGCGGCTACAGTTTTGGAACCCTGGCCGATTTCGCAGGAGGCGACCTTCACCAGCACCTTTCCCTCGGGCGATAGCTCCGCAGTGGCCCGTCCCACATCCTCGGCACCAAGGCCGAGGCCCACGTTCTTGAAACAGGAGGCGACGCCTGTGCCTATCTTCCGGCCAATTGCCTCGACGGGAGGTAGACCGGCGACGCCCTTCTCCACCACGTCCAGAGTCTCCAGGAGGCCCACGCTGGGTCCCAGAATCTGTCCCGTACTGGTGGATGAACCGGGTCGCATGGCGTTGACGCGCCTGATGGCGATAGGATCTAGTCTCAGCTTCCCGGCTAGTAGGTCAAGCTGTGCCTCCATGGCGAAGGTCACCTGGTTGATCCCGAACCCGCGCATGGCACCGCAGGGTACGTTGTTCGTGTAGACGGCTGTGGCATCCACGCTCACGTTGGGGATGTCATACGGTCCGGTGGAGAAGATGGTCGCCTGTTCAGTGACCTCGATGCCCCACGAGCCGTAGGCACCGGTGTCAATAAGGAGGTGGGCTTCCAGCGCCACGAGCTTGCCGTCCTTGGTGGCTCCGGCCTTGTACCGCATGTTGAAAGCGTGCTTCTTGACGTGAACCCTCAACGATTCTTCTCGGGTCAGCACCATCTTCACCTGTCGACCGGTGGCGAGGGCTCCCATGGCGAGCATGATTTGGAGAGTGATGTCGTTCTTGGCGCCGAAGGCGCCGCCGCCGGGTATTTGCACCACATGCACCTTGTCCGCCTCTATGCCCAGGGCGTCCGCGATCTGACGCTGGTCGCCAAAGGGGTACTGGGTGTTCATCATCACCTTGACGCCGCCATCGTCTGTGGGTTCGGCCAGACCAGCTTCTGGCTCCAGGTAGGCGTGCTCGATGAAAGGAGTGGTGTAGGTGCGTTCCACTACAACATCAGCCTGAGCGAACGCAGCAGCCACATCGCCCTTCCTGATTCTGGCCCGGTGGTGGACATTGCCATCAGGATGGAGATGGGGAGCATCAGATTCCAGGGCTTGCTGGGGGGTGAATACTCCCGGCAGGAGCCGATACTCAACCTCGCATGCGTCTCTCGCAGCCTTGGCCTGGTCCTCGGTCTCGGCGAAGATTACGACGATAGGCTCACCGGTGAAGCGAACCTTGTTCATCGCCATCACCTGAGCGTCTCGGACCATCGGCCCATACACGTTGTCACCAGGCACGTCCTTGGCCGTCAGAACAGCGTGCACGCCTGGCATCTCTTCTGCCGCGCTGGTGTCGATGTTCACTATCTCTGCGTGAGGGTGCTCGCTCCATAGGGCCTTGCCACGGAGAACACCTGCGGGTGTCATGTCATCCCCGTACTTCAGGGTCCCAAGTGCCTTTACCATGGCATCTTTCTTCTGGACGGGTGCCCCGATGACATCTCCTGCATCAGGCGGCAACGGGACCGCTTCACCAGCCATCGTTCTCGTGGCTTCTTCTATTGCTCGGAAGATGGCCGGGTATGACCCGCACCGACAGAGGACCGGATTGAGGGCCTTCTTCATCTCCTCTTGGGATGGGTTGGGGTTCTCATCTAGTAGAGCCTTGGCGGTGAGTATCATGGCCGGCGTGCAGAATCCGCATTGCGGTGCTCCTTGCCGGGCAAAAGCTACCTGTAAGGGATGCGGTTTTCCATCTGTAGTCAGATCCTCGATGGTGGTGATGGACCTACCGTCCAGGCTTTCCATCTTCTTCCGGCAGGACCGCTCCGGTTGACCGTCAATGAGTACCGTGCAGGCCCCACAGGTTCCTTCCGAGCAGCCGTTCTTGGCCCCGGTCAGTCCCAGGTCCTTTCTCAGGAAGGCTAGGAGGGACAAGTCCCGAGGAACCCGAACCACCATTGATTCTCCGTTGACTGTGAGACTCAGGTCGATCTCATCCATAGCTGTCCTCCGAAACCCCGCAACCCCCCTGCCCTAGCTCCGGGGCCGGGGTACCAAGGAAATGCACTCCACAGGGCAGATCTCCACGCACAGACCACATCCGTAGCACTTCTCAGGGTCTGCTTGCGGTAGCCCATCTTCGCCGAGGTCGTAGGCTTGATGTCCACCGTCTCGGCAAGCGTAGTAGCACATGCCACACTTCGTGCATGTTGACTCGTCAATACTGGCCACGACATCCTTCTTGATTAGCAACTCTCCATGGGGAAGTATGTTCGGCAACGCTTTCCCGATCAGGTCGCTCGCACTGGCAAGGCCTTTCTCTTCTAAGAAGTAGGCCAGGCCTTCCTTGAGATCTTCGACGATGTCGAAGCCGTAGTGCATCACGGCAGTACAGAACTGGACGGTTGAGGCACCGACAAGCATAAACTCGACCGCGTCTTCCCAAGTAGTAGCTCCGCCGCTGGCCGCCAGAGGGATACCTGAAGCCCTGGCAATGGTGGCCAGCGTTCGGAGGGTGATGGGCTTCACCACGGGGCCGCTAACGCCGCAGAAGGTCGACTTGCCGTTGATATTGGGATGCGGTATGAAAGTGTCGAGGTCTATGCCCAGCAGCCCGTGCACAGTGTCACTGGCGCACACACCATCGCCTCCGGCCTCCTGCACGGCCTCGACGATCTCGGTGATGTCGGTCACCTGGGAGGTCAGCTTCGCGATCACGGGCATCTCACCAGAGTGTTTCTTGACCCAGCCAAGGATTCTCTTCACGTCATCAGGTATCTGACCTGCCATCAGCGAGGTCTTGGCGAAGGGTGAATCGGTCGGGCAAGACATGCTGATCTCCACCAGGTCAGCGCCAATACCCACAGACCGCTTGGTGAGCTCTTCCCAATGGTTCTTGTTCGTCGTGCCCCACAGGCTTAGGCCCACGATCTTGCCATGAAACTCGTCTTTGAGCTTTCGAACTGCTTCCTCCATCACGTCCATGTGGTACTCGGAGATGTTGTCTATGTTTCCCAAGGCTATGGCTTTCTTCTCTTCCCAATCCATGCTCGTCATAATGGGATAGGTGATGTCCACCTGGTAGCTCTCGACTGAGGTGGTCTTCATGATCGCGCCAGCCCATCCCTGTTGGAAAGCTGCTTGTACCATTTCGTAGCTGTCCGTCGGCGGCGCGGAGGACAGGACAAAGGGGTTCTCAAATCGAAGGCCGCAATACTCTACTGACAGATCCACTTCTGGTTCCTGGTACATAGTCCAATCCTCTTTACTCATCCGTTTGGTTCAAGTACTCGTGGATGGATCGCGCCGCCTGCTTGCCATAGGCCACCGCCTGAACCACGGTCCTGGAAATGGGGTTATGGAGTATGTCGCCGCCGGCGAACACGCCGGGACGGGAAGTCATCAGTGTCTGTTCGTCCACTAGCAGATAGCCCCTGACGTTGGTCTCAAGGCCCTCAAACTGCTTGATCGCGTTGTCGTCCGGGCCTTGACCAATAGCGACGATCACGGTGTCGCAGGGCAGTGTGAAACCGGAGCCTTCAACATTTAGCGCGTTCTCGGGCACGAACTTGCCAGGTTCCTTCCACTTGATGCGCACGCCTTCAACCCCTGCAACGTTGCTTTTTCCGTCATTGAGGAACCTGAGTGGCCTGGCACGGGTCAAGAACTCGACGCCCTCCTCCCAGGCCAACTCGACGTCCTCTGCGAAGGCTGGCATCTCATCAGGAGCTTCGAGGCAGACCACAGTGGTCCTCTCCGAGCCCACTCTTAGCGCGGAGCAGGCGACGGTCATGGCCACGCTTCCACCCCCGATGACAACGACGTTTCTACCGACCTTGACTTCCTTGGAGGGTTGCAGGCCGTTGACCTGCGCCAGGAGGTCCACGGCGGAATAGACGCCCTCCAAGTCCTCACCCTCTAAGCCCAGGCAGAAGGGCCTCTGCAGGCCAACGGCGACAAAAACGGCTTCGTAGCCTTGATCGAAAAGATCGTCGAGGGTCCTGCCATCACTCAATGGGGAGTCAAGCTTGAACTGGACGCCCGTCTCTCTGATTAAGTCAATCTCCGTTTCTACGACGTCCTGAGGCAGCTTGAAGGAGGGTATGGCGCTGGTCATGGCGCCGCCCAGTTGAGGCAAAGCTTCGAAGACAGTCGCTGAGTAACCCGAAGTAGCTAACTCCTTGGCAGCCGCGAGACCGGCCGGCCCTCCCCCAACCACGGCAACCTTCCGATCACAGGCTGGGACCTGGCTTCTTGCCCTACCTCCTTGGTCCCGGTCGAAGTCGGTCAGGAACCTCTGTAGAGCCCCGATGTTTATCGGCTCCGTCAGCACTGTGCTTCGGCAGAGCTCTTCGCAGAGAGCGTCGGTGGGACAGACCCTTGCGCAGGCCCCCGAGAAAGCGTTGGCCTCCCTCAGCACTCGGACGCCCCCCCACAGGTTGTTGAACCTGATCTTGCGCACAAAGCTGCGGATATCGATTCCGGCAGGACATCCCTTGTTGCAGGGTGGATCCTCACACATCAGGCAACGGGAAGCCTCGATGGTCGCCTGTATAGGCGTGAAGGTCTTCTGTATCTCGTCGAAATTACTCACTCTCTCTTCCCGGGAAAGCTTGGTGGCTTTTGTTCTCCCACTCACAGTTCAAGTCTCCTTCAAACTTTTGCCACTATGCTGCGTCTTTCCACAGCTTGCCGATAGTATCCATGGCGCGGTCTCGCAACGCCTTCTCATCCACCAGTTGAGCTTCTCCGTCCAGCATGACGATCTTTCCGTCTACGATGACGGCTGTCACGTCGGAGCCGATGGCCCCCAGAACCGTGTGATAGATGGCGTTCCCGGCCGTCAACGGAGAGGGAGAGTGATCCTCCAGCAGCACTAGGTCTGCCAGCTTTCCGTCCTCGATAGAACCAGCTTCCAATCGCAGGGCCTGCGCTGCGTTGGTGGTCAGGAAAGAAAGCACATCTTCAGCACCTACTACGCCTCCACCTGTTTCCAGAGTGTGGAGCAGGAAGGTCGTACTCAGGTTGACGAAGGGGTCAAAGGCCCTCACGAACCCATCGTCACCCAGTGTCACATTCACTCTGTGCTCGAGCATCTGCGCCACTGGCGCGGCTCCTGTTCCGATCTCCATGTTGGAGATCGGATTATGGGATACCGATACACTCCTCGCCGCGAGTATCTCAATCTCTTCCTCCGTTAGATGCACGCTCTGTGAGGCGATGGTCATCTCGTCCAATACTCCCAGGTCATCCAAGTAGGGAACGGGCCTCTTGCCGAAACGTTTCAAGGTGTCTTCGACATGGTAGGTTCCCTCGGACAGATGCAACTGGAAAAGAGATCCCCTATCCCGAGCGATTTCCTTGGCCTTGCGGATGTAGTCACCGCTACAGGAGAAGGTAGTGTGCACACTCATCAGTCCTCGAACCAGACCTGAGAGATCCAGCAGTCCAGCGTTCTCTTGGAGCAGCTTCTCTGCTATGTCGTCACCAGCTCTCTCCGTAGCTTCGTTGGAGACTACGGCTCTCGCGCCTGTCTCTGCGATGGCTTTGGCCTCGCGTAGCATGAAGCCTGGCTCTGCATAGGGGGCCTCCATTACGTCGCAGAAGCAGGTGTACCCTGACTTGAGGTGCAGTAACGCTGCGTAGGCGGCGAGGCTTTCCACATCGTCAGCAGTCAGCACGTCCTCGACCAAAGGCCACCACCACTGTCTAAGGAAAGGCCAGAAGCCAGCGGGCGGCGGAACAGGATGGCCGTAGGCGACCAGGCCATGGAGATGCGTGTGGGTGCTGATCAGTCCGGGAAGGATGACGCCATTGACGTGAACGTCCCCCGTGGCACCAGGATGACTTTCGACGCTCTTGATGCGGTTATCTTCGATCTCAATCACAGGATCCGAGACCAGACCCTTAGGTCCCATGGTGACGGCGAATGTCCCTGTTATGCGCATGCCAACAACCCCTCTCGTGGCAACTTGGCCCTCAGGGGATGAGGATGGTCACACTTCGCTCGGTCGGAATCCATCCCTGGACAGTCGAATTGGTCGGATCATCTACTACAAAGAACTTCCAAGCCTGTGGGAGACCTCTCTGGCGACGCTCCTTATGATGTCGAGTTGGCTCCTGGCTCTCTCGGGGGTGAAGCGATACGATGGGCCCACCACACCAATCGCTGCGATAGCCCGGCCGTTCGAGTTGGTGATGGGTACCGCGATGGCGTTGGTGCCCTCCTCCAGTTCTTCGAAGGAGGTGGCGTAGCCCTGCTCTCGCACCCGTTCCAGTTCGTACTGCAACTCGGTGGGGTCACAGATAGTCTTGTCAGTCATCCGCTCCAGGCCCTTCGCCGAGAACGCCTCGAGTTCTTCCTCTGACATACTGGCCAGGAAAATCTTGCCCGCAGAGGTGCAGTATAGGGGAGTACGTCGGCCCTGCCAACCCACCGACTGGACCAGGTGGGGACCAGGTATTTGCTCCACGTTGATGACCTCGTCGCCGTCCCGAAAACCGAGGTAGGTCAATTCCTCCACGGTGTCCGCCAAGTAGTGGAGATAGGGCCGAACGACCTGGGGGACGTTGCGACTGTTGAGCATGGTGCCCGCAAGCTCGATCAAGCGGATGCCCAGCCGGTACTTGCGAGTTCCTGGAGGGCGCTCCACTAGGCCACCTTTTTCCAGAGAAGCAAGGAGGCGATGGACTGTGCTCTTGTGGAGGCCCAGCCTGCGGCTCAGGTCGGTCACTCCCAGTTGAGCGTCGTCGATAGTGAAGGCGTTCAGGATGGCTATCGCTCTGTTAACGGATTGAATCGGCATGTTTTTACCATTCCTTTCATCTGATTTGTGATGCTATGTGCTACCCCATAATCAGGGCCATGATGGCCTTCTGAGCATGTAAACGGTTTTCCGCTTGGTCGAAAACGGCGGATTGAGGGCCGTCCATGACTGCACTGGTGACCTCGAAGTTCCGGTCGGCTGGCAGGCAGTGCATGAAGATCGCGTTTCTGTGAGCCAGTTTCATCTTCTCCTCGTCGCAGATCCAGTGACGGTTCTGTTCGAAGAGCTTCTTGACCTCTTCGAACATGGGCTTATCGACTTCCGGGGGCAAGTAGTGGCGAGAGGTCCAGTTTTTAGCATAGATCACGTCTGCTCCGCGGCAAGCTTCGGCCATGTCGTCGACGACTTCCACGGATCCCCCATACTTCTCCGAATTGGCTCTTACGAGGTCCATGATCCGGGGGTCGAGGTCGAAGCGCTCAGGATGCGCCACGGTAATGTTCATCCCCATCAAGCTGGTGACCTGCAAGGCGCTGTGGGCAACACTGAGGGGCTTCTGAGAGCGTGGCGAGAATGCCCAGCTCATCACGAACTTCTTCCCTTCCAGGTGGCCTAGTTTCTCCCTCATCGTCAAGATGTCGGCCATGCCCTGGCATGGATGGTAGATGTCCGACTCCATGTTGATGACGGGGATATCAGCCCATTCTGCAAAACCGTCGAGAACCTCCTGGCCGGCGCCGTAGACCCAGTGCACAGCCTTGCCGAAGCAGCGAATGGCAATGCCGTGACCCATGCGCGAGAGGACGCGGGCCACGTCTGACACGCTCTCGGTTCGATATTCCCGCACCTCCTCATCGAGAGCTGGAGTATAGATCTCGCCAGGGGAAAGGTAGTGTGCGTGCCCCCCTAGCTGAGTCATGCCTGCCTCAAAACTGTTTCTTGTGCGGAGGGACATGCCGTAGAAGATCATGAACAGTGTCATGTCGTCGAGCAGTCTGTGCGACTCGCGAACAGCGAATTTCCGTTTGAAATCCAGCGCTACTTCCAGGATGGTCTCGATCTCTTCACGGCCATAGTCGGCGATGGTGAGGAAGTCTCGTCCTCGAAATCTATCAGTCTTCATGAGCTGGAACTCCTCCCTTGAGAGTGCTAGGTATCGCGACGCCCAACGGAAGACCCTTCTTGAGACGAGCGATGCCACAGAAGTGGGACCGAAGCACCCCAGGCGAGATCAACGGTATGGCAACAGGCGAAACGAGGGTCACCGAGAAACGCTTTTCCGTCATGAGTTGGCGCCTGGGTCGCTTGCCCATTTGACAGTAGTGCATCGGAGAACTGGACCCGGTAATCTGCCGCCATTATACAGCAATGTTTCACCGATGTCAAGTCTGATTTGTCGATTACGGAACATCGTTTCCCTGACGTGAACAAACTGATGTCCGCACGGCTCATTTCCCAGCATCTGTAGTCCCGTTCCGCCAACGACAACGAAGTCTTGACAAATGCAGGGAAAACTGTATAATGGTAGAGGACATTGGAATGTCTACAGGATATTGAGGGAGGGCTCGATTCATGAGCAACCTGATCCTGGATCTACTGGCCCGCAAGGTCATCGACAGCCGAGGCGAGATGACCATTGAGGTGGATGTGCTGACCGAGTATTCCTCTGGGCGGGCCGCAGCACCGCTGGGGGCCCCCGGCAGCAGAGGCGAGTTTGAGCACCCGGCGTATCCCGAGGGGGCGTCGACGCAGCCATTGACTTGGTGGACACTCTGATCAAACTGGAGTTGCTGGGCGAGAATGGCCTGGAGCAGGAGAGATTGGACGCGCTGCTGAGGGAGATTGACGGCACGAAGAACTACAGCCGCATAGGAGGAACGCGGCCATGGTAGTGTCCTTGGCCATCGCCAAAGCGGCAGCCGACGGTGGGCTCGGTAGGTGATCTCACGGACGGAGATCAAGCAGAACTCATGGGCCTGACTATCACAGAGAAGATCCTCGCGCGGGCTGCGGGACGAGAGTCCGTGGAACCTGGCGACATAGTCCGGGTCAAGGTTGATCTGGTGATGGCGCATGATGTCACCCTCCCACTGAGTATTGTCGAATTCAGGCGAATGGGTGCGATTCGGGTGTTTGATCCGCAAAAGGTAGTCGCCGTCTGCGACCACTTCGCGCCTGCGGCAAGCGTGAAGGCCGCTGAGCAGATCAAGACGGTACGCGACTTCGCTCGAGAACAGGGGTTGGCCCACTACTATGAACCCGGGTGTGGTCAGTCAGGGGTGTGCCACGCCTTGCTTCCCGAGCGAGGGTTGATCCTCCCCGGCTCGGTCGTCCTGGGAGCCGATTCTCACACCACGACGTACGGGGCGCTGGGAGCCTTTGCCACAGGCATGGGTAGCACCGACATCGCAGCAGTTATGGCTGTGGGTGAGACCTGGCTCAGGGTTCCCGAGTCGATGAGGTTCTACTACTCTGGTCAGTTGCCGAAGTGGGTGACGAGCAAGGACCTCATACTTCACACTCTGGGCAAGGTCGGTGCGGCGGGCGCTATCTACAAGGCCATGGAGTTCTGCGGGGCGGCCATCGAGGGGCTGAGTGTGAGTGCCCGCTTCACGATGTGCAATATGGCCGTGGAGGCAGGGGCCAAGAACGGGATTATCGCGGCCGACGACCAGACCGCTCGCTACTTGCAGAACAAGACCTCGAGCCTCTACCAGGCCTTCACCAGCGATCCCAACTCCAACTACGAGAGCGCTTACGAGATAGTCTGCGATGACATTGGGCCGCAGGTGGCCTTCCCCTTTTCGCCCGATAACGTGAGGCCGGTCGAGGAGGCAGCAGGTATCGCAATCGATGCGGTCTTCATTGGCTCCTGTACCAATGGGCGGCTGGAGGATCTCAGACTCGCGGCCGGAATCCTGGAGGGCAGGCGGGTGGCAGCATCGGTACGACTGAACGTCATCCCGGCCACGCAGGAGACGTATCTTCAGGCTCTGCGGGAAGGCCTGCTTGAAACCTTCGTCGAAGCCGGGGGCTCCATAGGCCCACCGACCTGTGGGCCCTGTTTCGGGGGGCACATGGGTCTGCTGGCAGCGGGGGAGCGAGCAGTGTCCACTAGCAACCGAAACTTCGTGGGGCGGATGGGTCACCCGGAGAGCGAAGTGTATCTGGCCTCTCCGGCAGTGGCTGCTGCCTCTGCCGTTGCTGGTAGGATTGCACATCCTGAGGAGGTAGTTCGTTGAAGACGGCGGCAGGAAAGGCCTGGAAGGTTGGGGACAACGTGGACACCGACCAGATCATTCCGGGCCAGTATTTGAGTCTGACAGATCCTCAGGAGCTTGCGAGCCGCTGCTTCGAGGGCATGTATCCTGAGCTAGCGAAGGGTTTCGGCGCGGGAGACATGATCGTTGCCGGTGAGAACTTCGGGTGTGGCAGTTCACGGGAGCACGCTGTCATCGCCTTGAAGGCTCTCGGCATATCCTGCATCATCGCCAGGTCTTTCGCGCGCATATTTTTCAGGAACTGCATAAACCTGGGGTTACTGCCGGTGGAATGTGCTGAGGCAGTCGAGGGGATTGAGGCAGGCGATGAGGTACACGTTGACACGGCTAGGGGCCAGATTGAGAACAGGACGAAGGGGCTCATTTTTCATTTCAAGCCTCTGCCTCCCTTTTTAGAGGAGATCCTGGCAGCGGGCGATCTGGCCAACTACGTGAGGCAAGGAATGTCTGGGGTTGCTGGAGCCTAGGCAGAGGAGGAGGCAGGCATGCCGCAACAACGTAGACTACGGTGTGTGCTAATGCGGGGGGGCACTAGCAGGGGACTGTACGTGATGAGAAACGAGCTGCCTGACGATCCTGCGTTGCGCGATAGGGTCATTCTGGCCATGTACGGCAGTCCAGACGTCAGGCAGATAGACGGCATCGGCGGTGCGGATCCATTGACCAGCAAGTTGGCCATCATCGGCCCACCCACACGTGACGATGCTGACGTGGACTACACCTTTGGGCAGGTGAGCATCACAGCGCCTCTTGTGGACTACACAGGGAATTGCGGCAACATCTCCTCTGGCGTTGGGCCTTTTGCCATAGACGAGGGTCTCGTGGATGCTGTGGAGCCGATTACTCGCGTAAGGATTCACCAAACCAACACCAATAGTATCATTATAGGTGAGGTCCCGGTGAGGGGGGGCAAGGCTTCTGTCCAGGGAGACTATCGCATTCATGGCGTCCCTGGGACTGGAGCCAAGATCATGTTGGATTTCTCTGACACCGCCGGTGCGGTTACCGGCCAGATTCTGCCCACCGGCAATGTGAAGGATATCCTAGATGTGGAAGGGGTAGGGCAGGTCGAAGTGTCCATCGTGGATGCTGGCAACCCTGTAGTCTTCCTCAGAGCTTCGAGGCTGGGTTTGCAGGGCACAGAGTCCCCTTCACAGATAGATGGTGACAGTGAGCTTCTGGATTCCATCGAAAGGATTCGCGGCCACGCAGCTCAGTTCATTGGGATGGTGAAGGATTGGCACGAGGCGGCCAATACTAGCCCCTATGTCCCCTTCATCGCGGTGGTCGCGCCCCCTCAGGACTACGAGAGCTCCACGATTCAACAACGAATAGGCAAACGGGACATTGACTTCCTCTCACGCCTTCTCTTCATGCTCAAGATGCACAAGGCGTACCCCGTCACAGGTACCGTCTGCACCGGCACTGCGGCCAAGATACCTGGGACGGTAGTGCACGAGGTAGCAGAGCCATCCTCAGAAGATATCGTCGTACGGATAGGCCATCCAGCCGGGGTGATCGAGGTGGAGATGGAAGTTGAGTCAGGCGAGTCCGGCCCGCTGCTGGGGCGGGCCTCTATCGGCAGGACTGCTCGACGGATCATGGAGGGCCACATCTTTGTGCCAGAGCGCATTCTCAGTGAGTGAGCCAGGAGGGTAGCATATGGCCAGGTTGTTCGAATACCAGGGGAAATCTCTGTTCAAGCGGAAGGGCATACCGGTGCCCGAGGGCAAGTTCGTGCAGAGCCTTGACGAGGCTATGGAGGTGGCTGACGAACTGGGTCTTCCCCTCGCCGTAAAAGCCCAGGTTTTCGGTGGGGGAAGGGGCAAGGCGGGGGGAATACTCTTCGCCGAGGATCGGGAATCGTTATCCCAGGCGGTCAATGAGTTGCTGGGAAAGCGCTTCCACGGTGCTCCCGTCGAGGGGCTGCTGATCGAGCAGAAGGTAGCCATTCGCAAGGAAGTGTACATGGCTGTGACGGCTGATCCTTCGACACGGCAGCCTGTGGGGATCGTCTCGCCGAAAGGTGGGGTGGACATCGAGGAGACATCTGAGAGAGAACCCACGGCGGTGTTCAGGGTGTCCATAGATATCCTGCGAGGCTTCTACTACTACGATGCGATGAACCTGCTGCGGCAGGGTGGGGGGCTGGAGAGCAGAGAGATGCTCTCCCTGGCCAACCTGTTCACGAGTCTATACCAAGTGTACAGAGAGTATGACTGCAAGTTGGCGGAGATTAATCCCCTTGCTCTGACGGACCAGGGAGCTATTGCGGTGGATGCCAGAGTGGATATAGACGATGATGCCCTGGCGAGGCAGACCTCGCTGCACCTGGAAGTCGCGGAGGAGGCGGGCGAGAGGGTGGCCACGCTGCTGGAGATCGCGGCGGGCACAATAGATGAGAATGACCACAGGGGCTCGGTGCACTTCGTCCAGATAGACCCAGACGGCTCCTATGCCAGAGCAGAGGGCAGAGTCCCCATCGGTTTCGACTGCGTCGGGGCCGGTACCAGCCTTACTACGATGGACGAACTGGTGCCTCTGGGTTACTATCCTATCAACTTCTGCGATAGCTCTGGTAACCCCGTTGGTTCCAAACTCTACAGGATCACGAAGATCATCATGGCTCAGCCGCAGATCGAGGGCTATGTCTTCGTGTCCTGTGTTTCCAGTCAGCAGTTGGACAACACGGCGAGAGGGATTATCAAGGCCTTCAAGGAGCTGTACCCGGCTAGCGGCGGGCAACCGAACATACCCAGTATCCTAGTGTTCAGGGGCGCATGGGACGATGTGGCCCTGGACCTGTTCCGAGAACACGGCATCAGTGACGGCCGCTGGATCAAAGTCCTGGGGAGAGACACGACGGAGAAGGAAGCTGCCGGGATCTTCGATGCTTTGTACAAGGAGTGGAAGGAGAGCGGAGGCCTGGAATGAGAGTCCTGGAGTTCGAGATCAGGTCCGGGGGGACTGTGAGGATTGACCTGGGGAAGTGCGAGTCCTGTGAGAGCAAGGCTTGCGTGAAGATATGCAACACACCGGGGATGGGGGAGATCCTGGAGTTGAAGGATGGCGTGCCATCTCTCAAACCCACACTTGACGAGGTCAAACGCGGGGCGTGCACGGAGGACCTGGCCTGCGAGTTGGAGTGTGAGTTGCACGGCAACAAGGCCATCGTCATCACGCTGCCCCTTCCTCAGTTGGACGAGTATCTCCGAGACCTAACGGAGACACCTACCTATCTGAGGGGGAGATGATGGCTATCCTGGTTGATGAGAATACCGAGGTCTTGGTACAGGGGATCACTGGCAGGGAGGCGCAGATACGTGTGCGCCTGATGAAGGAGTACGGGACCAAGGTCGTGGCCGGGGTCACACCCGGACGGGGAGGCAGAACAGTTGAGGGTGTCCCGGTATACAATACCGTGCAGGAGGCCAGAGAACATCATCCCAACATCTCGGTCTCCTCTGTCTTCGTGCCTGCTCGAGTCGCCAAGACCGCGGCCTTCGAGGCCATCGACGCCGGCATCCCGGTCGTCACTCTTCATCCCGAAAGAGTCCCTCAGCAGGACATGCTGGAGGTAATTGCCTATGCCCACCGGGGACAGGCACGAGTGATCGGCCCCAATACGATAGGGCTGATCAGCCCTGGGAAGTGCCTGGTGGGCATGATCGGAGGCCGGGCCGACCTGGCGAGGCAGTTCTTCAATCCCGGTCCTGTCGGCGTGGTCTCCAGAAGCGGCGGCAACACCACCACTCTCGCCTACTACCTGAACAGAGTCGGTCTGGGCCAGAGCACGGCGATCGGGATGGGAGGCGATGCTTTCGTAGGTACTACGTTGATCGATCTCTTGACCAAGTTTGAGCGAGATGATGAGACGCAGATGGTAGCCTTCTTTGGTGAGATCGGTACCAGTGTTGAGGAGGACGCGGCCGAGTTCATCAAGAGTGGCGGCTTCACTAAACCCTTCGTCGGTTACATCTCAGGCCGATATGCGCGCTCGGACGTGCGATTCGGCCACGCCGGGGCCATAGTCTCTCGGGGTAGGGGCACCGCGCAGGGAAAGGTACAGGCACTACGGGAAGCCGGGGCGCATATAGTCGATCACTTCGGTGAAATCGGTCCTGTGGCGAAAGAGGTTCTGGCTGAGTGTGGCAGGTCTGGCGGATAGGAGAAAGGTGACGTATTGGTGATGGAAGAGAGGAGTTGGATATCCGATCTGCCTGGGCAGGTAGAGATGGTGGAGGTAAGCCCACGTGATGGCCTCCAGATCATCGAGAAGTTCGTGCCCACGGGGAAGAAGGTAGAACTAATCAATGCGCTGATTGGTGCCGGGATAAGGCGCATGGAAGTGACGTCTTTCGTGCATCCCAAGTTTGTCCCCCAGTTGAAAGACGCGACGGATGTGGTGAAGAGCATCGAGCGTCGGGACTGTGTGTGCATGGCCATGGTGCCCAATCTAAAGGGGGCCGAGCGCGCCGTGGAAGCCGGCGTCGACATGCTGGACATCGTGGTTTCGGCCAGTGAAAGCCACAATCGGAGCAACGTCCGTCGCTCCGTGGATGAGTCTCTTGAAGGGTTTGTCCCCATCTTTGCTCTGGCCGAGGAGGCTGACGTGCAGGTACGCGCCAGCCTAGCCACTGCATTTGGCTGTCCCTTTGAGGGTGATGTACCCGTCAGCCAGGTGCTGAGAGTCTGCCACCGGTTGCAGGATCTCAGCGTGATGGAGATCGCACTGTGTGACACCACTGGCATGGCCAATCCCGTTCAGGTATCGAAGGTTGTGAAGGCCTGTAAGCACGAAATTCCGGATATTCAGTGGGCGGCCCACTTCCACAATACCAGGGGCGCGGGTTCGGCCAATCTGCTTGCAGCCCTCACCGAAGGGATAACGGTTTTCGACGCTTCGATCGCCGGCCTGGGGGGATGCCCCTTTGCGCCTGGTGCCACAGGCAACGTCCCCACCGAAGACATGGTACACATGTTGCACGAGATGGGGATCGAGACGGGGATAGATCTGCCTGCGTTGATCTCGACTGCCCAACTGGCTGAGGAGATCATTGGCGAGACGCTACCAGGCCAGGTGATGAAGGCCGGAAGGACGTGTGACCTTCACCCCTCGCCAGCTCTGGCGGAGTAGTTGAATCAGGCGACAAAGGGTTTTCGACGTAGGAACCGCCCGCTACCAGCCTGTCCTTGGAAGTGGTTGTCCCTGACTATGACCTTCCCACGGGATAGGACGATCTCGGGGTAGCCCCTGACGGTGACGTCCTCGTAGGGGCTGTAGTCCACGTTCATGTGCAGGTTCTCCACACTCAGGGTCATCTCCTTGTCGGGATCCCAGACCACGAGGTCTGCGTCAGAGCCTACAGCGATCGTTCCCTTCTGAGGCAATAGGCCGAAGATACGCGCCGGGTTGGTGGCTACCAGTTCCACGAACCTGTTGAGGGAGATACGACCTTTGTTTACGCCCTCGTGGTAGAGCAGGGGTACCCTGGTTTCCACTCCCGGCATGCCGTTGGGGATCTTTGAGAAATCGTCTCGTCCGATATCCTTCTGACCCACGAGGTTGAAGGGGCAGTGGTCCGTACCGATGACGTCTATGTCTCCGACTACGAGTCCATTCCAAAGCACTTGTTGATTCCATCGCTCCCGTAAGGGCGGCGACATGACGTACTTGGCCCCGCCGAAGTCGGGCTCATCATACCGCTCCACGTCCAGGAGCAAGTACTGTGGGCAGGTCTCCACCAGGATCGGGCGACCGGAGGCACGCGCCCTCTTGGCGGCCTTCAATGCCTCAGCGCAGGTGAGGTGCACAACATACAAGGGTGCTTCGGCGATTTCGGCTAGGGTCACTGCTCGCTGGGTGGCCTCCGTCTCGAATGAGGCCGGCCGACTCCGTGGATGCCAACGTGGCTCCGTCTTACCTTCCTGAAGGAGTCTGTCGGTCATGAAGTCTACGAGGGAACCGTTTTCGCAATGGACGTTCACCACAGCTCCAATCTCCCTTGCCCTCAGGAGCACCCGAAGAAGCTCGGCGTCTGTAAGCTTCTCAGGATAGGCCAGATAGCATTTGAAGCTGGGGACACCTTGCGTGACCATCTCCTGCATCTCGGTCAGGACTTCCTCGGTGGCGTCCGTGATGGAAACGTGAAATCCATAGTCTACGACCGCCTTGTTCTCGGCCTTGTCTCGCCAGGCCTGGAGTGCGTCGCGTAGCGTTCCACCCTGGCTTTGCTCTGCGTAGTCTATGATAGTGGTGGTGCCCCCACAAGCCGCGGCGACAGTGCCGGTATAGAAATCGTCAGCCGAGACCGTGTCCATGGAATCCAGTTCCAGGTGTGTGTGGGGATCAATGGCGCCGGGGAAAACGTATCTTCCGTCAGCGTCGAGGATGGAATCTCCGTGCAGGTCGCGGCCGATCAAGGCCACAAGACCGTTGTGGATGCCGATGTCGGCTTGGTAGATGTCTGTGGCCGTCACGATGGTGCCGTGTCGAAGAACCATGTGCATTGGAGTGTTTCCTTTGTCAAGTCTCCCGTCGAAAGAAGAAGGCGCCGTGGTCCCTGAGCGTGTGCTCGCTCAGGGGGGACTATACCATATCGTGGGTTTCCTGCCACGCGTGGCAAGTGACTGAGAGTCCAGAGGTTGGTTGTTCAGCGCAAGTCGACCGGGTCTCTCCCGTGTAGGGCGCCCCTCGCCCCCAACTGATCTTGCTGGTTGTCTGTGCCGGCGGGAAACCCCACGCCAAGTTACTGCCCGGTCTGGCTTCTACCCATCATCTGATTCGCACGAGGTTCCGGTTTTCTGCGCTTGCGAGCGTATTGCACCTCCACCGTGAAAGGGCTCTTCTGAGGGGCGTTGGTCATGATGTAGTGCAAGTTTGCAGGAGGGCCGTGGAGTCCATGATTCTTCGGATCCGACTACGACCGCCATGGCACTGGAGCTGAAGGAGGAAAGTCGCTCGCGGGTGTCGGTCCGGAGCGGAGGCAGCATGTGACTAATGAGGAATATTCTTGTATAATACGGAAGCTCAAGTCGGACCGCAGAAGAGCTCATCGGGGTACTGGCGGAGGGGGACCGATATGAAGAAGACGGCAAAGCCGAGGCTGATTCAGTCCGTGGACCGGGCGCTGAATATCCTGGAGGTTCTGGCAGACCGAGACGAGTCGGTGGGACTGACGGAGCTGGCGAGGATGATGGGACTGGACAGCAGCACAGTGTATCGGCTGTTGTCCACCTTGCGAGTCCACGGATATGCTGCGCAGGACCACAGAGACAGGAAATACCACCTGGGCCCAAAGGCCATCGAACTGGGGCAGAAAGCGCTCCAGAAGTTCACACTGCGCTCGAAGGGTGCGCCATTTGTCAGGGAACTCGCGGCAAAGACAGGGGAGGCTGCCCACCTTGTGAGTCTGGTGGGTGGTCAAGCGATTTATGTAGACAACCGAGCCGGTGCTGGATTGTTGACGGTCTCAGCTCAGATTGGAGGGGTGGCTTTGCCATATTGCACGGCCACTGGCAAGGCGGTGGCGGCGAACCTGTCCGAGGCAGAACTAGAGCGGTTGCTGGCAAGCACGGAGCTGCGAAAACTGACTGAGAACACCATCACTGACTTGGGTGTGCTGAGGAGCCACTTTCAGGAGGTGCGCGACCAAGGCTACGCGGTAGACGACGAGGAATACCATCTTGGTATTCGGTGTCTGGCGGCTCCGGTTCTTGATCACAGCGGAGCTGTTGTGGGATCGATAGGGATATCTGCCTCCATTTCCAGCTTGACTGCCGACAAGGTGGAACAGTACAAGTCTATTGTCATGGGAACAGCGCGTGAGCTTTCGCGGAGCATGGGCTGTGTGCAGGGTGCTGGATGAGCTGCACGATGGCCGGAAGAACGGTGTGGCTAGGGATGGTCCAGTTGTCTGCACTTCTCGCATCACCATGTGGGGCTGGGAATGGGCGGCACAAGGGCTAGTGAAGGCTGCAGGCAAGAAGAATCGTCACTCACTTGGTGCCGGGAGTCCGAGACCAGGGTGACGGGTGCTTGGAGAAGCAAAGTCCATCTCTTGAACACGTCAAGCTGTGGCCACGCGCCGCCTGTTCCATGCTCTTTGAAATGAGATCATCAGTCAGACACTTTGCATCAGATTGCTGGAGAGGTGGTTCCCCCGTGGTCGCTTGGATGTGTTCCTGGGGGAGCTTTTTCGCGTAGGGAGGTCTTGATGTTGATGGAAAGAAAGACCGCAGGCCGGGCTGTAGTTGACGCCCTGTTGGCGGAGAAGGTTGAGATCGTGTTTGGCTTGGCTGGCTCTCACATTCTCGCCATCTGTGATTCTCTGGTGGAGGAGGAGAGTATCGAATTCGTGTTGAGCAAGCACGAGAACAACGCCGCACTCATGGCGGATATGTATGGCAGACTGACGCAACGGCCCGGAGTGTGTCTGGTGACGGCGGGGCCGGGGGCGACGAATTCCCTGACCGGGGTGGCTCAAGCGTACAACGCTGCCTCTCCCATCGTGCATATCTCCGGAACTGTGCCGCGGGAGGCGCAGAAGGGAGTCTTCCATGGGCTTGATGACCCGGGGTTCTTGTATCAGACCTTCAAGACTGTTACTAAGTGGTCGGTACGAATCGACGAGGCGGAGGACATCCCCAGGATTCTCGCTCAAGCCTTCTCCACGGCTACGAGTGGGCGCCCGGGGCCGGTCCATGTGGAAATACCTCTGGACCTGCTGGAAGAGGGGCCGACGGAGATGTGGAGCTATGAGAGGGAGGACAGGAAAAGGGTTCCTCCGGATCTCACGCTGGTTGAGGAAGTGGCCCAGGCGCTGCTTTCTGCGCACAATCCAGTCATCTGTGCTGGGAAGGGAGTGCGGACATCGGGGGCAACTGCTGAGCTAGCTACCCTCGCGGAATTGCTGGCATCGCCTGTGGTGTTCCCTCGCGATGCGATTGACGTGCTTCCTGTATCCCATCCTCTCTTTGCCGGCGCCTTCGGCACATTCCTCAGCAACCCGTTCCCTCTCCAGCTCGTCGAGGAGTCTGATGTTCTTCTCGTGCTCGGCATGCGCGCGGGTGCGACGGCGACTGAACTCCTGGAGGCACACGCCCCAGAGAACTACATCTTCCTGTCCGTGGATGAGGAGAGCTTGGCTGCGGATCGCGCTTCCGTTGCCGGGGCGGTGGACTGCAAAGCCATGCTCTCCGAGTTGGTGGCGCGGATTGAGGCAGGTGGGGGAGCGCCGGACACAGGGGCAGAGAAGCGGATCGCCGAGGTGAAGACACTTCTGCAAGAGGGCCTGGACGAGGAGGTGGAGAGGTATCGAGGGCAGAAACCACTTCACTTCGGGCTGGCGCTCAAGGAGCTAATGCCGTTGCTGGACCGAGATGCGTTGATGGTCAGCGACGTCGGGAATCACGGGGTCTGGACGTCGAAGTGGTGGGAGGCCTACGGAACCCAGACTTTGATAGAGCCTGGGTCCTGGGGAGCTATGGGATTCGCCTTGCCTGGAGCTATCTCTGCGAAGCTTGTGTATCCGGAAAGGCAAGTAGTAGGGATCACGGGGGACGGCGCGTTCCTGATGTCGTGCAGCGATTTTGGCACCGCTCTTGAAGTGGGGGCCGATGTAGTATTCGTGATTCTGAACGACAGTCGGTATGGCATGATACACAAGTTGCAGATGGTCGACTTCGGCCGCACCTACAAGACTCAGTTGAGGAGCCCGGATTTCGCCAAGTTCGCGGAGAGCTTCGGTGCAGTTGGGATCAGGGTGGAGGACGATTCGGAATTGAGGAGTGCTTTCCAGAGAGCGCTGAGAGCTGATGGTCCGGTGATCGTGGACGTCGTTTGCGGATATGACTTTCCCCACCCGTCGCCCGAGCAGTGGCTTGGAAGAAAGGCGGGATGAAGATCGATCTGCATACCCACTTCTGTCCGGCGGAATACCTGGGGGCTCCACGGATACCGGACACCGCTTTGGAGGTCACCGAGGACAGCAGTAGGCTCGATGCATGAGGTCTCGACAAGGCTTGAATCGCAGGAGTGAGCATGCGATGCAGCATGAATGAGCCACGGCGGTACGCATTTGGAGGTCGCTGAGTTCCTGCCTGCAATGGGTATCTGAGCGATGATGAGGTTCCCCATCCGACGTCTGTCAACGTGCCTGGTCTTGATCTGGCTGTGGGCCATGCTGGTATGGATGCTCGCAGCTTGTGGCTCGCCTAGCCCGCCTCATTGGGAGTCATGCAGCGACGGAATCAAACCCCAAAGCGATGTCGTTCTCGTGACCGTTGATCCTCGTGACCCCCAGACCGTCTATCTGGCAACGTACGAGCCTGGAGGGCTGTACCGCTCAACCGCCGGCGGGATGTCCTGGCAATGGTATGGAGAGGGACTGGAAGGCGTCACAGTGTTGTCCTTGGACTTTGATCCCGAGAACGACCAGACTCTCTTCGTGGGAACCATGTGCGGGGGCTATCGCAGCGCCGACGGGGGAAAGACCTGGCGGCGAATGTCCGGCCTTCCAGCAGCCGCCATCTACACCCTCGCAATGGCTTCTCGCGGACGTGCCATCTACGCGGGTACTGAAGCGGCTGGTGTCTACGTGTCACGCGATGGCGGAGCATCGTGGACGAGGACCGGCCCGGAGCGGGTGTCGATTCTCTCTCTGGCCGTGGTTCAGTCAGGGATGATCTATGCCGGGTCATCCGGGGAAGGGGTGTGGATCAGCGATGACGATGGCGCGCAGTGGCGCTCGGCCGGCGCGCCTCTGGATGAAGGTCATGTTCCGAACCTGGTTGCAACCAGGGGAGGCGCGCTTTGGGCTACAGCCGACGGCCTTCTGTATCTGAGCGAGGATGGCGGCGAGAGTTGGCAACTAGCGGGGCCGCCAGGGTTCGAGGCACGCTCGATGGCAGTGGAGGCGCACGGAGGTGAAGTCATCTACATGGGCGGGCGGTCGGAGGAGATTGCGGTCAGCCACGATGGGGGCACGACCTGGCAGGTAGTGGCGAGCGGGGTCTTGGAGAGTGACATCACTTGCTTTGGCATTGATACAACGCGGCCTGAGATCGCTTACCTGGGGACCAAGGGCGATGGGTCGTACAAGACCACCGATGGCGGATATGCCTGGAGCGCCGCCAGCCACGGTGTCGGAAAGGTTGTGGTGAGCGCTCTGGTCAACGATCCTCAAGATGCTGTGACACTATACGCTGGGACTGTACATGGGGTCTATCGGTCAACGGACGGTGGCGAGGGTTGGAGCCTGATCAGCAGAGGAGTTGGGGAGTCGTACGTTCAGGCGCTGGTCATGCACCCCGAGGACAGAGATGTCATCTACGCCGGCGCTGAGACTGGCGTCTACGTGAGCCGAGACGGCGGAGGGTCGTGGAAGTGGGCCAGTAGAGGATTGGGCAGCATCACCATCTTCAGCTTGACCATCGCTCCGGACGATCACGATAACATCTACGCCGGGAGTTGGGGAAACAACGTCTTGCGCAGCAATGATGGCGGGGCTAGTTGGGCGCCGGTGCATCACGGACTTGAGACCCTTTCTGTATACTCCTTTGGCATCGACCCTACGAACCCGGATGTGCTCTACGCGGGCACAGTGGAGGCGATATACAAGAGCACGGATAGGGGAGAATCCTGGCGGGGACTGGAGGGCATGCGTCCCAGTATCACTGCGTTTGCTTTGGTGCTAGATTCCACTGATCCGCTGTTGGTCTACGCGGGGACCACGGATGGGGTCTATAGAAGTGCTGACGAGGGCGAGACTTGGAGAGGCACACAGGAAGGTATGGGGTGTGTCACCGTCACCTCCCTCGCTCTGGACCCGACGGCTCCTGGCACGCTGTACGCAGGCACTGAACACCGGGGCCTCTTTCGCAGCACTGATCGTGGCGAGCACTGGATATCGTGGGGATTGCCGGAGACGAGCATCTATGCCATAGTGATAGATGAGACCACGGGGAGAATGTGGCTAGGGACGGACGAGGGGGTCTTCAGGAGCTAACCGTAACCGAGCGAGAAGGGTTGCGCCTGATGTTCAGCGTTCACACAGAGGGTGGCATTCCGCTGATGAGGTGCGAGAGTCGTGCGCCCACGACGGCGTGAGGCTCTTTCAGAGTTCCACCCTTGGCGGTCGAAGAATCACAGTTCAATCTGGGAGCCGAGACCGTTCTGAAGCGCCTTCTCGTAAGCGAGCGTCGCGATGGCAGCGTCCTGAACACCTACCCCCGTCAGGTCACAGACGGTCACCTGCGAGTCACCAGTGCGGCCGGGGTGGCGCCCGGAGGTGAGTTCACCTAGTTGCACGACTTGATGGTTTGATGGTCCTCGTCGACCGTGCCGTCTTCAAGCGCGTGGTGAAGCTCGCCCCGCTCGAAACACTGGACCTTGAGGTCACAGACCAGTAAGTCGGCTCTCCCCAGAACGGCATTCTTCAATTCCTGTTTGTCGGGGGAGTCTGCACCCATGGCCATGATCTGCAGTCCCGGGTGAAGCCACTCGGCACGTAGACGTGGTTCGGTTGCAGGAGTGGCGGTGATCGGGACCTCGCTCTCGCTGACGAGGTCGCGCAGAGTCTGGCGGGCCTGGCAGGTGACCTCCACGATGTCTGGCATCTCCTCGATGTATTGCTCTAACTTGCTCGGATTGACGTCATTTACGAGTACCCTATCGAAGTCACGGACTCTGGGCAGCGCTATGATCTGACATCGTTCCTGCGCTCCCGCGCCCACCACTCCCACGGTGCTCAACTTCGCCTTTGCCAGGTACTTGGCGGCAATGGCGCCAGCCGCTGCGGTCCTCACATCTGTCAGGTAGCCGTTGTCCAACGGCAGTGCCTCTGGACAGCCGGTACGCGCACTGAAGACTAGCATCATGCCGCCTCCACTGGGCAGCCCGATGAGGGGGTTGTCGTAGAAACCAGTGGCCACCTTGATGGCGAAACTGGCGGCGCCGGCAATGTGCGCGCCTTTGACGTGCGCCTCGCCGTTGCTCTCGGGTATCTCCAGGCTCATCACTGGAGGCAAGCTGACCTCTCCCCGAACCAGGCGGGTGAAACCCTCCTCCACAGCCGGTATCGCGTCCTCAATGCTCACCATCCGTCGGA
>JAUWLF010000032.1 GCA_030613785.1 Chloroflexota bacterium | reverse complement strand
CAGTGTCGACGTTCAGTGCCAGCCGGGACCGTGCCCTGCAGATACCTCGGCGTCAGGGCCCGGAGTGAACCCAGTCACGGTCACTATGGGTGCCCCTCCCTACAAGCTTCCTGCCGGCACCACGGTCACGATTACGATCTTGTGCACGGCGACGGAACATGGCGAGATTGGGAATGTTGGCACCGTCGAGTTCGACGATCAGTGGGCAACAGACCAGACCAGATCTGCCACGTGGACGGGACGGGTGAGGCCATGCGAAGAATTCGTCCCTGAGGGAGGCAGTCTGTTGCTCTTGGGGACTGGTCTGGCTGGGCTGGCGGGCTACGCGGGAATGAGATGGCGCGCGCGTGTGAGATAGCCCGTTGTATCCTTCATCCGGTCGAACTTGAGCAGAGGCTCCGCTCCGGGGGGCGCAGGGTTTGCGTGTGTCCTCGTAGCACTGGCTCCTTGTCGTTCCGCAGTTTGTGTCGCTCTGTGCCGGCGTTGCCGCCAGGTATTCATTTTGCTTGACCTCCTGATCACCACCACTCACGCCACCCGCGTACCACAAGGCTCAGCGGTCAACCGATCCGCCTAGCCATAAAACCACTGCGCGCAGTCGCAAGATATCGCCGACGACAACGGCATCTCCTCTGCGATTTCCGGAGCAAGGGTGTCAGATACTCGCGGTTTGGGAAAGGAGTGTACGATGGCAGACAGCACATGCGCAATCACGTACTTCAGCGAGCCGGGAAAAAAGAACACCGAACAGACCCTGCGAATCGCTAGAGAGCGCGCTGAGGAACTGGGCATCCGCCAGATACTGGTAGCCAGCACCGGGGGTGATACCGGTCTAAGGGCCGCGCAGGTGTTCGAGAACTATGATCTCGTGGTGGTCACACACTCCACGGGTTTTGCGAAGCCCAGCACTCAACAGCTGACCGACGAGAATAGGGAGGCGATACTGGATCTTGGAGCTCATCTACTAACCTGCCAGCACGCTTTTGGAGGCATCAACCGGGCTATTCGCAGGCATCTAGACACATACCAGGTCGATGAGATCATCGCCTACACGTTGCGCATCTTCGGAGAGGGGATGAAGGTGGTCTGTGAGATTACCCTCATGGCTGCCGACGCAGGCAGGATTCGCACCGACGAGCCTGTCTTGGCGATCGCAGGCACCGGCCACGGCGCGGACACAGCGGCGATTCTGACGCCGGCCAATGCCCAGGATTTCTTTGATCTCCGGGTCAACGAGATTCTGTGCAAGCCTGTCTTCTGAGTCGAAAAGGCAGGATATCGTAGGAGTACGGGCGAGTTTTAAGGTTACAAGGTATTGCGCAAACTTGAAAACCGTGCTATAATGTATCATAGATGGCCCCGCGGAGGACTGGTGCGTTCCGGGTTGCAGCGGTAGTCACTAGCTCCACGGGGTAGCTGTTCCTCTTACGTGCAGCGGCCGATCTATCTTCCTTGGAGAGGAGGTGATGTTCCATGTGCCTAGACGGGGCTTCTACCCCCTGACCGGTGTGGGAGCCCACTCGGCTCGGCCAAGGGCGCAGTTGGCCGATGTGTTCCCGGCGTAATGGCGCAGTTGCCGGGATCAATTGACGAGTGATAAGGGAGGAACGATGAAAATCCGACTTGGAATAGGATCCCTTCTGGCGTTGCTGGCATTGCTCGTGGGTGTCTTGGTTCTCCCATCTATTGCCGGACCTGCGGACAATCTGGCCGTGAACGGCAATTTCGAGGGAGGGTTTGGCGTCAACGGCGTGGCCCTCGGTTGGCAGAAGTTTGACAACGGGGGAGAGATGACGGCCAGCTGGCATGACGACACTTGGGCACCTGTGGTTTACGATGGTGCACATTCCCAGTTGATCGAGATCAACACCATCTGCCGCGGAGCCTCAGACCCCAATCGGGTCGCTGGCATCTATCAAACACTGGCTGTCACTCCGGGCACGACATACCAAGTCTGCCTGCATGGCATGCTGCGGTCTCTGGCGGGAGACCCGGACCCTCAGAGCTGGGGCTATACCGCCAACCTGGGTATTGATCAGAACGGAGGCACTGACTGGTCAGCGCTGAAAGCGGAGGATTGGACCGACATCCCCTGGGACACGGTCTATCCTCGGACGGCTCCCGGCGACGAGATGGACTCCTTCTGCATGAACGTCACGGCCAAGTCGAACAGCTTGACTCTCTTCGTCAGGCTGTGGAAGAAGTGGCCGACGGCGGGCCGAGAAGTCCTTCTCAACGTGGACGGCATAACCTTCAAGGGCTAGCACGCTAGAGCTACCACGGCCGTCAGAGGAATAGTAACTCGATACGATCGCAGAGGTCTTGACATTGATCTCTGCGATTGTGTTTTCTTGCGTCCCAGAGTATAATGCGCTCGTTGCTGGCAAGGTGGTGGAGGGTGAATAGGCCTTTGTCTCCTCGCGTGAAGGCGATGTTGATATTGCTCGGCCTGCTGCTGCTCCTCGTCGACGCAACTTTGCTCACGAAGATCGTGAACCGTCTCTTCTTGTCCCCCAGTGTTTCCCGGGTGCAGATCGTATCGCCGTCCTTTGCCGTCCTCATGTTGGAGGGAGAAACCGTTGTGGTCGAGGTAGTGGCTACTGGTCGCAGCATGGTTAGGTCTGAACTGTTGGTTGACGGTTCTCCGGTGGACGCGGTAGCGGATACCCAGGGTGATGGAGTTGGGACCTGGGCCATCAGCCATTCGTGGGAAGCTGAAGGGCAAGGACAGCATCAGCTGACCGTGAAGGTGTACGACCCCTCAGGCAATGCCGTGGCATCCTCTTCGTTGGCTGTCGGCGTGGTGCCGCCAGGACGTTTGGCCTTCGCCAGCGATCGTGATGAGAACTATGAGATCTACACCATGCGTACTGATAGCGGCGAACTGGATCGGCTAACTCGCAGATTGGAGGCAGACCGAGAGCCAGCGTGCGAAGGCTCTGACTCGCTGGCCTTCGCTTCCACCGCCATCGGAGGGGGATCAGACATCTGGCTGATGAGAGGCGACAGCCACGAACTGAAGAACCTTACCGCGGCTCTGGGAGGGGATCGCTCGCCGCGCTGGTCTCCAGACGGTGGCACCATCGCCTTCGCTTCTGATCGGTTTGGCCTCAGCCAGCTATTCCTCATGCAGGCCGACGGAAGTGACCAGTTCCAGTTGACCTCAGAGGATGTTCCGGTGGTACAGCCGAGTTGGGCTCCCGATGGTTCGAGTTTGCTCTTCTCCGCCGAGCGGGAAGGCAACTGGGACATCTTCAGTATCTCCCTCCATAAGGGAATCGCGCGGCAGGTGACGGACGACCCGGCCGATGACTGGTATCCCGCCTGGTCGCCGCAGGGAGACCAGATTGCGTTCGTTTCTGACCGACACGGGAGCCAACAGATCTACATCATGGAGGCCGACGGCACGGGACCCACGAGGCTGACAGACTTCGCTTCAGGTGCTGAACAGCCCCAGTGGTCGCCCGATGGCGAATGGCTGGTCTTCGTCGCCTACACTGGAGGTGGAGAGCGCCTGAAGGCGCGGGAGATCTACGTCATGCGGCCAGATGGCAGTGATCGAATGCGCCTCACCGACAACGAGTTCGATGACACGGAGCCAAGCTGGTGTGAGTAGGGTGGGAGTGGAATGAAGGACGACGACACGACCCTCGCAGAGCTCAAGGCATTGGTGAAGGAGTTCAGAGACCAACGGGATTGGGAGCAGTTCCATACGCCCAAGAACCTGAGCATGTCCATCGCTATCGAGGCCGCAGAGCTCATGGAAGAGTTGCAGTGGCTCACCTCCGAGGAGTCACGCCGATTGCGGGAGGATGAGGAGAAGCTGGTCAGGTTGGGTGAGGAGCTGGCAGACATCGTCATCTATGCCCTCACCTTTGCCAACTCACTGGACCTTGACGTAAGCACGGCGGTGAGAGACAAGCTGGCGAAGAACGCTAGGAAATACCCAGAGGATGAATACAGGGGGAGGTTCCGAGCGATTGCGCCAGGCAGAAGGGAAGGACGATGAGGATAGGCACCACGTTGATCCCCTTGGTGGGGTGGTGGCTGGACTCGCAGCAGCCGGAGGCAGGGAGATCCCGTCACTTGGAGGCGATCCGCATCTTGGTGGAGAATCATAGGATCGAGGCTATTGAGTTGAATGGTGATTTCGCGATGCTCTATCCCCAGGTTATTGACAAGGGATACTACGAGCTAGTTGCCGGTCTGCAGGAGGAGTTGGGATTTGCGTGCACGCTTCACCTGCCCTTCTTGTGGTTGGACGGTGCCAGTCTCAACGAGCCCGCTCGTCAGGCGACGATGCTGAGCCTAGAACAGGTGGTTGAGGCGACGAGCTCCCTGCTTATTGAATCCTACGTATTCCACTTGTGGGGGATGTGGACCTCCTTGCTCACTGGCATTCAGGATCTGCCTCCTGAGGAGAAGCAGGGTTTCTTGAACGAGATCCTACTGCGGGCCGAGCGCACCTTGGTGGGGCTCGGCGGTCTTCTTGCGCCGGAGACCATATGCGTGGAGAATCTGGAACGGTTCCCGTTCGAATACGTGGCGCCCATGATAGAACGGTTGGGGATGCGTGTGTGTTTCGACGTGGGTCATCTGGTCAAGACAGGAGGTGATGCACTCGCTTTCCTCGATCAGCACTGGAAACTGATCGGGGAAATCCACCTGCATGACGCCCTTCCCGGAGGTGAGGGCGGGGAGCGGGGGCGAGACCATCTACCTTTGGGAAACGGCAAGGTTGACTGCGAGGCCTTCATGGAGACGCTGGAGAGGCGCGGATATGACAAGGTATTGATCCTCGAGGTCAACACGGAGGACGATCTATTGCAGAGCCTGGAGAGGGTGCGTCCATGGCTATGAACACGCCCATCATAGACTTCCACATTCACATCACGACCGCCGATGAGTACACAGACTGGTTCTTGAAGTGGCTCCGGGCCTACGCCGGTGAGGAGGCGCTGGCCGATTTGCGCCAGATTCTGAGCAGCCCTCAGGCGTTGCTGGAGTATCTGGACGAGCAAGGAATCGACTATGCCGTGGCTCTGGCTGAGACCAATCCGCTGATAACCGGTACCTGTCCGAACGATCGAGTGGCTGAATTCTGCGGCACAAGCGAGCGCTTGATCCCCTTCGCTGACATAAACCCCTTCGTGACTGCCGATCTGGTGAGCGAGTTGCAGCGTTGTGTGAGCGATCTGGGTTGCCGAGGTCTGAAGCTATATCCCACCTATCAGCATTTCTATGTCAATGATAGGCGGCTTTACCCCTTGTACGCGGAGGCTCAGCGACTCGGGGTACCGATCATGGTCCACACTGGGTCCTCTGTGTTCCGAGGTGCCCGCCTGAAGTACGGCGACCCCTTGTTTCTGGACGATGTCGTCGTGGATTTCCCCGAACTGACAATCATCATGGCCCACAGCGGACGAGGCTTCTGGTATGACACTGCCTTTTTCTTGGCCAAGTTGCACGCCAATCTGTACATGGAGATCAGTGGACTCCCTCCCCGCAAGCTGCCGACCTATTTTCCGAATCTGGAGAGGAATGCGGACAAGATCATCTTCGGGTCCGATTGGCCAGCCCTGACGGACATCAAAGGAAACATCTCGGCCATTCGACGGTTGCCACTCCGAGAGGACACCAAGGCGAAGATCTTGGGGGGCACCGCTGCTCGAGTTCTGGGACTGACAGCGAAATGACTCAGGACAGGGAGGTGGAACTGGAGAGTCAGAAGGCCCTGATAGAGGTGGCCCTCGGGAGACGGACGGCTGACCTCCACATCGTGAACGGGAAACTGGTGAACGTATACTCAGGCGAGATACTTGAGGGCCACGACATCTCCGTGAGGGGAAGACGGATCGCCTACGTAGGTCACTTGCCCAATGCCGTCAACTCCGGGGCAGAGGTCATAGATGCCGAGGGAGCATATCTGGTGCCAGGGTACATAGATGCCCATGCCCACGTAGATTTCTTCGCCAATCCCTTGTCGTTGACCCCGCATCTCTTGACCAGCGGCACAACTTCCCTCATGGCCGATCCCCACGAGGCCGTGGGGGCCTTGGGACTGAGAGGGTTGGAGATGCTGATCGAGATGACCAGGGGGTTGCCCTTGAAGTTCTATTTCAGCGTGCCCGTGGCCACGCCCCCTTTGCCACAGCTTGAGGGCGAACCGATCCTCTCTGTAGCGCAGGTGGAGTCTTGTCTGGCCCGACCAGAGACAAGGGCGATCAGTGAGGTGACGCCTTGGGTGAGATTGATCTCAGGCGATGAAGATCTGTTGTCCAAGTTCGCCCTGGCTCAACGGTACGGGCAGCGCATAGAGGGCCACACGACTGGCGCCTCGAACCGGAAGCTGGCTGCGTTGGCCGCAGCCGGATTGACCTCCTGCCACGAAGCCATAGACGCACGAGAGGCCCGGGAGCGGCTACGTCTGGGCCTGTACGTGATGTTGCGCCACGGTTCCATCCGGCGTGACCTGGAAGCGCTGGCGGAGTTGCTGACCGGGGAAGGACCGGCGGACGCGCACAGAGTGATGCTCACCCCCGACTGGATGGATCCTCCGGCCATATTGGAACGGGGCTATATGGATGGCTTGGTGACAATGGCCATCCAGCAGGGCGTACCTGCCCTGACCGCTATTCAGATGGCCACTCTCAACCCAGCTACCTACCTAGGCCTGGATACGCAGATTGGGGGCATAGCGCCAGGCAGGCGGGCTGACATTCTCCTCGTTGACCGACTGGAGCGCCCTGTACCCCGACTGGTGATAGCCGACGGCGAGATCGTGGCGAGAGATGGCCACCCAACGCTGGACGCCCCGGTCATGCCGCCTGGGGCCTTGGAGATCGAGTGGCTGCCTCATCGGAAGCTCCCTCGCGCTCTCGATGTGGGTGATTTCGACGTGGCCTCGCCGATTGCCAGTGGCGAAGTCACCGTGCCCGCCATCGCCGTGGTTGACAAAACCATTACCAGACGTCAGGATCTCACTTTGCGCGTCGAGGATGGCCAAATCAGGCTGCCGCCGCATCAGGATGTGCTCAAGGCTGCTTTGCTGAACACAGAGCTTCCGGGGTTCATGGTGGCATTTGTGGTGGGCTTCGGGGCGAAGGTGGGCGGACTGGCCTCCAGCCTGGCCCACGAACCGCATCGTCCGTTGGTCATCGGCTGTCAGGAGAAAGACATGGTGGTTGCCCTTCAGCGCATGCGCGAACTGGGTGGAGGAGTGGTAGTGGCGCATGAGGGAGAATTGCTGGCGGAGATCCCGCTGCCGATTGGTGGCTTGATGTCCGTGGACTCGCTGGAGGAGCTGACTGCTCAAATAGGGAGCATGAACGGGATACTGAGGCAGTTGGGATCTTCGCTGGAGAGCCCTGTCTTCACCGTGGGCTTCCTCACCTTCTCCACATTGCCCTGGGTGCGCCTCACCCCGAAAGGGGTGTGGGACGTGAAAGAAAGAAGGATCATCTGGCCAGCGTCAGAAGACCGGCTGTCCGGCGGGCCTGGCGCCGACGCCTTTCTCCATTAGGGCTTTGCACTCCAGGCAGAAAGCGGTGTACGGCAAGGCCTCAAGACGTGCAGGGTTGATCTGTCGACCGCAACTTTCGCAGATCCCGTAGGTGCCTTCATCCACCAGGCGTAGCGCGTGAGAGAGCGATTCGTTTTTCTCCTCAAGGGTTCGCAAGAGGGCCAATAGCTTCTCTCGCTCACCTAGGTCCGGATCCCCTTCGTCAGGATCCGAATCCACCTCGTTCTTCAGAGCTTCTCTCAAGTGAGAGATCTCTTCCAGAGTCTCCTTCTGTTCCGTCTCGAGCTTTTTGCTGACTTCGCTCCATTCCTGTCCGTTCAAGATATCCTCCGCCTGGTACCCAGTCAATGAGGGCATCGCCCGCTTCGAGCTGGTGATGCGATGCCTGGACGAGCAACAGTCCCGCGAATGGGGCCGACATATCTATATACCGCATTCTTCACTATGTGTCAACACTCATAGGAATCGTTGTCCGAGCAGAAGCTCCTCCGATCTCCTAGAAGCTGTCGCATGCTACGTTTTCCGCTGTATCCGATGCGCTGCTTTGCGATTTGGCTCGGCTTTGGTATAATTGCTATGCAAGGCAAGGAGCCAGGACGGAGGTCAGGGTGTCTGAAGCGAGAGTGGTTTCGCCCAAGGCAAGGGTCGAGGAGCGACCCCAGGAGGTCAGCCTACGGCCCCGCACACTGAAAACCTTCATCGGCCAGCACAAGGTCAAGGACAACCTCAGCATCCTCTTGGAGGCGGCCAGGGCAAGAGGCGAGGCCCTGGATCACGTGCTCCTCTACGGCCCCCCAGGATTGGGGAAGACCACACTTGCCCACATCATAGCCCACGAGATGGATGTGAAGATCACCGTGACTTCAGGCCCCGCCATCGAGCGAGCAGGGGATCTGGCGGCCATTATCACCAACTTGGGCGAGCGGGACATTCTGTTCCTTGATGAAGTGCACCGCCTCGGCCGGGCGGTCGAAGAACGGCTGTATCCAGCCATGGAGGATTACGCGCTGGACATCGTCATTGGGAAGGGTCCTAGCGCCAAGACGATTCATCTTCCATTACCCCACATCACTGTCGTTGGTGCTACCACTCGCATCGCCCTGCTAACCGCACCGCTCCGGGATCGTTTCGGTGTGGTATACCGTCTCGATTTCTACGACGAGGAAGCCATGAAGCGCATCGTGCAGCGCTCTGCTGGACTGCTTGGTGTGGAGATCGGTGGGCGAGGCATTGAAGAGGTCGCAAAGCGTGCGCGGGGTACTCCCCGTGTGGCCAACCGGCTGCTGAAGAGGGTGCGCGACTACGCGGAGGTGCGCGCTGACGGTGTCATCACTCGAGACGTGGCCTGCGACGCCCTGAGCATGTTAGAGGTGGATGCCCTGGGGCTGGACGACATAGACCGGCGTGTGATCGAAGCCATCATCGTCAAGTTCGGGGGAGGGCCGGTGGGCCTCGATACCATCGCCGCCTGCATCAGCGAGGAGGCTGACACGATCATGGATGTGTACGAGCCATATCTGCTGCAACTGGGCTTCATAGATCGCACGCCAAGAGGTCGCGTAGCCACGAAACTGGCCTATGGGCATCTGGGTATTCCGTACGATAAGGAACCTCCGCAGGCGCGGCTCTTGTGAGCTGTCTCAACCTAGTCCATGAACAAAGTACGGGTCTTGGATAGAAAGGGCAGGGAGCTCTCTCCCTGCCCTTTTCGAAGAGCGGAAGCGATGCTCGCTCAGGGCAGGGCTGTGTTAGTGACTGAGGATCCGCCGACCATTCAATTGCCCTATGAAGTTGACCTACCCCTTGGGCGTCAACGCAGGGAGGAGGAGAAGATCGGGGACGGCCGGAGCATTCTGCTGCACATCTGTTGCGGGCCTTGCTCCACGTACGCCATCAAGCGCCTGAGAGAAGAGGGATTCCGAGTCTCAGGCCTGTGGTACAATCCTAACGTACATCCTTTCTCGGAACACGAGAGGAGATTGGCCAGCCTGGAGAGCTACGTGGGCTCGGTGGATCTGCCTCTTATTGGGGAGGAAGGATACGACATGCTCCAGTTCCTAAGGGTGATAGTCGGCCATGAGACCTATGGGGAACGGTGTCGGCTTTGCTATGAGATGCGCCTGACGCGCACTGCGGAGGTGGCTGCGAGGGACGGATTCGATGCCATGACCACCACACTACTGATCAGTCCTCACCAAGATCAGGGGCTGATACGGGAGATAGGCGAAGCGGTGGCTAAGAAACAAGGAGTTGTGTTCCACTTCGAAAACCTGCGGCGTGGGTGGTCTGAGAGAGGGCGCATGACTCGCGAGCATAAGCTCTATCGCCAGCAATACTGCGGTTGCATCTATAGCGAGTGGGAGCGGCATGCTGGCGTGGACATCGCTGAGGTTCTGTCGGAGTTGAGGAATGGCTAGGGGTGGATTGGGGAAACCGCTCAGTGTTCTCACCCATCCCCTGACTTATCTGTCGCTGGCGTGTCTTGTCCTCCTGCTGCATGAGGCATTCTACTATCGTGCATTGGGCGCAGATTCCATTGACGACGCCTACATCTCCTTTCGTTACGCGCAGAACTTGGTGGCAGGTGATGGTCTGGTATTCAACCCTGGCGAGCGGGTTGAGGGATACACCAACTTCTTGTGGACGGTCATACTGGCCTTCTTCATGCGGCTCGGCTTTGAGCCATCGCCAGTGTCCATCGGCCTGGGCATCCTTTTCAGTGTGGCCACCCTTGGGCTGGTATATCAGTTCTTCAGACTGACGTCGCTGAGAGATTCCTTGGCCCCCCTCATCGCCGCGCTATGTTTGGCTGTCGACGGGTCCTTCGCTTTGTGGGCTGTGAGTGGCATGGAGACCTCCATGTTCGCTTTTTTGGTCCTGGCGGCACTGACGTCCTACGTTTGGGAATGGCAAACCGGAAGGCCTGGCTTCTTGTCCGGGACTCTGCTGGCCCTGGCCGCCATGACCCGTCCCGAGGGGGTGCTCGTCTTGGCTGTGGTAGTGGTGCATCAGGCTGCTGCGCGTCTGGTGGTGAAGCGGCAGCTAGTCGTTATGGCTGATGTAGCGCGGATAGGCGGTTTCTTGGGTCTGTATGTGCCCTATTTCCTGTGGCGATTCTACTACTACGGGTTTCTCCTGCCCAACACGTTCTATGCCAAGGTCACGGTGAGAGAAGCCGGTTTCCAACACCAACGGGGTCTGAAGTACCTGGTAACATTTATGAGGCTGCATCTGGGCTGGCTGCTCCCGGTGGCAGCTATTGTGCCCGTGATTAAGGGGAAGCTAACGTTCTGGTTCACCTCCCTATTGGTTCTGGTCGTGGTCTATGTGTCGTACATCCTGTATGTGGGAGGCGATTGGTCAGTGGGCCGTTTCTTCGTACCCATCTTGCCTCCGGCCTACATTCTGGTAGCCACAGGTTTGGCGGAAGCGTATTGGAGTGTGCGGAGATGGATGCGGGCCGGCACTGACTCCTCGAGGGGCCATGTCCTCCTGCGGATCGCGGCGACGGCTGTCGGGGTGGTTGGACTGGTGGCTCTGTTGGGATTCTCATCCTTGAGGGGAGAACATGAGCTGTTCGTCGCCAGCTTCCAGGCCGCTCGCGCAACTCAGGCACGGGTGGCCATGGGTAGGTGGCTGCGTGATAACGTGCCCGGAGATACCTATGTTGCGGTGGATGCTGCGGGGCAGATCCCCTACTATTCACGTCTGCGAGCGCTCGACATGTTTGGGGTCAACGACGTGCACACCGCCCATCTGGAGGTTGAGACGATGGGACAGGGCGTTCCCGGGCATGAGAAGTTCGATTTTGATTACATCATGTGGCGACGGCCAGACCTGATCATCGCCTCGGCGCCCTTTCTCGATGGTTCAGATTCGTATGCGCGCTTGGATGTGCCCTGGACTGATGACGCGTCTCTGTTGAGTTTTCTCCACGTCTATCGCCGGAAAGGGTGGACACCTTCAGGATGAGTCCGCTAGAAACCATGGGCAAGATGCTACTCATGTTTGGAGTCATCTTCCTCGTCCTGGGCTTGATCCTGGTGACACTGGCAAAGGTCCCCCTCGGTGGCCGGCTCTCCGGTGATATCCATCTGAGGTTGGGCAATGCTTCGTGCTACCTTCCACTCATGGCTGGGATAGCGCTCAGCATCCTTGCCACGCTAGTGTTGAACCTCATCCTCTGGCTGGTGAGGAAGTGAAGACCAGCGACTTCGACTACGAGCTGCCGCCGCATCTCATTGCACAGACACCTAGAGAGCCCCGCGATGCCTCTCGACTTATGATCCTGCACCGGAAGGAGTCTAGCATCGTTCATAGTCGCTTCGATCGGATAGGCAGATACCTCCGCGCTGGCGACTTGCTGGTCTGCAACGACAGCCGTGTTATCCCTGCGCGCCTACTGGGCCGCAAGGTGCCGACCGGGGGGAGGGTGGAACTGCTTCTCACTGTGAAGCGAGAGAATCGCCTCTGGGAGGCCTTGATAAGGGGACGCCGCGTGAAGGTAGGCGGGCGGGTCGAGTTCTTGCACAGAGATGGTGAGCTTGCGACTCCACCTCTACGGGCGGAGATACTGGAGGCCACCGATGGAGGCGGGAGGCTGGTGAGGTTCGAGCACCCCGTAGAGCCTCTCTTGGATCAGATTGGGCTGGTCCCTCTACCTCCCTACATCCATGAGAGCTTGGAGGATGAAGGGCGCTACCAGACCGTCTATGCCGACAAGGACGGTTCAGTGGCGGCGCCCACGGCGGGACTGCACTTCACCCCTCGCCTCATGGCCGAGGTCGAATCCCAGGGAGTAGAATTCGTATTCCTTACTCTTCACATTGGACTGGACACGTTTCTGCCAGTGAGGGAGGATCAGATCGAAGATCATCAGATGCATAGCGAGTATCTTGTTCTCTCAACCGAGACCGCTAGGGCCGTGAACCGAGCCAGCGCTGCTAGTCGGAGGGTCATAGCGGTGGGTACGACTGTGGTCCGTTCCCTTGAGACCGCTGCCCGAGAGACCCCCGGCTCGGCAGGAGATGTCATCACATCGTACAGGGGATGGACGGACCTTTTCATCTATTCAGGCCACGCTTTCCAGGTTGTAGACGCACTCATCACCAACTTCCACTTGCCTCGCTCAACACTGCTGATGTTGGTGTCAGCCTTTGCCGGCAAGGAGTTGTTGGACAGAGCCTATCGAGAGGCCATCGAAGCGGAATATCGCTTCTACAGCTTCGGCGACGCAATGATGATCCTCTGACGAGACCAGGGTCATCCCATCAGGACTCAAGCTCTCAATCCACAGTTGCTGCCGTCCAAGCGTGTCCATTTTGACATTATGGCAAGCTGTGGTACAATGGGTACGAGGCAGGTTTGCTTCTAGCTGGAAATCGAGGGAGAGACTACGGTGGAAATGATAAGCGATTTCCTCACCTTCCTGGCCGCCGAGCGAGGGTGCTCAGAGAACACGATATCTGCCTACCGCACGGACTTGTCTCAGTTCAAGGAGTATTTGCAGAGGCGCTACTGGATACTCGATGAAGACCTTTGGCGCAGAGTGGAGAAGGGCGACATCCTCTCATATATCATGTATCTGAAGGGCGACCGCGAGTATGCGGCCGCGACAACCGCTCGAAAGATCGCAGCTATCAGATCGTTCTTCCATTTTCTGGTCGCAGAGGGCGTGACCAAGGACGATCCCACGGCGACTTTGGATTCTCTGCGCGTGAGGAAGCACTTGCCCAAGCCGATCTCGGTTGAGGAGGTGAACAGATTGCTGGCTGAGCCCGGCAAGTCATCCAACCACAAGGCCTTGCGAGATCGAGCGATTCTGGAGCTGCTCTACGCGACAGGCATGCGAGTGAGCGAATTGATCTCCTTGAGGGTTGATGACGTCAACCTGGCTTCAGCTTCCGTTCGCTGTTGGGGGAAGGGATCCAAGGAGCGTGTGATTCCCATGCACCCTCAAGCCGTCGCCGCCCTGCGAGACTACTTGGAGAAGGCGAGAGCTCACTTGGTGAAGGATGCGGGCGAGAACACTCTGTTCCTGAACATGCGAGGGCGGCCCCTGACTCGTCAGGGGCTGTGGTTGATATTCAAGAAGTATGCCGAGAGGGCGGGGCTGCCATCTCATGTGACGCCTCACACCATGCGCCATTCCTTCGCCACCCACATGCTGGATCGCAATGCAGACTTGATCAACGTGCAGAAGCTGCTAGGACACACCAGCATTTCTACCACTCAAGTATACACTCATGTCAGCAGTGAGCGGCTGAGGGAAGTGTACGACGAGTCACACCCCAGGGCGAAGTAGATGCCCTGCCGCGTAGGCGCGAGAAGCGCTCTGGTATCGATGAGGAGGGAGGTCTGGCGGAATGGGATACCTTGAAGGGCTGATGGGCCGCAAGGAGGAGATTGTCTTCAAGTCCAGGCAACACTGGCTGGTCATTGTGCCCAAGCTCGTCCTGTGGACAGTGGTCTTGCTCCTTGTGGTGTTGATCACAGTGTCTTTGGCTCTGACGCCGCTACACGGTCGAGCGCTGGTTCTCCTGCTGGCGTTGGCCTTTCCGTTGTGGAGGATCATGGTCAACTCTCTCAACTGGTGGAACGAGCAGTATGTGATCACAAATCGCAGGGTGATCCAGCTGGAGGGCATCATAAACAAGCACTCCATAGATTCCTCTCTGGAGAAAGTGAACGATGTAGTGCTACAACAATCGGCGATAGGGAGGGTTCTGAACTACGGAGATGTGCAGATACTCACCGCCAGCGAGCTAGGCGTTAACCTTTTCAGGCGCATGGCTCGCCCTGTCAGATTCAAGACAGAGATGCTGAATCAGAAGGAAGCCATGAGTCAGCTTGACATCTTTGAGGACAAGGCGGCTCGAGTGCTGGACGAAGAGGCGCCAACGGCGGGTGACATTCCCGAACTCATCGCCGAGTTGGATGAACTACGCAAGAGACGCATTATCACCGACGAAGAGTTCCAAGAGAAGAAGAAGGCCTTGCTGGCAAGACTGTAAGGTGGGGTACGAACTCATGGCTGTTCAGGAACAACCCTACGGTTGGGATGAGATAGAGGAGGCTGCATCGTTTCTTGGCGAGCGGACGATCCTCCGACCTGCCGTTGCCATTGTCACCGGGTCCGGCCTTGGTGCTGTGGCGGATGAAATGGAGGCAGCGGACATCATTCCTTATGGAGAGATTCCCTGCTTTCCACCGACCGGTGTAGAAGGCCACGCGGGAGAGCTTGCGCTAGGGGTGTTGGACGGAAATGAGGTGGCCTTCATGCGCGGGCGAGTTCATTTCTATGAAGGGTACTCTCTGCAGCGGATCACCTTTCCCATCCGTGTCTTGCACAAGCTAGGGGCAGGCACTCTGATCGTGACCAATGCGGCTGGAGGGCTGCGAGAGGACTTCGCAGCCGGGGACCTCATGCTCATCACCGATCACGTCAACCTTGTTGGCATGGCTGGTTTCAGCCCTCTTCGAGGAGCGAACGATCCTCGTCTCGGGCCGCAGTTTGTGGAGATGTCGGCAGCTTATGACCCGGGCTTGCGGGAGATTGCGGTCTCGGTGGCGGGGGAGCTGGGCCTGGCGTTGCGGCAAGGCACGTATGTCATGTGTGCAGGGCCTACTTTCGAGACGCCGGCCGATGTCAGATTCCTCAGGCTGATTGGGGCCGATGCGGTGGGCATGTCCACGGTGCCCGAGGTGATTGTTGCCCGGCACGAGGGGATGCGGGTGCTTGGGCTTTCCCATATCAGCAACGTCATACCGGGCGAATTGGCTCCGAGTGGCGCTGAGATCAGTGGTGAAGGCAGTCTTCACCAGGAGGTCTTGGAGGCTGGCAGAAAAGCGGTGCCCAGACTGAGCCTCTTGATCAAGGGAATCCTGAGGAGAATGGCAGAAGCATAGAACTGTGGTCTGGGCTGGCACGGACGGGGAACGAGGACGAGTGGTTCTTCGCTCCCTTTTTTGACAACCTGGCTGGATAGTGCTAGAATGAATAAATCACTCCGGACGCACTTATGACCGTACTCATAGAACTTATTGACAACTTCGCCATCTGGATATACATCGCCTGCGCCTTGACAATCCTGGTGTACCTTCGGGTCATATACCTGGCAAGGAAGGAGCGAGGGGCTTCGCTGTTCACCATCGAGAAGGAGGTAGCTACCGGCAAGGCCTACCGGGCCTCCTTCACCATTCTCGGCCTACTAGTCATAGTTGGTCTAGTAGCCTTCGTAGACGTATACCTCGCCTCGTCTCTGGGTGTTGCCCTCAGCAGCACACCGCAGCCGCCACTGATTCTACCTACACCCACCGACACTCCCCCTCCCCCGACGCCTACTGCCACAGCTACCAGAGGGCCCTTGGTCCGTCCCACTCCGCCTTGGACCCCCACTCCCGAGGTGACGCCCACCCCCGTCGTGGTGCCCGCCTCGTGCCCAGATCCCATGGCCAAGATCACTTCTCCTGGAGTGAATCAGACTGTGCACGGGCTGGTGCAGATCAGGGGAACCGCCAATACCAGTTCGTTCCAGTTCTACAAGGTCGAATTCTGCTTTGGTGATAACACAGGCGAGTTCCATGTCATAGACGACCTGAAGTACTCTCGGGTGGAGGACGACGTCCTGGTGGTCTGGAACACCGGCGAGGTATCGGGACCTGTTACACTGCGCCTCACGGTGGTCAACATTGACGGCAACTATCCCACTCCCTGCGAAGTCCCCGTAATCGTGCAAGCGGACTGAGACAGTAGAAGGAGAAGGCCCTTGCGCAAGTTTGTTCTAGTTCTTGTCTCTCTCGGTCTGTGTGTCTGTGCATGTTTGGCCATCGACGTCTTTCTGGTTTCAATGGTCGTCGTGAGGGATGTCATCTCTTCCTTCCCAACGCCTGTCGCAGAGGTGGAGATCACTCCGACGGTGCTCCGGACTCCGGTGAGCGAAGAGGCCTTCACTACGGTTGAGTTGCTCTACGGGACGACAATCCCCGCTCGTGATTCGTATTCCCTCACCGAACGGTTGAAGCATACAGGCCCTGTGCCCCGCGTGGTGAACGATAGCCCCCCTCACTATGAGATGGGGCAGCGGGAGACCTTCTGGGTCAATGATGAGGAGTTGTCAGATACCTATCTCACTATCGAGGCTACTCTGCGCTATGCCACTCCACATGTCTATATGTGGGTGGAGGACGGGCTGCGCCTGGACCAGGACGGCATAGAGGCGTCGGCACACGAGTTCGAGGAGCACATCTACCCGACCAATCACCAGTACTTCGGCTCCGAATGGAGCCCCGGTGTCGACAATGACGTTCACATCCATATCCTCAACGCAAACCTCCCGAGCGTGGGTGGGTACTACTCCAGCAACGACGAGTATCCCGTCGTGGTGAACCCCTTCAGCAATGAGAAGGAGATGTTCTACATCAACGTGGGCTACGTGCCGCCGGGCAATGATGTGTACAATAGCATCTTGGCCCACGAGTTCCAACACATGATTCACTGGAACATTGACCCCAATGAGGAGACGTGGGTCAATGAGGGATGCGCTCAGACCGCTGAGACGCTCAACGGCTATGAGCCCTGGATTACGTCTTTTCTGGACAAACCCGATACACAGCTCACCGCTTGGGCGGATGACATAGAAGACGCGGGCGTCCACTACGACGCATCTCACCTTTTCTTGTACTACTTCACGGAACGGTTCGGGGCAGACTTGGTGAGGGAACTCACCGCTACCGAGGCGGACGGGATGGCAGGGTTTGACGAAGTTCTAGCAGCGAGCGGATTCGATGTCACCTCCACTGATGTCTTTCAGGATTGGCTCATTGCCAACTACCTAAATGACACCAGCCTGGGAGATGGACGATATGGTTATCGGGACATAGAGCTGTACGACACCGTGGCTCTGGACCAGTCTCATCGTCGGTATCCTGATAGCCGGTCCAGTACCGTGCACCAATACGCGGCGGACTACATCGAGATGAGGCCGGCTCGTGGAGACCTAGTCATAGAGTTCGCCGGCTCAACTCAGGTCAAGCTGGTGGATAACGATCCCCACAGCGGCGAGTACGAATGGTGGTCCAACAGGGGGGACGTGAGCAACATGACTCTTACGAGGGAGTTCGACCTGGGCGACCTCGAGGAGGCCACCCTGAAATTCTGGACCTGGTATGACATTGAGGATGACTACGACTACGCGTACGTTGAGGTGTCCACCGATGGTGGCCGAACCTGGGACATACTGACAGGAAAGTACACGACCGACACGAACCCCTACGGCAACAACTTCGGCCACGCCTACACTGGTACGAGTGGGGAAGGGGATGAGCCCAGCTGGGTTGAGGAGGAGATAGACCTCAGTTCATACGTTGGCCAGGAGGTGATGATCCGTTTCGAGTACATAACCGATGATGCCTACAACGATCCAGGTCTTTGTCTCGATGACATCGCCATACCGGAATTGGGATACAGCTACGACGCGGAGACGGCTGGAGAGTGGGAGGCGACAGGTTTCATTCGCTCCAACAACATCATCCCCCAGGAGTGGATCGTGCAGGTGATTGAATTTGGAGCCGAGACGACTATCGAAGAGATGGAGCTGGAGGAGACTCGGGAGGGACGATTGGTCATAGAAGGCTTCGGGGACGATGTCGAGAGGGCGGTTTTGGTGATCTCAGCTCTGGCGCCCTCGACGACGCAGATAGCGAGTTACGAGTACTCGGTGTACTTGATGGAATAGGCGTCGCTTCAGCGGTTTGGGATTGGGGCGGGGTGTCGAGGGCGGTAGCTCGGCACCCTGCCTTTTTGTTACTTGACAAGGTGTCGTGCCTTGAGTATGATAGTGCTAAATGAAAAGATTTTTCAACTACCCACAGGAGCGAGACGTGAGAGACACTGAAACGGCTGAGGGCCTGCGGACCCATGGATACAAGCTGACACCACAGCGCCTTGCCGTCGCCAGAGTGCTCTTGGAGGCCAGCCAACACCTGACTGCGGCGGAGGTGCTGGGGAGAGGGCAGGAGATCTACCCCCAGTTGGGACTGACCACCGTGTACCGAACGCTCGAGCTCTTGACTGAGCTAGGTTTCGTGCGCCGAGTTCATCTTGAGAAGGGGTGTCACGCCTATGCCCAGGCGAGGGAAAGGGAAGGTCATCATCTGGTTTGCCAGGTTTGTCATCGGGTCGCTGACTTCCCTTGTACGGGCCTTGGGGAGCTGATCGAGGAGACGGCCAAGCGAACGGGCTTCGCTGTGGAGTTCCACTTGCTGGAGTTGGTGGGCCTCTGTCCGGCATGCCAGTGAGTTGGGGCGGAGTCAAGAGCGCAGGTTGGTCAGCGAGAGAGATCGGAGGCGCAGTGGTACTCTTCGCGCTGCGGGCAACGGAACTCAAGGCAACGTGACCAGGGACGAAGCAATAGACGGAACAATCGCGAAATGAGATCACAGTACAGAGGTGCGACGGGGCATTCAGGGCCCTCAGAGCGTCCACAGTCGGGTGGCAAGCAAGGACAGATCGCGGCTTTGGGAGGCGTGGCCTAGTTCATGTCGCACGCGAAAGGAGACGACGCAGGCACTTGGAGACTCCGTCAGTCTGTGATGCTGGTCGTGGGGTTGTCCGTGTTCTTGGCTGCTTGTGCAACCCAGGCTCCCACAGCGACCACCGGTCCTGAAGAGCCGATCAACGTATGGGTGAGCATCGTGCCCCAGAGGTACTTCGTGGACCGGATAGGCGGAGACAGGGTTGAGGTATCGGTGATGGTCGAACCGGGTTTCAATCCGGCGACGTATGAGCCCAAGCCTAGCCAAGTCGAGGATCTAGCCAAGGCGCAGATGTACATCCGTATCCGTGTGCCTTTTGAGGAAGCCTGGATGGATCGGATTGCAGCAGCGAATGAGGATGTGCTGATCGTGGATCAGTCAGAGGGGATGGAGCGGATAGGTGGTACGGACCCCCACATCTGGCTTTCGCCTCGACTAGTGAAGATCCAGGCGCAGACGATATGCGATGGGCTGGTGGAGGTGGACCCAGCCAATGAGAGCTTCTACCGGGCGAACCTGGGCAGCTTTCTGTCCGACCTCGAAAAGCTGGACAGGAGTATCGAGGAGACGTTGTCAGGTCTGGAAAGCCGCAAGTTCATGGTCTTTCACCCTGCGTGGTCCTACTTCGCACGGGACTATGACCTGGAGATGATTCCTGTTCAGATTGAGGGCAGCGATCCTAGCGCAGCAGAGATGGCCGCTCTGATATGGACAGCGCGGGAGAGCAACATCAAGGTCATCCTTGCGCAGCCCGAGTTCAGTTTGAAGAGCGCACAGACCATCGCTGAAGAGATAGACGGTGAAGTGTTGTTGATCAGCCCACTGGCTCCTGACTGGGCCACCAACCTCCAACTGATGGCTGATACGCTGGCCAGGGCACTGGCGGAGCAAGAGTAGGGACCACGACAGATGTCCAGCGAAGGAGGGAGAATGCTATCAACGAAGCCTGAGGTGGTCCACCTGGAGGGCGTCTGGGCGCAATACAATGGCGTACCAGCGTTGGAAGACATCAACTTGTCAATATATGAGCAGGACTTCATAGGGATCATCGGCCCCAATGGTGGGGGCAAGACCACCCTACTGAAGGTGTTGCTGGGATTGATCCAACCCACTCGTGGGGAAGTCTTGATCTTCGGGGGCAGCCCGAAGGAGGGGCGACAGTTCATTGGATATGTGCCCCAGTATACGGAGTTCGATCGCGCCTTTCCCATCAACGTCTGGGATGTGGCGATGATGGGACGACTTGGCCGGCGAGGTCTGCTGCGTCGGTATGATGAGGACGATGAACGTGTGGTGGCAGACGTGCTGCAGCGAGTTGACATGTTTCAGTTCAAGGATCGCCAGATCGGACAGTTGTCGGAAGGGGAGAGGCAACGCGTGTATGTGGCGCGGGCGCTGGCAGGTGAGCCGAAGATCCTGCTGCTAGATGAGCCGACTGCCAGTGTGGATACTCGCGTCGTAGGCAGCATCTACGAGGTGCTGGAGGAACTGAACAGCCGGGTTACGATCGTCCTGGTATCGCACGACATCGGCATTGTGTCCTCGTATGTGAAGACCATCGCTTGTCTGAATCACCGTCTGATCTATCATGCTTCCAAGGAGATCACGGCAGAGATGTTGGAAGCGGCCTACCAATGTCCCGTCGACTTGATTGCGCATGGTATGCCCCACCGCGTGCTGGACTTGCACCCTGCTGAGGAAGCCGAGGGATGATCGAGCTGTTGCAGCTTGAGTTCATGCAGCGGGCCGTGCTCGCTGGCGTATTGGTCAGCGTCGCTTGCGGCATCGTCGGCACCTACGTCGTCGTGAACCGTTTCGTCTTTGTCAGTGGCGCCATTGCCCACGCTGCGTATGGCGGCATCGGGCTTGGGTACTTCCTGGGTATCAGCCCCGTCATTGGCGCCATCGTGTTCAGCGTGGCGGCTGCACTGGCAATGGGTGTGGTGCAGCGGAAGACCCGGGAGCGCGCTGACACCATCATCGGGATGATGTGGGCTATCGGCATGGCCGTGGGCATCATCCTCATTGACTTGACACCGGGCTACGCTGCCGATCTGATGAGCTACCTTTTCGGCAGCATACTGACGGTTCCCTGGGCTGACCTATCAGTCATGCTCGTGCTGGACGCTGTCATCATTGTCCTGGTGCTGGCATTCTACAAGGAACTGCTGGCGATTTCCTTCGATGAGACTTATGCCTCAACTGCGAATGTCCGCGTCGAGGCCATCCATCTGCTGCTGCTCTGTTTGGTTGCCCTGACCGTGGTGATGCTGATGCGAGTAGTGGGGTTGATTCTGGTCATCGCCCTGCTTACGATGCCAGCGGCCATCAGCGCTCGGTTCACTTCCAACCTCAAGATGATGATGGCGATCTCAGTCGTCCTGGGTGTCCTATTCACATCCCTGGGTCTACTGGGTTCGTACGTCCTGGATGTGACTTCGGGAGCGACCATCATTCTCACTTCCGCTTCTGCATTCCTGCTGGCGACGGCGTACAGGGCGATAGTGGGGTGGCGTGTCCGATCAGGTCGTACTCCAGCGCGTCCGTGATACAGACTGATGCGAATTCGTTTACCGGTAGTTCGCTCCCTATCAGGACCATGCCATCTACCTCAGGGGCATCCCGGTAGGATCTGCCAACACTGACGGCATCGCCCACGCCCTCCACGAGAACCTCTAGCTCTCGACCGACGAATTCTGCATTCTTTGTGAGGGAGATTCTCTGTTGCAGCGCCATTGCTCGCTCGTAACGCTCTTCTTTCAGGCGTTGCGGGATCTGCTTGGGCAACTCGGCGGCCTTCGTTCCTTCCTCCCGAGAATAGGTGAAGATGCCCACTCTGTCGAAGGCCACCTGGCCCATGAACTCCAGCAGAGCTTGAAACTCGTCCTCGGTCTCCGCTGGATAGCCCACGATGAAGGAGGTGCGCAGGGCGATGTCGGGCATGGCTTCGCGCAGGCGGTCGATGAGGCCATGGATCAGGTCGATGTCGTGGGGGCGATTCATGCGATGCAATACTTGGGGATGAGCATGCTGGAGTGGCAGATCCAGGTATTGACATATTGCAGGATTGGAGGCCATGGTGTGGATCAGCCGTCTGGAGACGTGCTGAGGGTAGGTGTACATGAGACGTAACCAGGGCAGTTCTGGTGCGGCCTCCAGGATATCGCCGATGAGTGAGGACAGGGCATCCTTCTCTCCCCAGTCTCGACCATAGGAGGTAGTATCCTGGGCGATGAGGATGACCTCCTTGATCCCCTGACGGACCAAGTCTCGAACCTCCGTCAAGATGGCCCCCGGTGGCTTGCTTCTAAAAGGACCTTTGATCTCGGGGATGGCGCAGAAGGCGCAAGGGGCGTCGCAACCCTCGGCGATCTTGACGTAGGCGCTGGCCATGCCCGGGCAGTGCCGCGGCAATGGATGGCATTGAGGATCGCGCCGGGCAGGCTCTGGCAGTTGGCTTATCAAGCCGGAGTTCCCGGTCCTGGTCAGGATCTCCGCGAGCACAACGATTTCCCTCCACCTGCGGGTACCGATGATTCCATCCAAGGCTGGAATCATCTTCCCCATTTCCACGCCGTATCGCTGCGCCATGCAGCCCGCAGCAATGAGGTACTGGTCGGCTCCTTTCTTCTCTCCCAGTTCGCGTAGAGCGGCCAGGGATTCCTCCCTGGCCAGGTCAATGAATCCACAGGTGTTTACTATGAGAAGGTCGGCTTCTTCGGGATGCTCGGTGGCCTTGTGACCTGCCGCGCGGAGCAACTCGCTCATTCCCTCGGATTCCACTGTGTTCTTGGGACAGCCTAGAGAGAGGAGAAAGAAGCGCATCAGCGCCCTCAGGAGCCTGGGCTAGGGGTAAGCACCATGGTCGCCGTGATGACGGGCGTTACCGATGGAGGGGCTGGCGCAGGTGTGCCACTGGGGGCGGGTTCTGGAGTAGCGTTTAGGCTTTCCCACGTCCACACTATGTCTACGACTTCGTCTTGCTCGCCGAGGGTACCCATCTGCTGCCCGTTCAGGGTCACTAGCACACCTCCTGCGTTGCCTATGTGCATGGCTATGCTGTCCTGAGCGAACCAGGACCAGTTTGTGCCTGCCTCGATCAGTCCTCGAAAAGCTTGCTCACCGTCCACCACAACTTCCAACCAGGTTCGAGCAATGATCTCCACATCCACCTGAAGGCGCCCGGACGGTATTTCAGTCGGCGTGAGGGTTGGAGAGGGAGTGTTGGTGGGTGTCAACTGGAGAACAGGGGAGGTGAGGCTCGCGTGTCGGGTAGGCGTTGCTGAGGTTAGAGGAAACGTCGGGAACCACCGATTGTAGGCCAATGTGCCCACGACCACGATGGAGGCGACGATGAGAATGCCCAGGAAGACATCTATGAACAGCCAAGATGATATGGTCATACCTCTGGTAGGCTGGAACCCGCCGGCCACCACGCTTGCTTGGCTCTCATCCTCTTCCTCATCGCCGTATAGGGTCATCACTTCCTTGAGGTCCAAACCCAGGTACTGTGCGTAGTTGCGCAGGAGGCCTTTGCGGAATATGCCAGCCGGCAGCGCTTCGTAACTGTCTTGCTCCAAAGCCTCTATCAGCGCCCCTCGTATCTTGGTCGCTTCTTCTACCTCTGTAACGGATAGCCCCTTCTTCTCACGGGCCTCACGCAATAGTTGGCCTAGTTCTCCCAAACGATCCTCCCTCTTTGCTCTCCGAAGACTCTCGGTTGCTGATTGCTTTTCTATGACCCAAACAGCCGTCACATCTTTGTTCTGCCTTCCAGCGCCCGGGTCAAGGTCACCTCATCCGCGTATTCCACGTCTCCTCCCATGGGCAGGCCGTGGGCGAGACGGCTCACTCGTGCGCCCAGCGGAGCCAACTGGCGGAAGATGAACATGGCTGTGGACTCACCCTCCAGGTTGGGATTTGTGGCCAGAATCACTTCCTCTACCGGATGGTGTCGCAAGCGCTGTACGAGTTCTGCTATTCTGAGATCCTCTGGTCCCACGCCCTCCATAGGGGAGATGGCGCCATGCAGGACGTGATAGAGGCCGTGATACTCCCTCGTCCGTTCGATGGCGAGGACGTCCAGCGGTTCTTCAACGACGCAGATCAGGGATCGGTCTCGATGAGCATCACCGCAGATGGCACAAGGGCTCGCTTCCGCGATGTTGAAACACTCCGAGCAGGTCACGATCTTCTCTTGAAGCTCTCCCACCGCTTCCGCTAGCGCCTGGACTTGGTCGCGTGGGGAGCGCAAGAGGTAGAAGGTCAAACGCGAAGCCGTCTTGGGCCCGATACCCGGTAGTCGGTTTAGCTCTTCGATAAGGCGCTCGACGGGTCTGGGGACTGTTTGCATCCTACGTCAGTCCCGGTATTCCCAACCCACCTGTAAGGCCGGCCAAGCTCTGCGTTGCGAGGTCTCCGGCCTTTTCTGAGGCCTCGTTGACGGCGGCTATGATCAGGTCTTGCAGCATCTCCACATCTTCGGAGTCAATGACCTCGGGGGAGATCTCGATGGCACGCAACTCGTGATGCCCGGTCATCTCCACCGTCACGACACCACCGCCGACGGATGCCGTGACTGTTTGCTCACCCAGCGCCTCCTGGGCCTCGAGCATCTTGGCCTGCAATTCCTGTATTTGCTGGAGGGCAGGTCCGCGCTGGGACTTGAAGTGGGTCTTCTTTCTTTTCGCCATTCCCCTACTCCTTGTCGTGACCATCTGCTGGCACTGCTCTATGATCAGTGTGGAAGCTGCGTGCTGGCTGCTCGTGAGGGGAGGGACCGGCTAATTGGACATCACCGATCTTACCTCCTAACTCCAGACCTGCCTTAATCATGTAGTCGTCCGCAATTGCCTGGAGATCGTCATTCTGCGAGGGCGCTCTTCGCTTCCTGCCTTCCCGGGGCAGAATGCACTTGATGCGACAGAGGTGTCCCATGGTCTCGCTGATCACGTCTTCCACAAGTCGCTTGGCTTTGTCGTCCTCAAGTTTCTCCTTGTGGAAGGGAGAAGCCGCGGTGAGGCTAATCACTTCGCCGTCCATCGTGGTGGGCGGGCAGTCCCTGATGATGGCTTCGACATGCATGTTACGGCGCTTTATCGAGGCCAGGATGTCGGTCCAATTGTCCTGTAGTCTAGTCAAAGGCGGATCGTTACCTTCCGTGCCGAGGGAGGCTGGGCTTTCCTGCATCACTTTGGGCCGCGGTGTATCGTCAGCCGATGACGGGGCCACGCTGGAAGCCCCGGCGGGTTCACCAATAGTAACCGTTGTCTCCTCACTCGGTGAAGTCGAAGGCTTGCTCTCAGTCGCCGAAATGGCTCTGTGCTGCGATGCTGTGTCCGATTCACGTGGAAGCGTGGCTTCCACGAAGGCCAGTTCCATGGGTAGCTGCGGCTGGGTTGTAGACTTTAGATCCGAGGCAGCCTGGCTGAATAGCTTGATCGCAGTCACCAAGCGATCAAGATCGAACTTCTTGGCTTGCTCGACCATCTCGGCCAGTTGCTCAGGAGTGATGTAGGAGGGGCCTAGACTGGTCGTCTTGATCAGTAGCAAGCTTCGCAGGTACTCCAGCAGTTCCTTATTGAGTTGCTGGGGATCAGCACCGTCGGCGATGGTTCGCCCCAACCGCCCTAGACCCGAGGCGACATCACAGGCCGCCAGATCGTCCACTAGATCCTTGACGGCTTGCGATGAGACAGTGCCCAGCATGGTCTGGACTTGCTCCAACGTGATCTCCTGCCCTCCGAACGAGGACAGTTGATCTAGAAGGCTTTCAGCATCGCGCATGCTTCCCGTGGATTGTCTGGCGATGAGATCCAGGGCGCCCGCATGCACCTCCAGTCCTTCCTGAGCAGCGATCCCTTGCAGTCGCGTCAGCATGTCTTTCAAGGGTATGGGGCGGAAGTCGAACCGCTGGCACCGCGAGAGGACGGTCGGTGGTATCTTGTGCGGTTCGGTAGTGGCGAGGACGAGAATGGCATGTGGCGGAGGTTCCTCCAGCGTCTTCAGCAAGGCGTTGAACGCTGACTTCGAGAGCATGTGCACTTCATCGATGATGTAGAACTTGTATCTTGCTTCGCTGGGAGCGAAGCCTATCTTGTCTCGGAGAGCCCTGATGTCCTCGACACTAGTGTGCGAGGCGGCATCGATCTCAATCAGATCTATGGCCCTGCCTTCGTCAATGGCGTGGCACATCGCGCACGCGCTGCACGGCTTGTCTTCGGCCTCAGCCAGGCAATTCACTGCTTTGGCCAGGATGCGGGCAGTCGATGTCTTACCTGTTCCCCTGGGACCGCTGAGCAGGTAGGCATGCACTATGCGCCCGCTCTTCAAGGCATTACGGAGGGTCTGAGTAACGTGGTTCTGTCCCACGACCTCGTCGAAGGTTCGTGGGCGCCATTTGCGATAGAAGGCTTGGGACACACCTGTTCTCCTACGGCTCTCTTTGGGGTTGAAAACGTAGTCCCGGCTTCTGCCTCCACGGCACGAGGTCGTCTCTGAGGCTCGCGCTTAGTTTATCACCAGTGGGAAACATGTGCAAGGATGAAGCCCAAGAACCACGGGGGATGCCTCAGTTGGATCCGATGAGCAGGCTGGCGCCGGATCGCGGCAGGAGCACGTCCGCTGGTCGCCTATTCCAGGATGCTCAGTGTGGGATCGCCATAAAGGACGAAGGAGGCCCAGGTGACGTCGTGAGGGCGGCTCTCCCTGACTCGGAGTCTCGCCAGTCGCACGGCCTCGCCCAGGCTCTGCCCCGCCAAGAGGCCCTCATAGAAGGTGGAGGCGAACTCGGCGGCTCCCTCGTCGAAGATGGGCCAGAGGGTGCCTATGATCCCCAATGCTCCGCCGAGAATGAATGAGGATGCCAGACCCTCGGACTCAGAAGCTGTATAGCTCACCTCTCCATCAACCATCACCTCCCTCCCTGATTCACAGGCGTTCAGGAAAATGAGGGGCCGTCCTCGCAGTGTCCTTTGGATAGTTTGAGCGATCAAGACATTCTGACCAGCCAAGAGGAGGCCGCTCTCGTCGGGTTTCTTCAGGTTGAAATGCGCATGACCCGAGTAGTGAATGACGTCGTAGCGGCCCGAGGCCAGGGCTCGGTGGAGTTTGAGGCCCGTCACTTCATCGCGGCGCCAAATCTCGACGGTTACGGGTTCATCGCGAAGCCGATCGCCGATCCATTGTATTTCCTTCTCCGTTGCAGGTAGGTCGCCTGTGGGGTTGGCGATCAAGAGAAACCGTAGCTTGTCCTCGCGGATGTACTCGTTCCGCCGCGGGAAATCCCGCATCATAGGCATGCGCCCCATGGCGGTACGCAGGCAAAGGAACTCGTTCTCTGGGCACATCAATTCCCAGGGCAACTCGAGGTCGTTGGATGTTATGAGGATGGGGCTCTCAGTTTCTATAAGGTATTTCTGGATGGCCGTAGGCAGAAAAAGGCGGTACATCAGGTCACCCAGTTCTGAGAGGGAACCCAAGGCCTGATCCTCCGGCACCTCGGGCATTCTGCCCCGCAGTGTAGCTTGGGCGCCGAACAGGACGTTAATCACGGTTGTCAGGTCATCTATCGCCTTTCTCATGTCCACACGATCGTAGTAAGAGACCTTGATATTGCCTTGTATGGATGAAGTATCTTGCCACCCGCCGCCAGAGATGCTCAGTATCACATTGTAGGGGGTCACGCCTTCGGCGTCAGGCATCTTGGTCAGCGAGAGGGTGGTCTTCATCTGAAGGAGTTTGACTCTCGACAACTCATCTTCGATATCCTTCTTCAGGGCATCGAGGTCATACATCCTAATGGTCTCCATCGCCTCCGCTGCTTCGGTGCTTCTGCCTTGAAGTTGCAGTTGCTCAGCATGGCTCAATATGGCTCGCGTCTGATGCAGCTCTTCATCCACTCGCCGCAGAGCCGCACCCTCGCGCTTGGCTTCCCTCAGGTCTTGCATCAGGGCGCCCACTTTGCCCTGCACATCGGCCAGTAGTTGTGCCAGGTGTTCTTCAACTGTAACTTGATCTGTGATCTCTTCTTCGAGCCGCGCAGGATCCTCCATCTGGCTCAGCAACCTGTCTAGCGGTTGTGTGCTCTCGAGTTTCTTGCCCTCTGATGCCTTGGTCAATAGAGCCAGATTCCTCTCTACGAGCTGGAGCTGTGGAGCGAGATCTGGCCTTTTCAGTTCCATCAGTTTTTGCTGCAGGGCTTCGTAGCCTTCGCGCAGAACCGCGACACGACTCAGCAGGTCGGCGATCTGTGTCTGCATCTGGTGCAGTGTGGGAAGCTGCTGTCGCAGTCCATGCAATGCGCGACCTATGTTTTCGAGTTCCTTCTCGGCTTTGGCGTGGTCGGCTGCGTCTGCAACTCTGACTCTCTTCTCTGACTGCGCGAGAGTCCCCAGTTGCCTGGTGGCATCCACGTGATCGAGGCTCTCAAGATCCTCTCGCAGGACCCTCATCTTCTCACGCAAAGCGGCGCTTTGCTGAGCGAGGCCGACGTGCAATGCCTCCTTGTCTTTTCGCTCCTTCACCTTGGCTAGTCGATATCTCTCCAAAGCATCGAGGTCGGTCTCTATCGAGCGAACGAGTTTTCGAGCCCGCAGCAGGTTTCCCTTTTCTCTCATCTCCTGGCCTTGCGTCAGTTTGCCAAGTATGAGGCTCAGCTTGCGCTCGGCCTCGGGAGATTCCAGAGCCAGGGCGATGAAGTCCTCCCGCATGGTGTCGGCTCGCGCCCCCAGGTCGACCAGCTGCTCTTCTACCTGCTCTCTCAGACTCTCCAATTCTCGCTGCTTGCTTTGTGCTGCTCTCAGCCGATTGCTGAGTGCCTTGATATCTTTCTCCGCACCGGTGCTGCTCAAGAGCGTCCGAGCTCTCTTGAACTGGCTCAACTCAAGCGCCTTGTTGCCAGAGGCCAGTCGCGTCTCCAGACGCTGAATTGCTTTCTCCAGCGATGATGTCTTCACGAGTGTCAGGAGCGGTAATGACGCTCTGGCTTCTTCCACCGTGCTGGCCATCTTCTCCTGGGCGCGCTCTGCTTCTTGCGCAAGTGCCGCTATGTCTCGCAGCCCGATAACGTCCGTCGCCAACTGGCTCGTTCTTCGCTCGATTGTGGTCAGTAGCTCATCACCTGTGGCGCGGTCACCATTGTCGTAGGCCTCCTGCGCTTCGCTCAGTTGCTCGTCCAGCTCGCTGATCGTGTCAAGGTGCTGAGCTACCAGGATCTGTGGCAGTTTGGAGAGGCTTTCCTGGATTGATCTCAGCTCGGCTATTGCCACCTGTATCCGTTTGGCTGGTTCTATCAATCTGGCCCCACATAGGCGACAGAACCTCTTACTAGGCTTGTTGTCGGTGCCACACCGTGAACACTGAATGTGATTTGGCTTCGCATCAGGGCCAGACGGCATCTCCAGGGCTTTCCCCGACGACTCGTCAGCCGCGCCCACGAGAGCGGTTCCACACGTACGACAGAACTTGCGGTCAGTGAGGTTTTTGGCACCACAAGTGGGGCATGCCTGGAACTTCTGGCTCAGGGCGGCGCCACATTTCGAACAGAACTTGGTACCGGGTGGACTTTCAGCGCGGCAGCTTGGGCACTTCATCTTTCATTCCTCTATCTCGCGAACACTTGGCCCTTCTCGCTGGGAGCCTGCCGACGCGATTGCCATGGATTGCAGTTTCGGATCATGATCCTACTATTGGGCTTCGATGGTCACGAAGCTCAACTTGCCTTCAGAAACGGTGACGTCCGCCGTTATCAAGTGACCGTTGACGTAGGTCTTCGCGACATAGTCACCAACGGGCACATCTCCCAGAACAAAGTTCTCTCTCCACCCGCCGTCAGCGTTGACCTCGCTGGAGGGATAGGTAGTGACATCCTCCCAAGGCTGCTCGGCAGTTTGCTTGCGGTAGAACGTGATGCGGAGGTCAGGGATGAATTGCTGGTCAGAATCCAGTAGCTGTCCTACTATGGTGCCTCTACTGGTGGCCAGAGGACGCAGCCAGAGTTCGGGGTTCCGCGTATCCGCATAGCTGTTCTCACCCACTCGCACCTCGAGATGCAAGTGAGGCCCTATGGCGACACCGGTCATGCCCACTTCGCCTATGACGTGACCTGCCTCAACCACTTCCAGAAAATCAACCTTTACCTTCGACAGATGGCCGTATAGCACGTACACTTTCTTGCCACGGTATTGCTGTTCGAGTTGGATGATCACCAGTTGACCGTAGAAGCCGAGCCTCTCTCCGTAGACGATTCTGTCGTCCGTACCGGCCACCACAACCCGCCCGCTGGCTCCAGCCAAGATCGGGGTGCCAAAAGGATTGGGGAAGTCGGCGCCGTGGTGAATGCGGTAGCGTCCTCCAGCTGTTGAGCCATACGGGTAGTAGCGAGTCGGTTCGTTGTTGTGTTCTGGCGCGAAGGGGCGAGCTAGCCAATAGTGATCCTCTGGTTCCAGGATCTCTGGCGTGGGGGTGAGTGTGGGCGTAGGTTCCGGTGTGAGAGTCGGAGTGGATGTGGGCGTCGGGGTGGACGTCGGGGAAGGGGTAGGAGTTGGTTGGAGAAGAGCTGCAATCGTGTCCGGGGTCCACCGGAGCAGGAGTCCAGTTACGACCAGGCAGGTCAGGATGAGAACTCCTGCCAGGGCCGCAAACACCACGCGACGTCTCGCTCCCCCTGATTGGTGGTGGCTGCCGATCACATCGCGATTATAGCACACCGAGGGGTCTCGAAGCCAGCCTGAAGGCTTGAAGAACGGGTACAACTACTATAGAATAGCGTGACACTGGCTGGAGAGGCAGATGGCAATGGCGGGCAGAATCGTATCGCTGGCGGAAGCTCGTGTGGTGCGGGATCAGGCTGCATCGCAGGGGCAGAGAGTGGTGTTCACGAATGGCTGTTTCGACCTCTTACATGTGGGGCACGTGCGGTGTTTGCAGGAGGCCAGAAGACAAGGCGACCTGCTCATGGTTGGTTTGAATGATGACGAATCCACCCGCCGCATCAAAGGGCCAGGCCGTCCTCTCATGGACCAGGGGGACCGGGCGGAGATTCTGGCGGCTCTGGAGTGCGTTGACTACGTAGTCCTGTTCGCTGAGCCAACGGCGGAACGGCTCGTGAGGTCATTGAAGCCAGATGTGTACGTCAAGGGGGGTGACTATCGGGTCGAGGAATTGCCCGAGGCGAAGGCAGTGTCCGAGTACGGCGGCCTGGTTCACCTGACCCCCGTCACCCGCGGCCGTTCGACGTCGAACCTGATCCGTGCCATCGGGCCCCAGGAAGAGGGAGAGAGCGGGTGAGTGGAGGGCCGGCCGGCCCTAACGGAACCTCAGCTGGGGAGACGGTATCCTACGCGAGTGAGGGCGCGGGAATTGCTCAGGCCGCAGCCATTGTCGCACTGGGCAGTGTGGGCAGCCGCGTCTTGGGGCTGATCCGAGAAACCGTCATCTCGCACCTCTTCGGAGCGACGGGAATGGTCAGCGCATTCCGAGTCGCCTCTATCGTGCCCACCATGATCTACGATCTCCTCATCGGGGGTATGATCAGCGCAGCTTTGGTTCCTGTCTTCAGTGACTATGCGGCTCCAGATCGACGACGTGAATTGTGGGGTTTGGCTAGTGCCTTGTTCACCTTGGTGGCGCTGGCGTTATCCGTCATTGTTGTTGCTCTGGAACTGCTGGCTCCTCGCGTGGCGTGGCTATTGGCTGGGGGCTTTGACGATGAGTTGCTCTCCCAGACCGTCGTGCTCATGCGTTTGATCACGCCCGCAGTGCTGTTTCTGGGTCTCTCTGGTGCCACCACCGGGCTTCTGTATGCCAAGAAGCGTTTCGTGTACCCAGTCCTCGGCGCCAGCCTCTTCAATATCGGAATCATCGTCGGTGCTCTTCTCTTGTCGAGCCGGCTTGGAATCGCTAGCCTGTCGGTTGGGGTGCTTCTGGGGTCGTTCTTTCAGTTGGCGATCCAGTTGCCCGGTCTGCGGGGGATGGGGTTTTCATTCTCCATGGTCTTCTCGCATCCTGGTCTCCGCCGGATGGCCAGGCTATACTTGCCTGTGGCTCTTGGTCTGGTCATCAGTCAGGTAGGTATTGCCATAGATCGCAATCTGGCTTCCCGTACTGGCGACCAGAGCATCGCTTGGATGCAAAACGCTACGACGCTCATTCAATTTCCCCTTGGCTTGGTGGCGGTAGCGATCTCCACCGCTGTTCTACCCTCACTCTCTCGGTTGGCATCGGCTGCCGAGATGTCCCGGTTCCGTGACACTCTAGGGATGGGTTTGCGTGCTATTGTGCTTCTGATTACACCCGCCACTGTCGGACTCCTCGTCCTGGCAACGCCCGTCATTGCTCTTCTGTTCGAACACGGTGCCTTTCAGCCCTACGACACTGCGCGCACCGCTCAGGCTTTGCGGGTCTACTTGATAGGACTTCCCTTTGCAGCGATAGATCAAGTTCTGATCTTTGCCTTCTATGCGCGCAAGGATACAAAGACCCCGGTCATGGTAGGGGTTGTGAGTGTGCTCATCTACTTGGGTGTGGCCCTCCCGCTGATGGCTCCTCTGGGGATGCTGGGCTTGGTCCTGGCGAACTCAGTCCAACTAGGCAGCCATGCATTGCTTATGCTTCTTCTCACCCAGCGGCATTTCAACGGACTTCGCGGTCAGGAACTGCCAAAGACGGTCGTGAAAGTGCTGTTCGCGTCGGTGCTGACTGGATTCGTGGTCTGTCTTGCCCTCGCGCAGTTGACAAGGATGGTGACTTCATCATCTCTGTGGGGTGAGTTAGCGATCGTTGGTGGGGCGGGCACAATCGGCCTGCTCAGCTATGGATTGCTAATCTGGGCGCTGCGCGTCGAGGATCTTCGTCGCTTTCAGGCACTGGCTCTAGGTGGATGGAGGGGGAGATCGAATAGTGCTCAGTGATCGCGATTTGGCAGCGTCCGACGAGTTCTGTGTCTGCTTGACTAATCTGGTGTGGCGTGTATAATTTTACATAAGATTCAGCCATGGCCCTGTGTGTTCACCAGTGAAGGATCGGGTTATGAGCGAGAACCACTCTGCGGATGATCTAACGATAGAAGAATTGGAGGAGCTCCTGGCGGCGAAACGACGCGCCAGAGGGTTGGAGCGCTTTCGACGTGTAGCGTCAGAGCAAAGACCCCGCAGGGGGTCCTTCGACGGGACCACTTCCGCATCTAGGCCACTCTCCGAGGAGTCGGCGTTGCACGGCAGCAGAGAGAGGGCACGTGCGCAGGGATCTCCCTGGGCGTCCGGCCCGGGTGGGACGGCTGCGGTTCCATCCGCGGGCGGGGAGGGGGTTACCTTTGAGGCAGTCAGGATCACCCCTCGGACTGGCCGCCTGGAGCGGAGTCTGTCTCTACTGGCGAGGGTGAACGCAGCTTTCTGGCGAAAGGTGTTCCCGAGGCTCCGAGATAGGCTTCTTCTGCTCTTGGAGCTGGCGGCCCTGGCCGGGCTGATTCTGGTGGTTTTCAGCTCTCTGTCTGAGTTGCGTGTTTTGAACCGCGAGGTGGCAGAGGCTCTGGACTCTGAGCAGGTGGTCGCTCCCCCCGCACACACCGTTGGTGTGCTACCTGGTAGCAGTCTACCACCGGGCTCGGAGGGTGGCGTCCCCGATCCCTACCTCCACCTCGTCGAGCCCGGAGCTTCAATTCCGATACCCACGCCGGGACCTCGACAGGCGTCGAGAATCGTCATCCCTTCCATAGAAGTCGATGCCCCGGTGGTGGAGGGTGATGGCGGGGAAGAGCTGAAGATGGGGACTGGTCATCGCGTAGGCTCGGCGAACCCTGGCGAAAGAAGCAACATGGTCATTTCTGGGCACAATGATGTGTACGGCGAGATCTTCAGGTACTTGGAGAATGTCAGCATAGGAGATGAGGTTATCGTCTACGCCGGTGATACCCCCTACACGTATCTGGTGGTGGCCAAGATGGTGGTTGATGCGACTGAGGTCAGCCTATTGGCACCGACACCCAACGCGACATTGACCCTCATCACCTGTCACCCGTACATGATAGACACGCATCGGCTAGTTGTCATCGCCGAGCTAGCCAATCAGTAAGGCAGAGGGAGCACAAAGATGGCCAAGAAGTCACGTCGAGCTCGCCGGAGACGAGCGAAAAGGACCGCCAGCAAGCCCCAGACCCCTTCCGAGCCAGTGGGAGGGGCACAGGGGGCGCTGGTTGAGGCGTCTGGACTATCGAGAGCAACAACTGCGAGTCTTACTGAGCAGTATGGGTATGTGTACGATGACCTCAAGAGGATAGCGATACTCGCCGGGGCGATGTTCGCGATCCTAATCGCTCTGGCCTTCGTACTCGGGTAGGCGGCGATAGAGGATCAAGAATGACAGCAGGCCGAATTGTATCGCCAAGTGGGTCGCTATGCACAGCCAGAGGTTGGCTGTGAAAGAGAAGACAATAGCGATGCTCAGAGCAATGGCTGCCGTCGTCAAGGTTTCACCGTTGCGATGTGCCATTCCCAAGGTCTTGCGTATCTCCGGGTTCAGCCACCATTCCGCCAAGACAATGACTACGCCTAGGAAAACGCCGTAGTAGTTGCCGACCACACGGATGGTAGCGCTGCGGTAGAAGGCCCAGTGCATCTCCAGATACAGGACTTCGAGTAGTATCAGCCCCCAACCCCAAGGCGCCAAGAGGGTCCGGATTCCGACTTCGAAAGGCCTCTGCCGTGGTTCGTGCCTGATTCCTTCCGTAGCACAGAGATACTGTCGCCAGCCCCAGATGAGGAGAACCAGCGTCACAAGGCCCACGACCATGCCCAGGGCGATGTTGCCCAACGAGTATGGTTCGAACCAGTCTGTCGCCCCCATGCCCATCAGGCTGGGGTTAGTCACACCGCGTGTCAGGGCGACGTAGGGGACACCTAAGTAGTAGGCGAAGCGAAGGGACTCGAGGAGCCAAGAACTGCAGGGCCCACGTCCGAGTATCTTGGTGACATTGCTGAGTCGACCAGCCGAAGTGGTGCGCAGGAAACTCCGCAGGTTGGTGCCCAGACCGTAGACGGCGACGGAGCAAACTACCCACAGAACCACCTCAACTCTGTGGTCGAATAGGATGTTTGTCAAGTCAAGGGTTGACACGTGACATCACCGCAAGATTGACAAGTAGTAGTCTAGGGGGCACGGTGCTCGCGCTATTCCTCTTCGCCCGTCATGGGTGCTGTGAGGGTCACTGTCGTTCCCTTGCTGGGCTGTGATTCTATGGTCAGCACACCGTTTATCAAACGTGCGCGCTCCCTCATGTTGACGAGCCCCAAGCTGGTCCGTTCGTCATAGGAACTCTCGACCTGCCTGATGTCAAACCCTCGACCGTCGTCTCTGACCTGGGCGAGGAGTTCCCCGGTCCGATTCTCGATGCTTATCCAGATGTTCTGCGGTTCGGCGTGTTTCTTGGCGTTGTTTATCGCCTCTTCGAGGATGAAGAAAGTTGCTCCCTCAACGAGAGGAACGGGGCGTTTGTCTAGACCATCGGCATCCAAGTGCACTTCAATATCCTCGGTCTCTATCATGCGCTGCGCATAACGCTCAAGGGCAGCGGCCAGCCCCTGCGTTTCCAAGATCAGGGGACGCATGCTGAAGAGCATGGTCCGGACCTCCTGCACCGCTTGGCCAGCCAGCCGCTCCAGCTTGTTCAGTTCCTCTCTGGCTCGCACTGGGTCTGAGTCGAGGAGCGTTCTGACGAAATCCAGACGCATGGCAATTGAGGACACGGTTTGGGTGGGACCGTCATGCAGTTCACGCGCCAACTGCTTGCGGAGTTCCTCATCGCTGAACAGGATTCTTCTTCTCTCCTCTTGCAGTGTTTGATAGAGTTGCGCGTTCTGCAAGGCGATGCTGGCCTGATTGCAGAAGGCTGTGATGAGTTCCATGTACGCATCGCTGTAGGCGTTGCTCTCTGGGCTGCCAAAGAGCGCCACGCCGTACATCTCAAGGCCAGCCCTCAGGGGCACGCACAGCACGGAGTGACAACGACGTAGGGCCGAGAAGCTGGACAACTCGGGGTCGGCGTTGGGTCGGCTGGTTGTTGCTGGCTCTCCAGTAGCGGCAACATGGCCCAGGAGCCCGGTTCTGCCCGCGGGCTTCTGTAGCCCATCGGTTGTGCTGAGATTGCGAGACGCGGCAACATACAGATTCTCCCTCTCCTCGTCGAAGAACAAGACCATGCTGACCGGTCTCTGTAGATCTCTGTGTTCCTTCTCCTTGAAGCCGGCCAAGCTGACGTCCAGCATCTTGTCCAAGACCATTTGGTAGTTCAGGGTGGCAATCAACTCGCTCGTCATTTCGTAGATGGCCCTGAACCGTTCTCGATAGACCGAACTTGGCGGAACCCCATTCTCCAGCACTGGGATTGACAAGTCTTCGCGTTCCTTCCCGCTTGCCAGGCTGGCCGCTGCTGCTCCGATGAACAGAGCCACGATACTGAGGATGGTGGGAAACAGGCTTTGCCCACCTGCCAACCAGGGTTGTAGGAAGAGGATGAAGCCGCCGTAGGCTAACGTTACGACGCTAGCCACAAGAAGACCTACCTCAAGCCCCAATTGGAGAGAAGCCGCTATGATCGGGAAAAGTGAAAGGAGGAAGTAGTATGGTTGCCCGGAGAGATAGGTTATGGTGACGAGGAGGAGCGCATCCAGGGCCACCGTCGTTTCGCAAAAATGGGAGGGCGTCCGTTTGAAGTACAGAAGCAACACAACCACCAGGTTGTACAGTACCCCGACGACCAGAACCGCATAGATCGGCAGAAGATTGGATCTCTGAGAGGGGTCGCGTGAACTGAAGACAAAGACAAGGACCAGTATCACCCAGCGCAGGTGGCTGGTCCACCAGTCACTTCGGGTGCTTTGCGTTTCACGCATCTGTGCTTCACCGAGAGACCGTGGGCCGATAAGGAGAATGGGCGAGATAGGACTCGAACCTACGACCTCGCGGATGTGAACCGCGCGCTCTCACCAGCTGAGCTACTCGCCCCTTTCACTTGCCATTATAGCATGGAGTACTGGAGCAGTGCAACTCCTGTGCTTCCTTGCCTTTCATACACGATGATAGTATCATAAGATGCTGGGCTTTGCTGGACGAGAGTACGACCTCGTCATCCCGCGGCTGAGCAAGAGGATGCATTGAGCCTATGCAGAACAAGACTTCTGCCCTAGCGTTCCTTTTTGTTATCTTCGTCGTGTGCTTGGGTGCGTGTGCGGCGTTCTCCACCCTCACGAGAGGTAAAGGCGGCGGCATCGTGGCGGTGGGGAGTTGGACTCCGACCCTTGAGGTGGGCGCCACTAGCACAGCTTCTGCACCTGCACCTACCGAGTTGCCCGTTGAAACCCCCACACCCCACACCGAACTGACCACGCCGGTTGCCCCGACCGCCACGCCTATCCCTCCAGCCACCCCAACGTCTCCTCCATCACCAACTCCCACGCCCTCTGCTACGCCAACAAGGTCAGCTTCCGAATCGACTCCGGTCCCACCGTCTGGTCCGCACCAGTACACTGTCATCCGCAACGAAGAGGATTGCAGCAGAGGTAGACTCATTGGGGGCTGGGTGTACGACGCCAGCGGCAATGGTTTACCTTGGGCCAATGTGCGTCTGTACAACGACTTCGGATTCAGCGCTATCAAAGAATCGGAGGGGCCGCCCCAAGCGCCCCAAGCCGGGAAGTACGAGTTCACCATGGGGTTTGACGCGGGGCTGTTCCATGTGCTGGTCGTCGACGCTGCTGGTCAGCCGCTGAGCGAAGTGATAGACGTGGACTACGAACCTGCGTGCAGTCAGCGCATTGATTGGCAGCGGGTAGAGTAGGACTTGCTCACGGTAGCTCGCCGGTCGACCTGGCGGCAGCCAGCGTTTGGTAGGCTGGCCTCTGGCCCCAGTCCTCCCCAAGGATGCCAAACGCGGCCCGCTCATCGTCCGCACCCCGAGCTGGGGCGAAATTGAGGTTCCAGATGAACATGACCCCCATGTAGCCCTTGCTCCTGGCCACTTGAAGAGCGGTGACAAGATAGCCCGCCTGCTCGATTTCAGTGTTGTCGGCTGCGTATTCGTATCCTTCGGCAGGGCTGTCCGTCAGGTTTTCGACGCTCGCCCATCCAAATTCGGTGGCCCACAGTTTTCGATCGCCGTCGCCGAACTCGGCCATGGTGTCGTGGTATCCCTCGATCGTGTTCAGGAAGTAGAACTGACGGTCGTTCCTGAAACCGGTCGAATCCCCAGCTTCGCTGTATGGGGGCGGGTACCGCCAGTCGGGAGGGTTGTTGAACCCACTGGGGTGTACACCCACCGCATCGCAGTGGCTACTCAGGCCGGCCTGGTACATCTCCCTCAAGTACTGGAAATCATCAATCGCTGTAGCGCTGGTGTAGCCCACGGGTGTGGGGCCTCCAGACACGACTATGGCGCTTGGGCAGACCGCCTTGATGCGATCATGGGCCACTTGCAGAAGTTCCACGTACTCCTGGGCGCTTAGGTCCCGCCCGGTGTTCCATTCTCGTCTCAGATTTTGCTCGTTCCAGATCTCGTAGGCCTGGACCTTTCCACAGTAACGCTGGGCCATGGCTGCCACGAAATCGCCGTAGTCGTTGTAGTTGACCGGAGGGCCATCTTCCTCTGTTCGCCCTCCTCTGGACCAGTCGGGGGCCTTGACCACGCTAAGCAGTACGTTGAGATCTGTTTGATGAGCGATGTCTACCATGTGGTCAATAGGCTCCCACAAGTAGTGCCCCTTGCTCTGCTCGAATTCCTTCCATTCTATCTGGTGCTTGATCCAGTTGAAATGCATGTTGTCCACCAGATCGGTGACGTACTCCACGTCCAGGTGGAACAGGTGAACCTGGATGCCGTAGTCGAAGGCAGTTCCGGGGGGAGTTGGTGAAGGCGTTTCGGCCGCAGGCGCCACCGGTGTGTCAGCGGCAGACGTCTGAGTTGATGGAGGCGAGGCTGGTGGTGTAGGGGGTGTTGACGTTGCTTCAGGTGGTCCGTGCTGCGGCAACAGCCGCAGCATCCGGGAGGCCGTCAAACCGACTGTGAGGCCAACGACCAGTACCGTAATGATGGTCAGCGCTGCGCAACCAGCCCATTTCATCCTAGAGCTGCAGTTCGGTGTCCTTGTCAATCGGTAGCCTCCCTGTTTCATTCTGAGTTCTCTTCATGGGGGTCGGTCACCGCCACACTCGGCATGAGCTCAGAAACAGAAAAATGGAGCATGGGCACGC
>JAUWLF010000043.1 GCA_030613785.1 Chloroflexota bacterium | reverse complement strand
TCTCTTCGGTGAATGCGCGCTCCAGCACGCCGGTCACCTGTTCCAAGGTGAAGGGTTTGATGATATAGTCCCTGGCCCCGAGCCGAAATGCCTCCACTGCAATGCTCTCGGACCCATGGGCAGTCATCAGAATGATCGGGGTGATACTGCCTGCCTCCTCCACGCTTCTGAGAATCTCCATGCCCGACATGTCCGGAAGTTCCAAGTCAAGCAACACTAGATCGGGACTCTCCAAGGAGAGCTTGCTCAACCCCTCCCTTCCTGTGGTGGCAGTGAGGACCTCATATCCATGCAACGGCAAGACGTCCTCGGCCAGAACGCCGAGGAACTCCGGGCTATCCTCGATAACAAGGATCTTCTCCCCGGGCATGGTGCCTCCTTGTCAAAGCGTCTGTGACGCACAGCCGACCGAAGAACCATTGTACCGCACTTGCTATGCAGTGCCAAGACAGTGTGCCACAAATCCAGCTCACTTAGCCCACTCTGTTGCAGCTTGAGAGACAGCAAGCAGTCTCAGTGTACCGATGGAGAGAACCGCCCTTGCAGAGCGATTGCCTCGATCATCCTCATATCAGACCGAGGATGGGCATCACGGAGCGCCGTGAGACGAGCCGCAGGATATCCACTGACACCATAGAGGGCGTCGCTGGCAAGGACTGGCTGCGCGGTCGAGTTGATCCGCCACATCCGAATCGCCTTGTCAACGTCACTGTCCCTCCTGCAATCTGAGACCTATCCTTCTGACGCCTCCCTCGGTGCTCCCGCCTAGGATGACCCACATCTCCAGGTCGCTAGAAGCGATCACAACCCCAAGAACACTCTCGCCCTCTCCAGAAGAGTGGTCTTGGCCCCTTGCGCGGCGGCTTTCGACCAGCAGATTGGTGACACTCCGCAGATCCAGTCGCCCAGACTGGCTGTTCACCGCTTCCGCCAGCGCCTCGACGAGCGCCTGACCGGGCGCGTGTTCGTCTTGCGCAGAGGTGTCTTGAGTTCTCGAGAGTGCAGGATCCAGGTACTGATTGGTGCGAATAACAAGGTCATCCTCGGCCTCGAAGACTGCATACACGTGCGCCGACAACTCAATGGCCTGAGCGTCGGCTGGCTTACCATCGCCAACGATCACATTGTGTCCGGTAGTGCGGGTGGCGCTGGCGAGGAGCCTCTCGGCCGTCGGAATATCCCCTGCATACTGGAGCACATCGCGCAGCAGAATCGGCAGCGGGATGCCGTCGAGGGAGGCATCTTGAGAGAGCACGGGCAACGCCGTTACAGATATCTTCTCTTCGTTCAGACCTATCGTGACGCCAACCGCCCCAGGCCAAGTAACGGCGGCCAAGCTGTTACCGCCCTTCGGTTCGTACACGATGAGAAGCAGTTCCTCTGGCGAGAGCAGAGCACTGGAGAGGTCGAGACTCTGCAACAGCCCGCCATCCCTGGTAGCACTCCCAAAAGCCGCAAGAGTCCACCCTCGAGGATACGCTCCGCCGGTGCCACGCGATGCACCTTCCGACATCGCTGTCCGAGATGAGCGCGCACCAGATGGACCCCAGGGAGGAATGAACGGTGGATCCAATCTCAGGAGGAGCCGACCAAGACGGAGACCGGACTGTAACTCAGTGACAAAATCACGGTGGCTATTGAGAACAAGGACATCCAAGTAGCCAATGTTGGCCCCATCAGCCAGACCGCGCATTTCCTCTCGGTATTCCAATGGGACATAGCTGTGCACGTACCGCGCATGCCTGAGGAGCAGAAAGTGGGAAATCGGGCTACCCAGAACGAGTTCCTCGTAGATGGCGGAGTGCAGCGCGGCCCGTACCTCGTCGTGCAGCAGAACCCCGTGCTGGTACCCCATTTCGTACGGCGTTCCCTTGAGACGAAGGATACGCAGTCCGTCGCGCTCTTCGAGGCGGCCCTCGCCACATGTCTGATCAATCTCAGAATGAGGAATCTGCTGAATGGAGGGACTGGGTAGGACTAGCCAGGACGTGAGGGCAACAAGAATCAGAGCTGAGGGGAGTACGGGGCTACGCAAGAGCCTCACTGCTCACTCTGTGCCTCGCCACCGCTTGTCGGAAGGCGCACCGTAAAGGTACTGCCCTTGCCTTCCTCGGTTTCAACCTCGATGGTACCACCGTGGTTCTTCACGATCCCGTAGGAGACGGAAAGCCCTAGACCGGTGCCCGATACGTCCCCGCCTCCCAATGGCCCCTTGGTGGTCACAAAAGGCTCAAACAACTTATCCATGATGTGATCCGGTACGCCCCCGCCTGTGTCGGAAAAGGCGATGACGATGTCGTCCCCGTCCTGCTTGACCTTCACCGTGACAGTTCCGCCGTCTGGCAACATGGCATCCCTGGAGTTGGTCAGCAGATTCAGGCATACCTGCGATATCTGTCCTGCGTCACAGACGATGGCCGGAACATCGGAGAACTCCCTTACCAGCTTGATGTTCGATTTCTCAAGATCTCTCTCCATCAACTGGAGCGGGGTCTCCACCGCCTCGGTCACATCCGCTATTTCCATCCTGGGCTCCCGCCGCCTGGCAAAGGCAAGCAGGTTGGACGTGATTCTCTTGGCTCTGTCAACAGACTCAACCACCACATTCAGCGATTGCTTGATCTCATCCATGTCCTCCGAGATCAAACCCAGTTCGGTGTGCCCTGAGATGGCGGCCAGCAAGTTATTGAACTCGTGGGCAACGCCAGCAGCCAACGTGCCCACAGCAGCTAGCTTGGAGGACTCGATCAACTCCTGCTGGGATTGTTTCAGATCCTCCATGTTCTTCCTCAACTCATCGTAGAGCGTGGAGTTCTCTATGCTGATCGCCGCATAGTCAGCCAAGGTAGACAGCAGGTACTGGTCCTCCTCAGTAAACTCCACATCAGACACCTGATTGTCAATGGACAACACCCCGACCACCTCGTCTTTCACAACCAGAGGCACATGGAGCAGCGACTTTACAAGGTATCCTGTTTTCACCTTGAAGTCACGCCCCGTCCCCTTCCCGCCTCGCCGCATCGGTTTCCCGGTCTTCACGACCTGACCAGCCAGACTATCCTCCACCTTGAGTCTTAGACCCTGAGCCTCCCAGTTCCCCAGGTTCTTCCCCGCTCTAAGATACAGATCGCTGGTCTCTGGGTCGACCAAGAGCAAGAACCCCTCCTCTGCGCTGGTGACGTAGACCCCAGCCTCTACGATCCGATTCAGTAGCTCCTCCAGATCCATCAAGGATACGACCGACTTCCCAACCGCAGACAGTATGGTCATCTCCTCGACTCTCTCCTGCAAACTGTCCATGAGATGGTCCTTCTCTCTGCGGAGTCTGGTTTCGGTCAAGGTCCGATCCAGAACATCTATTACCTGCTCCGTCGTGAAGGGCTTGATGATGTAGTCCCTAGCTCCAAGTCGAAAGGCCTCCACCGCGGTACTCTCGGAGCCGTAGGCGGTCATCAGGACGACGGGAATCCCGTTCTCGTCCTCCTGCGCAGTTCTCAGGATGTCCATGCCAGACATGTCTGGTAATTCCAAATCCAGCAACACCAGGTCAGGCTCTTCTGAAGCCAGCTTGCCCAGCCCCTCTTCACCAGTCGTTGCGCTCACCACGTTATAACCGTGATACGGCAGCACGTCCTCTGCGAGAAAGGAGAGAATGTCAAGGCTATCTTCAACAACCAGGATTCTTTCGCCAGCCATCGTGCCCCCCGTTCGAACCTATCAGCCTTCCGCCGATCGCTCACGGTTACATTGTAGCGGATTGACACCACATTGTAAAGGAATCTGGTCCAAGATCCCACTCAAGTCGTCATCTCCTTGAAGCCTTGAAGGCAACTGAGAGCTCTGAAGTCAACTGAAGATAGAGTTCATCGTAGCTCACGCTGGGCTCGATCTGAGTACCTTCCAGCCACTCGTTGAAACTGGTGATCATGATCAGGTCAGGAGCACTGCTGATCGCCGCCTGCCAAGTCTCCCGATAGTAGGCCCCATTCCGCCGATCATGAGCAAAACGGTTGGATCGTCCGTGTATATGTAAGTCATTGTAGCCTGGCATGACGGTGGCCACCCACAATTTGCGCGTGCCATGCTGTGCGCTGTAGCTCCGTACATTGTTCCCCCACCTGTTCAGAGTGGTGTTGACGCTGGCCGGGGGATTCCAGGTGATGTTGTAGAGATGATGGCCATCGAAAACCCGCTGGAACTCGATGTTTGCGCCATCAGCGATCCACAAGGTGTTGTGCTGAGGATCTACCTGCTGCCGGATGGAAGCCCAGGCATCGATGGCGGACTGTCCTTGGCCGGTGAACACATTCGCTACAGCCCAGAAGAAGATGAGTGGCTTCCCTTCATAGCGCAAGAAAGCAGGGCTGGCCGCGTGATTGTCGATGAGGTAACGCAAGGCGCCTACGATGTCAGCTTGGCTGTGGAAAAAGGGGGAGCGCGTCTCGAAATCCACGGTGCAGCGGAAACCGCGTTGGCCCGCAACCTCTAGCATAGTGCGGAGGTTGGTCTCCGTCTGATTGTTGTGGACATTCGGACCATACCAGGCCACAGCAAAGGCATCTATCCCCGCCTGTTGGGCTTGCGCAACGTGCCGGGTGATGGTGCTGCGGTCGCTCGACCTATAGGGAACGGCAGGTGTATCAGGCACTTTGCTCGGCACCCATTGGTCCAAGCCGTACCAGGCGTAGTAGAAAGCTACGACCAGAGCCTCCCCCGACGAGGAGGCGCCTACGGCAGGTCTCGTAGGCTGAGGCGTAGGAGACGAAGGCACCGCGATGGAGGTCGCAGTGGGAGTTGGAGTAGGTGTCGGAGACGTGGTCGTGCGTGTCAAGGTAGGTGAAGAAGTTGCAGCCTGGCGCCTCCCTGGGATGAACAGTTCCTGGCGAATGGAGAGCAACTCGCTGGAGAGGCTATTCAGCTCCATGATGGCGCTCACCGTGGTGTTGAACCTGCGTGCAATGCCGCTCAGTGTATCGCCAGCTTCCACAACATAGACCAGGTGGGCAGGCGTTGGCGTGTACGAAATGGGCGTGTAGGTCAGAGTAGCCGTGGGCGACCTCGCAGGAATTGTGTAGGTGGCCCTACTAATTGGCGTGGGAGATGGCGTCCGGGCAGTCTCCGTCTCGGAAACGGGGGTGGCAGTCGAAGAGGCTGCAATCTGCACGGTGTCACTCCACACTAGAGTGGCCAGCAGATAGATGTACAGGCAGAACACCAGGAGCGCTGCCAGACCCGCCAGGCTGGTCGCTCCAGGCCGCCTTATGACGCCTCTAAGCCTCTGGAACAAGAACCTCAATCTCACGACTCCTCCCACAGGCGGCAGAACGCGCATAGGCCCGGCGCGGTCGTGGGCTGTCCGCACTTCTCACAATCACGGAGCTCCAACTGCGCCCTGGACTCAGAGAAAAGCCCCTCCTCCTGTCGCGCTTGCAGGAAGCTCAGGTAGAACTGCTGTTTGGCTCCCCGCGATCGCGCCTCCAGTTGGTTGAGTAGCTCCTTGTAGAAGATGCTGGTTGCGCCTCTGGCGTAGGGACACTCATCATAGACATAGTCAACCCTTCGCAAGAAGGCATAGGCCGCCGTGTCACGCTCGTAGAAGCGGAAGAAAGGCTTCACCTTGCGCGCAAGATGGGGATGCGTGCTGGGTAGTACCGGTGCCTGACGAGCCAGATAGCCTACCTGCCAGTGAAGGACGTTTTGAAAAAGCACGGCCGCCTCGTCGTCGAGGTTGTGTCCCGTGGCCACCGCAGCAAACTCCCCTTCGTAGGCCACACGGTTCATGATGTGACGCTTGACCAGACCGCAAAGGGAACACACCTTGCGCCCCCGCCTCTCGCTGGCCAGCCTTGGGATCGTCTTTCCATAGGTTGCTTGCACATCAACGATGCGGTAGTGGGCATTCTGCCGATCCATCGCGAAGCGCTCCACGAACTTCTTGGACTCCTCTGAATATCGACCCTCGCCGATGCCTAGATCTATGTACAGCGCCTCCACTTGGTATCCCAATCGTAGAAGTACATCCCACAGAGCCAGACTGTCCTTTCCCCCTGAGACCGCCACGAGAATCCGAGCCTCGGGAGCGAACATGGTGTACTTCTCGATAAGCCGCTGGGTCTGGGACACGAACCAGTTCAGATAGTGCTCCCCGCAAAGGCCCAGCCGGTGTTGACGCATGTTGACTGCAGCCGGCTCGCCGCATCTCTTGCACTTCAACGTCCCGAACACCTCTTGGTCTGGAGGCTGTCGCCGATGCCTCCCGAGACCACCGCTATGAGCTTCACCTGATCCGCATCCTTCAGTAGAGTATCGTCGGTCACCAATTGTCCATTGCGGATCACCAGCACCGCCTCGGGATCAAGTCCGAACTTCTTGATCGCCGCGCGGGCGGTCATGCCTCCCCTCAACTCCCACTCTTGGTCGCGGTAGATGACTTTCATACTCTCTGCTGCGCTCCATGTAGGGTCTTGTGCCAGCAGGCAGGTAGGGCTTGGCACAGCTTGAGGCCCCAGTCCCACGCTGACCTCTGCTCGTGAGACACCTCACCAAGGATCTTGGGCGGAAACAGGCGCCTCTCCTAGATGTTGGACTCCCTGTCCGACGACGATGTCGCACCAATCGCCCGACGTAGCAACCCTCTCCAATAGTCACCGCGTCTATCAGGCTCGCTTGAGGGCGAACGAAGGCACCACCCAAGAGCCCCCGTTGCTTTCCCTCAAACTCGTACAAACCCTTCTGTCAATTCGTGTTGGATTCAGACAGGAAGTGGGCTTGTTACGCCTCAAGCCCACTGTCTCACCGAGCCTTGTGCCCGCTGCAACACGCCCACAAGAGGCTACTACAGTGTCCCGGCGATCTCCTCAGCCACTTCGAGGGTGCTGGACGTGCCTCCCACATCGTAGGTTCGTACCCTGCCCTCAGCGATCACGGCAGATATAGAGTTCTCCACCCTTGTAGCCATATCCGCCTCACCCAGCCATTGCAGCATCAGCTTCACTGTGAGCAGCATAGCCGTCGGGTTCACCTTATACTGGCCTGCGTATTTGGGAGCCGAGCCATGGGTTGGCTCAAAGAGGGCGTAGTCATCACCGATGTTGGCGCTGGAGGCGAAGCCCAACCCCCCGACCAACTGCGCACACAGATCCGAGATGATATCGCCAAACATGTTGGATGCCACGAGCACCGAGTAGTCCTGCGGGTTCTTGACCAGCCACATAGCCATGGCATCTACGTTGGTCTCCCACAGTTCTACATCAGGGTACTCCTTGGCCACGTCACGGGCCTCACGAACCATCATCCCGCTCGTCTCGCGGATCACGTTGGGCTTCTCGACCACCGTGACCGACGGGCGATCGAACTGTCTCGCATACTCAAAAGCGTGGCGCACGATCCGACGACAGCTATTCCGAGTGAAGATGCGACAGGAGACGGCGATCTCGTCGGCTGGCACCTCTGCGAACCGGGCCATCTTGGGATGGTTCTGCATCAACGCCTCGCGTACCTGGTCGGGTAGCGGAAAGAACTCCACGCCGCTGTACAGCCCTTCAGTGTTCTCACGGAAGACAACCAGATCAATGTCATCTCGATAGTTGAGGGGGTTGCCCGGATAGGCCGTGCAGGGCCGCATGTTGGTGTGCAGGTCCAGCAACTGTCGGATGCGAACGATGGGGCTGAAATAGACCAGTCCCTTGCCTTGCAGTTCAGGCACCAGTTCCTCTTCAGCCTCCTGCTTCGGCTTGGAGGTAATCGCGCCAAAGAGGCAACAGTCCGTGTTTTTCAGCAGTTCAACGGTACGAGACGGCAAGGCGTCTCCTTCACTCCGCCAGAACTCCCAGCCCACGTCACCAGGGACGTACTCAGCATCCAAATCCAGCGCGTCCAGCAATATCCGGGCAGCATCCATCACGTCTCTACCAATGCCGTCGCCGGGTAACCAGGTGATCCTGTACTTGGCCATGATTGCATTCACCTCTTTCATAAGAAGCCTGGGCTATTCTAGGCCCAACTTCTTTCGCACGTGGGGGATCAGGCCCCCGTCCTCCAAGATCCCCATCACGAAGGAAGACAATGGCGGAAAGGAATACTCAGCACGAGGTGTGGTCACCTTGCCCGAGGAGAAGTCTATCGTCACCTCCTCCCCTGAATTGACACCCTCCACAGCAGCGCACTGTGCAATGGGGAGCCCCTGATTGATGGCGTTCCTGAAATAGATGCGGGCGAAGGATTTCGCGATGACCGCTCCCACCCCAGCGTACTTCAAACAGGTGACAGCCTGCTCTCGCGAGCTGCCGCACCCGAAGTTCCTGCCCGCCACAATGATGTCCCCTGGCAGTACGTTGCTGGCGAACTCAGGATCAAGGTCCTCCAAGGCATGAGCAGCCATCTCCTCGGGCGTCAGATCACTGTAGGTGTACTTGCCGGGGTAGATGACATCAGTATTGATGTCATCGCCATACCTCCAGACCCGGCCTGTGTGAATCTTCTTCCACATTTGCCTACTTTCCCCGATGTGTCAAACGAACTCCCTGGGGTCCACTATCTCACCGGCGAGGGCTGACGCGGCCACTGTGGCCGGACTGGCCAGGTAGATCTCCGCCTGCTTGCAGCCCATGCGACCCTTGAAGTTTCTGTTGGCAGTGGAAATGGTCACTTCACCGGGGCCCATCACTCCCTGATGGGCTCCCAGACAAGGCCCACATCCCGGGTTGAGGATCACAGCTCCCGCAGTGACCAAGTCAGCTATCACACCCGCGGAGATGGCGGAGAGCAGCACCTCTCTGCTGGCCGGAAGGATCAACAGCCTCGTTGTCGATGCCACCTCGCGGCCTCGCAGGAGCTGAGCAGCCACGAGGAAATCCTCCAGACGACCATTGGTGCAGGTGCCGATGAAAGCCTGATCTATCTTGGTGCCAGCTACCTCTGTCGCGGGAACCACATTATCTACAGTGTGCGGCCTCGCTACCTGAGGCTGCAAGTCATTGACATCGTACTCTATGACTCGCTCGTAGGAGGCGTCAGCGTCGGCGACAACCTCCTGGAAATCAACGTCACTTCTGCCTTCGAGCCAGGCTCGCGTCTTGTGGTCAGGCTCCACCACCCCGCTCTTGGCCCCCATCTCTGCCACCATGTTGCAGAGAACCATACGACTGGCCACGCTCATCTCCTCTATCACCGGTCCCACAAACTCCACTGCCCTGTAGTCAGCTCCGGCGGCACCCAGGTCCCCGATAATGTGCAGGATGATGTCCTTGGCGTAGACCCCTTTCGGAAGTCGCCCCTTGATATTGATGCGAAAGGTCTTCGGTACCATCAACCAAATCTCACCTGTAGCCATGACCGCAGCCGCTTCTGTACGACCGATGCCGGCAGCGAATGCGCCAAACGCACCGTGCGTAGGGGTGTGGGAATCGCTTCCGACTATGAGATAGCCCGGCAGCGCATGACCCTTCTCAGGCAAGACCTGATGGCAGATGCCTTCCCCGACGTCGTAGAAGTTCGCGATGCCCTGCTCATTGACGAAGCTGCGAATCTGCTGGTGGTTCCTGGCGTGGCCTTCCGTCGCCGCAGGGACGACGTGATCGAGAACGATGACACTGATCTCCGGCCTCGCTACTCTCTCCACGCCGATTTCGTGGAATATCTTGGAGATGGCGGCGGTGTTGTCGTGGGTCAGCAGCTTGTCGGGTTGGACGGTGACAATCTGACCCGGCTCTACGGTGTCCAGCCCCGCCTTTCGGGCCAGAACCTTCTCCACAAAGGTCTGCCCCATAACCTACTCCGCCTCGTCCATATCCTTCTTCAGGAAATTGAACAGCCCACCCGCAGCCATGATCTCCTTCTCCAGACCTGATAGTGGTGTACCTTGAGCCTCCCTCCCCTTGGTGAGGTTGCGGATACGCCCGGTATTGGCATCCACCTCCAACTCGTCACCTGTCTCCACCTCCCGCGTGATGCCAGGTGCCTCGAGGATGGGAAAGCCAAGGTTGACGGCGTTGCGGTAGAAGATCCGGGAAAAGCTCTCGGCCACGGTGGCCGCTACATCGTTGTACTGAAGCGTTATCACAGCGTGTTCGCGAGACGAGCCGCAACCGAAGTTCTTGCCCGCGACAAGAATGTCCCCCGGCTGAACTTTCTGGGGGAAATCCTCCATGCCCGGCACATACTCCAGGGCGTGCTTCGCCATCTCCTGGGGATCGGTCAGCGGCAAGTAGCTGCCATGGTAGATCATGTCGGTGTCGATGTCGTCGCCGACCACCCAGGCCTTTCCCCTGAACACGAACTTGTCGCTCATCTCTTCGTCTCCGTCAAGCTTGCTATGCTCATTCAGGCAAAGCAATCTCACCCTTCACCGCTGTCGCCGCTGCCACCGCAGGACTGGCCAGATAGGCGAGACCACCCTTTCCCAGCTTGCCCCTGAAGTTGCGGTTGCCAGTGCTCACCAAGACATCACCCTCAGCCAGGACTCCATGGTGGCCGATCGTGCACAGCGAGCAACCCTGATTGGTGACCATGGCACCTGCCTTGATGAAAGCTTCATACAGGCCCGTTTCGACCGCTTGAATCGCCACCTCAGTCGTCGCGGGGGTGACGATCATGCGCACCCCGGGCGCGACCTTGCCGCCCATCTTCTCTAGCACGTCGGCCGCAACCCTGAGATCCTCCAAACGACCATTCGTGCAAGAACCGATGAACACCTCGTCCACGGATGTGCCAACCACCTCGCGCACAGGCCTGACGTTGTCCGGTCTATCGGGACAGGCAATCAAGGGTTCCAGCTCACCGATGTCGAACTCCCACTCCTCCAGGTACGAGGCATCCCTGTCAGAAACCACGGCCTCAACCTTGCGATCGGCTCGCTCGCCAATCCAGGTCAGGATCTCCTCATTAGGTATGATGAACCCTATCTTGCCCTCCATCTCGGTCACCATGCTGGCTAAGGTCAGGCGGCCCGCCAGAGTAAGCGCATCGACGGCCTGCCCATAGAACTCCAGTGCCTTGTAGATGGTCTTGCTGCTGTCTATCTTCGAAAGAAGGAACAGAGTGAGATCCTTTGCCGCCGCAGGGTAGTCATATGTACCCGTGAAGGTGATCTTGATCGTCTCCGGTACCCTGAACCACAATCGTCCGGTGGCCCACGCCGCGGTCACATCCGTCGTGCCCATGCCTGTGGAGAAGGACCCCACCGCCCCCAACAGGTTCATGTGACTGTCGGTCCCGATCACGACACTCCCGGGAAGAATCATCCCGTGCTCTAACAGTACGTGCTGCCCGATGCCAGAGTTCACGTCGAAGACGTGGGGAAAGCCATGCTTGGCGGCAAACTGACGGCAGATGCGCTGGTTGTTCGCCACCTGAACGATCTTCGCGGGGGCCTGGTAGTCGAAGGTCATAGCGATCTTCAGCGGGTCCCACACTGGCTTGTCGCCCATCTGCCTTTCGTACTCCAGGACCACATTGGGCCCGCCGAAATCACGTACCACCGCCAGGTCGAGGTCAGCCCATACCCGATCTCCAGCCCACGCATCCTGACCCGAATGCTCACTCAAGACCTTCTCGACAATAGTCTTACCCGACATAGCGCAACTACCCCCCACTCGGCCACCAGACGGCCACTGACGTCAGCCCGCCCAAGTATTCGTATCCCAGAGCCGCAAGACACTACTTCAGAGTCTCGAAATTGGTGTAGTCCGCGTGGTGTATGATTATGGCCTCTTTACTGCGCTGCACGAGATCCCCCTCTTTCGCGTGACTCGCGATCATGTGCAGCACCTCAGGTGGTATGCCTTGCTGAGATCCCAGCGCCACGCCGCTGAAGGGATGCCGGAGCAGCACGCCGAATTCGCTCTTCACAGTCTTGCCATCCACCATCGTGTACTCCAGCAGTTTGCCCACATCGTGGATCAGCGCACCAGCGATGAGGTAGTCACGATTGACTACGTTCCTGTCACCATATACCTCCTGCAAGGCATCCGCCACACCGATACAGGTCAGGGTCACCGCCCGCGTGTGTTCCACGAAGTTGACCGGACTGTCGGGGATCAGGAGTGTGAAGGCCATGTTGGTCAGATCACCAACCATCCAACCCCCCTGTCTCATCCCCTCTTCCCAAGTCTTGACGCACCTCTCCCTCAAGTCAGCGTCTTGAATGAGATTGAACTCCGGAATTAGGTCCAACAACTCGCGAGACATCGTTCACCCCAACTTCCTGTCTGGAGGCCCATCGTACTCATGAGCGACGGGGTCGATGCGCCGCATGGGCCGCATACGAGTTTGCTCCTCGTAGACATGCGCCACCAGACCGCCGCTCCGGCCGATAGCGAAGATACCGTTGCTCATCTCGGGTGGGAAGTCCATCTCACAGAGCATGGTAGCTATGGCCCCATCCACATTCATGGGCAGATCCCGGCCAATCTTGTCCGTCATCGCGGCCCGTATCGCATGGGCCATCTCCACGTACTCCCCGGCCATCCCCAAATCATCCGCGAGCGCAAAGAGCCTCACGCTACGCGGGTCCTCGGTGTGCACTCGGTGGCCGTAGCCGGGAATGCGCCTTTTCGCCGCCCTGTACTCGTCCACTATCTCGCTTGCAGCCCCTGTCGTGTCATTGCCGCTGGCGCGCTTCCGCTCCACCGCCTCCAGCAACACGCGCATACAACCTTCAATGGCTCCACCGTGGTATCTGTTGATGGCGGTTATGCCTGAAGCTACCGCCGCAGTGAGGGGCGCACCCCCCGACGCGACAGTTCGGGCCGCCAACGCCGAGGGAGGCGTCGCTCCGTGATCGATGCTGGAGACCAGCATGGCGTCCATCAGTATGCCCTGTTCCCTGGACGGCAACTCACCCTTCAGAAGCAGAAAAACGACGTGCGCGAAGGGCACTTGGCCCATCAACTCCTCAACACGATAGCCTCTGATGGCGATCTTGTTGGGTTCGATCTTGGTGATCGCCGTCTTCCACTTCTCTTCAGTCACCTCTGTCTGCCTCCCACAGATGCACGTTCCGTAGGATAGGTTGACAACCTGTCCTTCAATTCACGAACCTAGCTTACGCAGCACTTCCTTTGTCGCATTTGGGATATCCCCAAAGGAGTCCACAACAACGGCCCCGACTTCCCGGAGGCGCCCCACTTTCCCCTCATAGGTACCGCGCCCTCCCTCGATGATGGCGCCCGCGTGGCTGAAACGTGTTCCCGACTTGGCCGCCTTGCCCCCGATGAAAGCCACCAGCGGTTTGGTGAACTCACCCGCCTCGATGAGGTCGGCTACCTGCTCCTCCTGAGAGGTGCCGATCTCTCCGAACATAACCACCGCCTTCGTTTCGGGATCGGCCTGAAAGAGCTTCATGACTTCGGGGTGGGGAAGGCCAACCACCACGTCACCCCCCACGTGAACCAACGTGGTGGCGCCGATCCCAGCCTGCGCCAGGTAGTAGGCTATGGCAGAAGTGATACCACCACTTCGGGAGGCGACACCCACAGGACCGGGGAAGAACCACGAGCGAGCAGAGGCCGCGCGGCCTCCCATCATCCCCAGTACCGCCTTGTCCGGACTCAGCACGCCGAGGGTGTTGGGGCCCACGAACTTGGCTCCAGCCTCCTTGGCCGCTTTGGCGATAACGAGCACATCGTAGATCGGCACACGATCCGGGATGATCACCAGAAGCTTGATGCCCGCATCAATGGCCTCGAGGGCCGCGCTTCTCACCAGTGGGGCGGGGATGAACAGCACGCTGACGTCCAGAGGCCCGACCTCCTCCCAGACCTCCTTGACGGTGTCGAACACGGGAATCCCTTCGACATCCTCACCACCACGGCCAGGCGTACAGCCCGCCACCACCTTGGTGCCGTATTCCGTCATCAAGTTAGTCCTGGCGCGCCCCTCGCGACCGGTAATCCCCTGCACGAGGACGCGCTTCTTTTCATCAATGAGAATGGACATCGCATACAACCCTTTCCGCCATCTGACATCCAAGAAAAGGAGGGCCTGCCGACTAGCGCTTCAGCAAGCCCTCTCGGTACTCCTCCAAACCAGGAATAGGGAGATCAACATATCCGCCCCCAGCACCTTCGAAGTGACATTCCACCTCGCAGGCCAGGCACTCTATGCATCGCCCCCTCTTGGCATCCTCGCGACTGACATTGAGCACCGGCCGCCCGTTTTGTAGCTCGAGAATCTGGCGTACACAGGTCTTCACACACACCTTGCTCTCACACGTGTCACAAATCGCGTAGTCGAACGTCACCGTGCCCGTCGGGCTCTCAAAGGTGTACGGCTCCTTGGCAATAGCCCGAGGAGGCCGCGCAGGCAGATCCGCGATCTCCCTTTCGCGGATCAGTTCATCCAGCCGCTGTGCACAGAAGTCAGCCGTGTCATCCTTGCCATAGGCCTCGACCGGAGCGGGGATTTCGGGTGCGGCTCGCTCCAGAATCTCGATAGCTTGCTCCTCCATGTTGCCACCCAGCCTGATGACCGCAGGAACCGACAAGCGATCCTCCAAAAAGGCCTTGACGAAGCCCCTTGCCGAATGGAACTGCTCCTGACTGGCGACCCCGGAACCAGAAGCGAAATAGCCATCGATGCCTGGCAGCGAGAGAACGATTCTGGCCGCACGATATACCTTGGAGGCAGGAGGGTTGCCGCTGGTATCGACGTAGGTGGCCAGTTTGTACTCCCGACTCAGCAGCGCATCCATGGACATCATCGAGCCGCCCCCGCCAGCGCCGTGAAACCCGATGTACCCTTCGCCCTTTTCGAAGTCCTCAGCCATCTGGATGAAGTAGAACGTGCCCCGGTAGTCCTCGGCCTCGACCTGGTACGCGATCTTCTCCAGCTCTGTAGGAGGGCGGTCGAACTCACGGGCGATGTCGATGCCCAGCTCGGGATGCCGGAAGACCGCATAGTCATCCACAGTGATGCGGCAGTCTGTTGCATACAGTTTGCCATCCCTAGTGAGGACGAGAGGGTTGATCTCAGCAGAGCGAGCCTCATAAGCACGTGCCACGTCGTACAGGCTCTTGATCATCCCTCCCAAGTTCCGGAGCAGCTTGCCGTGTATGCCGACGCTGCGCACCATATCCCGAGCTTCGTAGTCCTGCAGACCCTCGACGATGTCCACCTCGAGGCGAGCCACCTTGTCGGGATGCTCCCGGGCGATCTCCTCGATCCCGGTCCCCCCCGTGCTGCTGAAGATGACCACAGGCGCCCGCGCACGATCGTCTATGATCACCCCAGCATAGAACTCCCGCTCGATGTCAAGACGCTCCTCTACCAGCACCTGCTCTACAGTGAATCCCTTGACGGCCATTCCCAACATCCCACGCGCCACAGCCTCTGCCTCGGTGGGGTTCGCCGCCCGCTTGATGCCCCCCATACCCGCACGACCCGTGACCCAGGCCTGTACCTTGACCATCACCTCACCCCCGATGTCCTCGGCTATGCGCCGGGCCTCCTCCGGGGTCGAGGCCACCGCACCGCGCGGAACTGGGACTTTGTGGGACTTCAACAACTCCTTCCCTTGATGCTCATGAAGACGAGCCATCTGTTTCCTCCAACTTGTCTACACAACCAAGGCCGTTGGGAGGATCCATCGTCAGCACGTTATGCACCCCACAGAGGCACCTTTTTCGCGTCCGAGGATCAAAAGTACCTGGAACCCGTCGACAAACCCTCTCTCCAACAGTCCAGAGTTAATGTGCCATTCTCAATGTCTACAGAACTCTCGGTCTCACTCAGGTCTCCTTGAACTGCCTCTCTAGCTGATCCAGCATGATGGCTGCCTGAACCAGCATATCCAGCGGGTTCTTTTCGCCCCGGAAGAACCGGTAGTCACAAGGCATAATGTCCAACGTCCCCACCAGATCTTGGTAACGGCTGCGCAGGGCAGTCTCACCGACGTTGTACTGCTTTCCCAAGTCCCTCTGAGACACTTGCCGGAAGTTGAGCTTGCGCACCGTGTAGTCTAGGGCGGCAGCCCACGCCTCTGGCTTGCGCATGGGCAGTGTGCGACGCCCCGCCGCAATGCGGAACTCCCACCACATCTGCATCGCCGCACTTATCTCTTCCAGGGGGATCCCCTGGTTAGTCATGACACGCGTGAGCGCAGACTCCACCGGATCCATACCCATCTCAAAGAGCGGACGAAACCGTTGCCGGAGACGGGTGTCCGGCTCCAAGTCCAGGAAATCTCGCAACGACGTAAGGGCCTCCTCCCATTGTCCGAAGCGCGCCCGCGCCCGTGCCAGGTTGAGGTGGTACTCAGGATCCTCGGGCGCCAACCGCACCGCCTGTTTGAAATGTCTGATAGCGTCCTCCACCTCCCACTTCTCGTAGCATTCCAGGCCTTCGACGTTGTAGGAGGCCGCCCTTTCCTTCACATCTTCGCCCGTCTTTCTGGCCATGGAGCTTCCCCTCCGCGCGCTCTGTCCGCGCAGACATTTTACTATAATCCGACGACGGTGTAAAGCGGCGACCGCGCTATCCCTCTCCGTCTAGCACTTCGTCAGCAACCAGCACCGGCTTCAGAGCAGCGATAGCGACTTCTAGCATCGGCTCGTCCGGCTCGCGCGTCGTTAGTCTCTGCAGTGCCATGCCGGGCATGATGAGCAGCTTGACCAGGGCGTTGTCGCTATGGTCAGCAGCGAACCTGATGAACTCATAGGAGATGCCCGCGATCACGGGGACGAGGAGCACGCGGGAGATAATGCGCAAGAGCATAGGAGGGCGTCCCAGAGAGGCAAAGACGACAACGGACAGCAAGACGACGACGAGCAGAAAGCTAGTACCGCAGCGGGAGTGGGCAGTGCCATGGGTCGCGACCTCCTTGGCTTTCAGAGGAGCACCATGCTCGAAAGCGTGGATCGTCTTGTGCTCGGCCCCGTGGTAAGCGAAAACGCGCTTGATGTCCGGCATAAGCCCGATCAACCCCAGGTACAGCACCAGGATGGATAGGCGTATCAGCCCTTCCAGCAAGCTGCTCACCACGTCTGAGGCGACGTAACGATCCAGGAAACCCACGAGAAGTAGCGGCACCACGAAGAAGAGGCCGATTCCAAATCCCAGGGAGAGGACAACGGTGGCCACAATCATAGGTGTGGAGAATTCCACCTCTTCCTCCGACAAGGCCACGTTGGCGGAATACATCAGAGTCCGTGTTCCTAGGATGAGCGTGTCTGCGAGGATCAGGAGGCCTCGCACGAACGGTATGCGTCTCCACACACTGTCGTAGAACCCACCCTTGAGAGGCTCCGAATGAAGAACAATCTCCCCAGATGGATCCCGTACAGCCACAGCCATGCTCTTGCGGCCGCGCATCATCACCCCCTCGATGACCGCCTGACCACCGTAATGGAAATCCCCCAACGTTCCTCCTTGGCAAATGGCAGACTGGTCCGCGTGGAGGATTGTACCCAAAACCGCTTCAATAGGCAACGCCGGCTCGGCTTGCCCCGGCCGGTTCACCCGAAGGGGCACCCCCGAGCTTGCCGGACACATTCCGGTGACAAGCCACCCATCTGTACATCCCCCAGAAGAGATGATATAATCCGCCCGATCAGAACTCATACAGGCAAGAAGATGAAACAAGATCTAGGTAGGAAACTCGTTGCTGTGCGTACGCTCCTCTTTCAAGACGAGCAGGTACTGCTGGTGGGACATCGTTCTCGCAAGACAGGCACTGAGTGGTGGATGGCACCCGGGGGGCTGGTGAACCATGCGGAACCGGCCATCGATGCGGCCATCCGGGAGGTGAAAGAGGAAACCGGGCTCGACGTGGAGATCGAGGGGATGGTCTACTGGTTGGAGTGGCTCTGGGAACAATCTGACTGCCTGGAACTGTACTTTCTGGGAAGACTCGCGGGAGGTAGCCTGACTGTGGGCCACGATCCGGAACTCGGTGAGGGACAGCAGCTAATCTTCGATGCCCATTTCTTCCCCTTGGATGAATTGCACGAGTTCCCCGTCTATCCCAAGGCCTTCAGAACCATGCTTCTGGACCACTGGCGGGAGGGCTTTCCGACCGGGGCCACGTATCTAGGGCTGGACAAGCCTGATCTTCCCAGATAGGGTGAGTCTCGAGAACCGGCTTTCAGGGGCGACGTGGCTTGATTCGGCTCACCATGGTGTTGTGAGATTGCACATTGGCAACAGGGCCCGACGCTCTCTGAAACGCAGGGTCGCTTGAAGCATCTTCAGGAAACCGTAGCGCCCCCGATTTGAGAATCGATTTCTGCACAAGAGCAAGGATAGCTGAATGACACTCGATACACGCGCCAAATCACCCTACGTGATGGCCCAAGCCGTGAGAGAGGCCTACGCCCGTGGCGAGGAGGACGAAGCCCTCGAACCATTGGTCCTGATAGATGACGAGGGGATGCCAATAGGTAGGATACAGAACGGGGACTACGTCATCTTCTATGACATCCGTGGAGAGCGGGAAGTGGAACTCACCCGCTCGTTCGTAGATCCAGACTTCCACGAGTTCCTGACCGAAGAAGGCCTGAGCGCCAACTTCGCCACCATGATCCAGTACGACGAGAAGCTGAATGTGAAAGTCGCCTTTCCGCCCTTGGCGAAGATCGAACACACTTTGAGCCAGGTCGTCAGCGAACACGGACTCAAGCAAGTCAAGATCACCGAGTCCGAGAAGGCCGTCCATCTCGGGTTCTTCCTCAGCGGCAAGGCGGGTAGATCGTTCCCAGGAGAGGAGAGAATCGTCATCTCGTCACCCAAGGCGACCAGCTACGACCAGGTTCCTGAAATGAGCATCGCTCAGGTCACTGAGGCCATCGTCCACAATATGCGCGATCCAACGTATAGTCTGCTCCTCGCCAACTTCGTCAACGTCGACGTGCTAGGACACATCGAGAACGAGGAGGCCATCAAGGCAGCTGCTGAGGCAGTGGACTCGCACATCGGACAGGTGGTGGAGGCAGCTCAAGAGGCGAACATCACCGTGGTGGTCACTGCCGACCACGGCACCGTAGAGAAATGGCTGTATCCCGATGGCGCTATAGATACCGGACACACCGATAGCTCTGTACCTTTCATCATCGTCACTCCCCAACGGGTGGGTCTGAGGCGTGGAGGAGACCTGACGGACGTCGCCCCAACTATTCTTGAGCTCATGGGACTTCCGAAACCGGCGGCGATGACAGGCCGTACCCTGCTCACAGGTGCGCCGCCAGTGACGTCAGACAAGAGAAGAGTCCTGCTCTTGATCGTGGACGGGTGGGGCTTCAGGGAAGAGCGATACGGCAACCTCATTGCCCAAGCTCAAACGCCGGTCATGGACAGGCTGCAAAGGGAGTACGCCTTCACCACACTGGAGGCTTCAGGCAGAGCAGTGGGGATGCCGGAGGGCACAGTCGGCAACTCCGAGGCAGGACATCTGCATCTCGGGGCTGGGCGCAGAATCTACTCCGACAGGCTGAGGATAGACCAGGCCCTCAATGACGGCTCCTTCTTCGAGAACGAGGCCTTCCTCTGGGCCATGAGGGGAGCGCAGAGCAACGGCACACGAATTCATTTGCTGGGAATCGTGTCCTTCTACAGTTCTCACGGCTCTGTGGACCACCTGCTGGCCTTGTTGAAGCTCGCCAAGCGAGAGAGGCTGAGCGAGGTGTATGTGCACTCCATGTTGGGTCGCCGGGGAGAGCACCCGGAGAGCGGAGCCAGGTACATAGAGAGCGTCGAGGAGGCTGTGGATAAGCTGGGCCTGGGAGAAGTGGTATCTGTAATAGGCAGATTCTGGGCACTTGATAGGGAGGAGAATTGGGATCGAATCGAGAAGACGTATCGCTGGTTGGTTCACGGCGAAGGCAGGGCCGTGAGAGAAGTCACATGAACCGACTGTTACTCATCCGCCACGCACTGAATGACTGGGTAGGAAAACGGGTCGCCGGATGGACGCCTGGCATCTCGCTGAATGAAGAGGGGCGAGAACAGGCAGCACGCCTGGCTGGATGGCTAGAGCCTGTTCCTCTGGAGGCCATATACGCCAGTCCCCTGGAACGTGCACTGGAAACAGCGGGCCCCATAGCCGCATCTCACGGCCTGGACATACAGGTACGAGAGTCTCTCGGAGAGACCAATTACGGGGAACTGACAGGCAAGGCGATGGACGACATCCTCAAGACGGATATGTGGAAGGAGTTCCAAGCCCATCCCAGCAGAACACGCTTCCCTGGCGCGGAGACGATATACGAAGTGCAAGTGCGGGTAGCGACGGAGCTGGAAGAGCTCCTGCAGAGTCATCCGCAGGGCAACATCGCCATAGTCAGCCACGCCGACGCCATAAGGGTAGCCGTGGCGTACTACATCGGTCTACCCTTGGACCTCGTGGGACGGATCTGGGTCACCCCGGCTTCCCTTACCATCTTGCGCTTCGACGAGTGGGGACCACGGCTGACCAATCTCAGCCACACGGGCTCTCTAGAGTTCCTGACGCAAGAGCTAGACTCCGCCTAGACCGGTCACCGGTTGTCACGGAGATCCAGAGACGTAAAGACGACCGTGGGTCTTCGCTCCCCTCTGTCCCGTAGTCGCAGAACATTTAGACCCTCCGCCAAGGGCAGCAAGTCGGTTTTGAACTCTTCAGGCCGACCACCAATCTCGAAGGTGCCAATGGCCTCGCCGTTCAGATACAGCTCCAGGGGGCGTGTGCCGTCCTTGCTGAAGGCGGTGAAAATCAGGCGCGCCTCACCCTCTGAGGGGGCAATGATGGCGCAAGTCGCCTCCGGCCCCAGTTCCCGCGCTGGTTCTCCCTGCCACTCCCGCCGCTCTCCCCACTCCAAACCCAGCACCAGCAATGGCGATCTTCCTTCCTGATCCCCCACTCGATAGACGGTGATCTGCCCATCTTGGTACCAAGGCAACTGGTCACCCAGCACCTTGTCAACCAATCCAAAGACCGCCTCTCTCTCCCCACCGGGCGGCAACATGTACTGGTGCAAGATCACGTATCTGACGCCCAGATAGTTGAAAACCTCTGGCGCAACCTCTTTTGGATCCTGAGCTATGATGTCCGGCCCCAAGAAACGGAAGTGCTGCAAAACGGGTACTCTCTCCACCAGAGAAAGGGGGTTCGGTCGAGTCACATAGCCCGCGATGATAGGTTTGTGATGGACCGTTTGATAGAGGAGGTGAGCGGGACGATCCCAGTTCATGGGCAACTCCAGGATGGCATACTCCTCATCCTCCGTGGCCAGCCCCTGATAGAAGGATGGGATGTCTACTTGAGCCATGGGGTACGGCACCGGCAGGAACTCAAAGCAGACCAGGGCAATTGCTGCCACAGCCAGTATTCTCCGTCTAGCTGTCGGCAAAAGAGATACCAGCTGCCTCAAGCCCAGAGCCGCCAAGGGTGCCAGACTGAGCATGACCATGGCATCGAAGCGGCTCACTGAACGAGCGATCCTGAAGAAAGGCAGAAGACGATAAACAGCCAGATAGGGCAGGGGGATGGGGATCTCCCGCCCCGCAATGTGCAGATAGGGTCCCAAAGACAGCATGAAGAACGCCAGTCCGCTGGCGAGCCAGAAGGCCGCCGCACGTCTCCTGGCCCACACGGCGTATCCAGCCAGAGCCAGGGGAATGTACCCCGCGAACACCATCCTTTCGGAGGTACTGCTGGTGAAGCCCTCGGCCAAGTCCGCGGCCGCCTCTCCCCAGAGAGGATGAAACTCATTGGGGATTACGAAGGCCAGCAGATCAGCCGAGAGGCGCACCGTAGTGTCAAAAGGAGATAGCAGATAGCCAGGATCCCGCACAGCCTCCACGACCATCGGTACCAGCAGAGGAGAGAGGACGATGCCGCCCAGCACCAGTATCAGCCCAGTCTTCAACAGAGCGATCCGAGGCTGACGATCGACCCAGATCCTGTAACCCAGATAGAGTGCCGTGAAGATGAGCAGATAGACAGCGAAGTACCAATCGCAGAGGCCAGCGAAGACCAAGAAAACAACAGCCATTACAATGTGGGGCATAGGGCGCATCCGCCCAGGTGCAAGAGATCTAACCAGCGCCAGCACATAGAAGGGCAGCCACTCCAGAGATATCACCTGCATGTGTCCCAAGAGATGTGCGAAATGGAAGGGAGCAAAGGTGAAGATGACGCCAGCCAAGAAGGCTGCGAGATGGTCGCTCAGCTCCGCCTGTGCCTGGATAACGTGAAGCCCCAGCAGATAGGCGCCATAGCCTCCCACGACGAAGGAGAAGATGACCACAAAGTTGTAGGAAACGGTGACGCCAAAGCACAGCTGGATGGGCAAGGTCAGCAGCGAATTGAAGATGTTCAGGGTGTGGAACAGGAGACTGTACCCAGTGGGGTAGTAGAGATCAGTTGTGAAGAAAGGGCTCTGATGCAAATCCAGGACCGCGGTCTTGACCCACCACATATTCCAGTAGTTCTGCCAGCCATCGAACCCGTCGCCAGGGATTACCGTGGTCAGTTGGAGAAGCAGGGGATAGGTCATGAGGATGGTCAGCAATAGGTAGCCGCCAAGGGCAACAAGATGAGGCCGCGCTCTCTTGAAGAACAGTCCTCGTCTTGACATAGATCAGGATCGCAGGCAGTCCCTGTGGGGTACGGCGACGGCCTTCATGCCAGATACAGCCTCCGACCCACACCAGCAATGGCGGCAGTGAGTGGCTCCAGCAACCTCTGAGTTTTACCCACCACATAGGCGGAAACGACTCCGAGCAGTCCACCAGCTATCACGTCCAAAGGGTAGTGCACCCCACAATAGATGCGAGCGAAAGCGAACAACCCCGCCAACGCCCCCATGACCACGCCCAGCCAGCGATGGCGCTGCCAGGCCATACCAGCGAAAGCGAGACCGACAGCGGCGGTGTTGCTGGGTAATGACGAATCGGAAGGCCGATAGAAAAGCAAGTTCACCTGCTGCACGGAGAAGGGGCGGGGCCTGAAGTAGACCACATTGCAAAGCTTCACGAGGAGATTGGCCAGCAGCACGGCCACGACAATGCACACGACTGTTCGCTGGTTCAGCCTTCTCTGTCCCTTGGTGTCCCCAGCGAACCAGAGGGCCGCGGTCAGGAGGCAAAGAGCCGTGGGCACGAAATAGTCGTTGACCAGCAAGCGCATCAAGCTGTCCAAGAGCGGGACCTGTGTAGCGAACCCGTTGACGACATTGAAAAGCCCGATATCAAACGCCATCGCACCTCCTACAAGTGACTGCGAAACCAACCCACTGTCGAGGAGAGAACCCTTGCATCACAGACTAGGTCTCGATGTCCCCGTTCCGGTATCAGCTTGACCTTGGGACCGCCCAGCAGGGGAAGTAGGTCCGCCGGACAGGCCACCCTGTCTTCCTTCCCGTAGACCACGAGCACCGGTCGAGGATCCAGTTCGGGGATATGCTCCCCAGCCCCCAGGCTTGTCACCAGTTCACCAGCTCCATGAAGGTATGTCCAACGGATAGCCTCCGGATAGGACATCTCCCGCAGTAGGTCGAGGCCAGGCTCGACGCTGGACTGCACAAGGAGAGGGGAGAGAGCCACGACTGCTCGGATCTGCTTGTCTGAGGCAGCAGCACGGACCACCAAGTCCCCTCCTAGCCCTACCCCCAAGGCACCAAGCCTCCTGGCATCAGTCTCCGATCTGTCCTCCAGATAGGCAATGGCGCGAGGCAAGAGGGCCAGGAGATCTGGGTACTGCCATGAATCCCCGGATCTCACGTCCAAGACCAGAGAGGCGAATCCCCCCTTGACCAGACGAGCGGCCATCGTCTTCAAGGTTTCCATGCCTTCGCCGGGCCGGGGCACCATGCAGACCACAGGGCAGGGACCATCCCGAGACGAGGGCAGATGCAGAGCCGCGCGTCCGCCTTTGAAGGAGACCGTCTCCGTGTGATGGTGCACGGTCTCGTCGCGTCGTCCCGCAAGGCTCCACACCTTGCCGACGATCAGGGAGATCAAGATTGTAGTCGCCAAAGCAGAGAGAAGTCCGGCTGCCAGAAAGAAGAGGAACTCGCTGCTGGCAGGCCCAGGAGAGAAAATGTCCTCCGTCCTCGTCCCAAAGAACCAAAGACAGGCCAGCACCATGAGAGCTGAGCCCAGCAGATGGCCCCATCGAGCCCTCACGATGCTGCCCAGCCACGAGAGGGCTTTCAAACGTTGCCACGCGCCTATGAGTTGCCAGAACCCCAGGGCGACGAGATAGGCAAAGACGAAGTAGATGACCCCTGTGGTGATTTGCTCGCGAAACTCCATCAGCCAGTGCGCTAGTCCCCGCTCATCTCCCTGATGAGATCCAAGTGGCAGGCATGATCGTCAATAACCGACCACAAGCTCATTGTGAGGTCATCGAAAGTAGTGCTCCGCCGCACCGCGATGTCACAGCCTCCGCGTCCGCCACAGCACGGTCAGGTGATCGAGCGACGAGGTGACGCGAGCAGAGATCACAAAGCCTTCTCTGGGACTCAGCACCCGGTATCTGACCCGCAGATAGCGGCCTGCCGCCATGGTCCGTACGGCTACAAGGGTATCCTTGCGGCCCCGCAGAATGTAGTCTGGCCGCTCGATGGTCTCCAACACCTCGTCGCAGCAGGCGTTTGTGTACGACCATCTCTCCGCCAAGAGACGGACGGGCACACCGGTTATTGAGATCGCCGTGTAGGAGAACTCCATCGCACGCCCCCTGCTCGCCAATAGAAGCATCTTCAATTATATCGGTTTGCTGCTAGATCGCAACACTCGCCACTACCGACTGACCGGCATGTAGATATTCCCCTCGTGCACGAACCTGACGTACCGCGACCTTTCTTTGGTTCTGCGCCCAGAGAGATCTCTCAGCATCGCCAGTATCCTGCGGTGCGCTGACGGGCTCAACGTCGTCCTCTCCTTCTTGACACCGGCATCTGCCAACGACCACTGCTCATAGTCCACACAGTTCCCCGACGCGTAGCCAATGACAAAGCCCTCTATGCCGCAGATGATCAGGGGCAAGGCTATTGCTCGCACCGAGTAGGGGCATAGGCACATCAGAACGCTTGTGAACCGCCCGTGATCTACGCTGGGGATCATTACGTCACGGGCTATGTCCAAGGCGGAGGTCATGATGTACATGCTGGCTCCCGCCAACAGTGCCTCACTGCCCAACCTCTTGATCTCGCACTGAAGACAGGCGGGATGGACCAACCCGTCCGCATGCTCCAGGTCCAGTTGGTCCAAGAATGCGCAATCGTGATTGGCGCGCCCAGAGGGGCATTCTGGGCGCAAAGGCTTCTGACAAAAACCCACCGCTACCAGGAGCTGCGACCTCGCAGTCGCCAGGCGCGCGACCAGGTCATCTTCAGAACCCTTAAACAGTAGAGTGACATCCTCGTGATCCCTTCCCTCTCGCAAAATACTCCGGTACTTCAAGACGCCTTCAAGCGTCTTAAGAGGGTGACGGAGGACAATGTCCTTGAGAAAGGTGAGACCATATTCTGTCCCCAAACTACGAAAGGAAAACTCCCAGATTCTGAATCCCAGGAAAGAGGAAGCGTCGAGCCTGCTCAGCAAACCATAGATGGTCACCCCGCTCCTCCAGGGCGCGAATGTGCATCGATTGTGAGGATCCCGTGGTGGTGGTATACTTCGCTCAAAGAATAATCCGAAGGTAGGCTGTGAGTAGTCACAAACGACGATACTACGACGATCTTTGGTCCCGGGGCAAAGTGATCGACCCATCCGTCTGGGCCCTATGGGATACAATCCTTACCTGTGCAGTCGGCAAGAACCACTTGCTGGAGATTGGTGCTGGTAATCGGCCCCGGATCCCCATCGTTGGCTCCTACTTCGTGGATCTCAGCACAAAGGCGCTCGAGACCTTGAGGGAGAGGGAGGGCAATTGTGCCGCCGGTTCCGCCGACGCGCTCCCCTTCCCCGACGAATCGTTCGACCTGGTATGCGCCTTCGAGATCGTGGAGCACGTTCCCGACGACGAAGCCGTTCTTAGAGAGGTAACCAGGGTCCTCAAGAAGGGGGAACGGTTCATCTTCTCGGTGCCACTGCACATGGATCAGTGGACCAGACACGATGACCTGGCCGGACATGTTCATCGATACGAACCTGCCACCCTGGAATCGCAGCTAGGGAACTACGGGATGGTGATCGAAAGGTACAATATCACTCCTTCACCACGAAATAGCTGCTACCGCAACCTGAGCGCCTACGTGGCCGCCAAGTTCTGGAGGCTGAGCGTAGCCATGGAAGAGAGAATCGCCCTGCCCATCTACACGTGGTTCGATCGACGCAGAGGTATACGTTGGCAAGAAGGTAGCTTCGCTGAGAGCACGGAGCGGGCGAACAACGTGATCGTAGTGTGCGAGAAGCAGGTAGAGTGATCCTTCTCTCAGATGCTGATCTCGGCTTCCGCGAGCGCCTCCTCAAAGATACCAAGGGCCTCATCGACTGTGTCAGCATCAACGGTCAGAGCTGGCATGAACCGCACCGTGCTGGGCCCACAGCCCAGGATGAGCAACCCCTTCTTGAAGGCTTGCTGCACCACTTGGTCCCGCAACTCGCCGGCCGGGTCTCTAGTCTTAGCGTTCTGCACAAGCTCTAGACCCACGATCAGCCCCTTGCCGCGCACATCGCCGATGACGGAATGTCGGCTCTGCATCTCCCGTGAGGCATCTAGTAGGCGCTGGCCCATCCTGGCCGCATTCTCCACCAGACCCTCTTCCTCGATCACGTGGATCGTGGCTGAGGCTGCTGCGCAAGAAACGGGGTTGCCCCCGCAGGTCGTCCCGTGAGCCCCGGAGGGCCAATCCATCAAGTCCTCTCTGGCCACCATGGCTCCCAGCGGCATCCCCGAGGCAATACCCTTGGCAATCACCGTGATGTCTGGCACCACCTCCCAGTGCTCGATGGAGAACCATTTGCCGGTGCGACCCATGCCCATTTGCACCTCATCAGCGACGAAAAGGATGCCGTGCTTCTCGGCCAACTCCTTGAGGCGCTGGTGGTATCCTGGCGGAGGAACGATGTATCCCCCCTCACCCTGGATAGGCTCCACGAAGATTGCCGCCACCTCGTCTGCTGGCACCAATTGCTTGAAGACGGTGGATTCTATGTAGTCCACACAGGCTAGGTCGCAGGAAGGATACTCCAGGTTGTAGGGGCAACGATAGCAATAACCATAAGGGATATGAGTCACACCGGGGACCAAGGGGCTGAACCCTCTCCTCTGTATCACCTTGCTCGCTGTCAGCGTGACCGCTCCCATGGTTCGACCATGAAAAGCGCCCAAGAAAGCCAGCACACGGGGACGTCTGGTGTGGTAGCGGGCCAGCTTCAAAGCCGCTTCGACCGACTCGGCTCCGGAGTTAGTGAAGAAGACCTTTTTCGCCTGGTCCCCTGGCACGAGCGAGTTGAGCTTCTCCGCGAGTTCAATCTGCACCGCATAGTAGAAATCTGTCCCCGCCATGTGGATGAATCTATCAGCCTGGTCCTGGATGGCCTTGACGACGTCGGGATGAGCGTGACCGGTGGCCGCCACCGCGATGCCGGCATTGAAATCTATGTACCGGTTCCCATCCACATCCCACGCCAGGGATCCCTTTCCGTGATCCATGACAAAGGGATATGAACGAGTGTAAGAAGGCGACACCGCTTCATTGTCGCGGGCCACATACAACTGAGCTTTGGGCCCTGGGATTTCAGTTATGAGATCGATCAGTCTATCACTCTTCTTCATCACTTCCTTTCCTCTTGTGGCCCCTGGCGTTCCTCATCCACCGCCAACCACGGGCACCAGCTTCACGCGATCGCCCTCTTGCAGACGGTAGCTCTTGAACGTCTGACGTCCATTGACCATCACAATGGCCACCAAGTCGGGATCCAGGCCTAGGTCCCTTATGATCTCCAGAACAGTCTGCCCGGCCTCGACGGTCAACGGGGACTGAGTGGGACCATACTTCTTGAGTAGGCCAACCAGGGTCAGTTGTACGTTCTTCACCTCAACGCTTTGACGATCCTCAGTCCTGTCAGATACTCACGAAATCCAAACCCAATGAGTCCAACTTCTCTCGGCTGGGAATGCCATCGTGATCCCAACCCCTCTGCTCATAGTACATCTCCAGGAGCTTGTCCACGTCCTCCCTCGCGATGAACTTGCCCTTGGTAGGGCCTGTAGCCACAGGATCCTTGTACCAGCGAGGCGGCGGATAATCCCACTCGCGGCCGAAACCCTCTATCTCTCGCATCCAGAAGGCTCTGGTCAAGTTCCACACGCGCTCGGAGACGTGCAACAGATCATCCCAGGAACGATCAAGGCCGGTGATGGCCTTCATCGCCGGGGCGTAGTAGTCCAAGGGCAGACCCAGCTCTACCCACTGCAAGCGGCAGGTGCCAAGGCAGTCCATCAGGGGCCGGATGTGCTGCAACTCGATGACCTTGGCAGCTTTGTCCTCGGTAATGAGGTCGCGCCCCACCTCGATATCGTACGTGATGGCCCAAGCACGGTTGTGGTGCGCCCCCACATCGGCAGTCATGTACGCGAGCATCATGGCGGGAGCATTGCGCGAATCATAGCCACTGATCTCCAACCCCTTGATGTGCATGGCGAAATCGGCGCTATCCCCGCCGAAGACTTCGGCGGCGCGCTTCACTCCCTCAGCCAACACGTCTCCAATCCCCTCACGCTTCGCGATCTTCTGTATCAGCTCGAAGACCGCCTCCGAGTCTCCGAAACTGAGCTTCAGGCCCCCAGTGTCTTGAGAACCGATGATGCCCCTTTCGAAACACTCGGTAGCGAAGGCGATCACATTGCCCGCTGAGATCGTATCTATGCCCAGTTCGTCGCACAGATAGTTGGCATACGCCACGTCCTCGATGTCAGACACACCCACATCAGCTCCAAGGAAGGCCGCCGTCTCGTACTCCGGCCCTTCAACGTAAACGTCCCACTTCTTGCTGTAGGAGTACTTCCCGCACGCACAAGGACAGGCGAAACAGGCCTTGTCAGTGATTACGATCTTCTCCCTCATCAACTCCCCAGTCATGTTCTCGATCTCTTCGAAGTACCCGGACTGGAAATTGCGGGTGGGAAAGGAACCCCATTCATTGGAGGGGACGTTCACGCCGGCGGTACCCAGTCGGACCCACACGTCCCAGGCGTCGCTGGCCTTGCAGTAGTCATACATCTCGCGGCCGATACGCCGGAACTCGTCCATGTCGGCGACGGCGATGCTCTTGGTGCCATGTACAGCGATCGCTTTCAGCTTCTTGGAGCCCATCACCGCCCCCACCCCAGCACGTCCCGCCTGGCGACCGAAATCGTGACTGATGCAGGCATAGTTGACCAGGTTCTCACCGCCTGGGCCGATAACGGCGATTTGGAATTCCTCTCCTAGCTCCCTCTTCAGTGCGGTCTCTGTGGTGATGCTACCCAGGCCCCACCAGGCATTGGCGTCCCTCAGTTCCACCGTGTCGTCATCGATGTACAGATACACGGGCTCGGCCGACATGCCTTCGAGGATGACGAGATCGTAGCCAGCGTACTTCATCTCGGCGCTGAACAGGCCACCGACATTGCTGTCAGCGTAACCGCCGGTGGCCGGCGACTTAGCAGCGAAAGTGGTCTTTCCCGCGCCGGGGATCAGCAGACCTGAGAGGGGACCGGCGGCCACAATGAGCTTGTTGTGTTCACCTAGGGGATCTGTCCGTCCCTTCAGCTCCGTGTACAGGATCTTGGCCGCAAAACCGCGGCCTCCCAGGTAATCCCTGGCAAGCTCGGGATCGAGCTCCGACTTCTTGACCACCCCATCTGTCAGATTGACTCTCAATACTTGTCCGCCATATCCATTGAACATAGTAATCCCTCCTTGAGACTGCGGGCCTCACTCCACGTACAATGCGCCGTAGGGACAGAAGTAGACGCACTCCTCGGACAGAGTGCACTTGAAAGGAACCTCGTGCTCGGGATGGGTGAAGAGCACCTCTTCGGGACAGACATCCACACACTGCAAACAGCCAGTGCACTGCTCCCCATCGATGTAATACGCGCCCTTCTCATTCTGAAGAATGCACCCCTCTGGACAGGCTTCCGCACACTCACCACATTGCGTACAGGTTCGCACCTCGAAGACACCAGGGTCTGGGAAGCGAGGCACTATAGCCAGGCGAGACTTCTTGGGGTTGTTCTCCAGGAAATGATACAGGGAACAAGCCAACTGACAGAGCCTACATCCTGTGCATTTCGAGCTGTCTACCCTGAGATACATCCCCTGCCTCCTTGCGTCACACACCCCCCAACGGGCACCGACTCTGGCCGCTGCGCAGCCCCCATGGGCCGATCACTCGATGTACAGTGCCCCGTAGGCGCAGAAGTGGACGCACTCGCCGCAAAGGTCGCACTCAAAGGGTACCTCGTGGTCAGGATGGGTGAACACCACACTCTCCGGACAGACCTCCACGCATTCCAGACACCCAATACACTCATCCCGATCTATGTAGTAGGCACCCTTCTCATTCTGGAGAATGCACTCCACTGGGCAGACTTCGGCACACTCACCGCATTGGGTACAGGTCCGCACCTCAAAGACCCCGGGCTCAGGGAACCGGGGAACTATTGCCAAGCATGCTTTCTTGGGATTGTTCTCCTGGAAATGAAAAAGGGAGCAGGCCAGTTGGCAGAGCCGGCATCCCGTACACTTGGAACTATCGGCCTTCAGGTGCATTCCCGTATCCTCTCTTGTAGGCTTGGCCCTTTTCAAGTCGCCACGGTAACAATACATGAACGCCCCCCAACAGTCAAGGCTGTTGCTGCCGACATTGACCCGTTTACGCATCAGCCGTATAATTGGCGAGATGGCACGGAGTAAAGGCCAGAGCAGTACTTGCGAAGGGTCCGTGCGTGAGGTGCCTCCTTGTCGCGTCTGTTGTGTTTCATCAACGCCACCGTGTGGGCAGCACCCACACCCTGCGAAACCTGGGAGGCAACCAACGGTCGAGTCACACGATGGGATGCGGTGAGCGACACCCTCATCAAGTACAAGCATAGCTACGGTCCACAGCGCAGCGCTGTGACGCGAATGGACGTGGACAGGCAAGATCATGCTTGGTCTGGTCAACCGGTGATCCACGTCGTCGAGAGGAGCCAGCCGTGGCAGAGGAACGCATCACAGTCGAGAAAGTGACTGAGGTTCAGCACTTCCACGCCTGTGAGGAAGTACAGAAAAGGGCCTGGGGCATGGATGATATCCTTGTTGTACCCATCCATCTCTTAATCACCGCGCAGAAGAACGGTGGTTTAGTATTGGGCGCGTTCAACGAAGAGGGTGAGATGGTGGGCTTCCTCTTCGGGTTTCTTGGTGCGACCCGGACACGCGTCGGCGACGAGAAGGCGCCCGCACGACTCAGGCACTGCTCCCACATGATGGGAATCGTGCCGGAGTATCAAGCCAAGGGAGTCGGGTATCAGCTCAAGCTGAGACAGGCAGAGCATGTCCATTCACAAGGCCTGGACCTTGTGACATGGACCTACGATCCTCTGGAGAGTTTGAACGCGAATCTGAACGTCTGCAAGCTGGGTGTGGTCTGCGATACGTATCTGCGCGACACCTACGGCGAAATGACAACTGCATTGCATGTAGGCCTTCCTTCCGACCGATTCCAGGTGGAGTGGTGGATCACAAGCAAACGGGTGGAGGAAAGGATCAAGAAAGGGGGGACAAAGCTCCGCCTGGATGAAGTCCTGGACCGTGGTGCAAAACAAGTCAACGTGGCCACGGTGGGGCCGGATGGCTTCCTTTGGCCCTCCGTGTACGATCTTTTTACCACGTCAAAAGACGCAGTGATCGAGGTACCGGCCAACTTCCAAAGCATCAAGAGCGCTGACATGTCGTTGGCCACAGAGTGGCGGCAGCACACAAGGGAGATCTTCACCCACTACTTCGACGCTGGCTACACTATGACCGAATTCATCAGCGAAATCAGAGAGGGTCGGCGGTCCAGCTACTATCTCTTGCAGCAAGATTTCGTGATCCGATAGGAAGGAGATTTCCCCTTGCGCATCGAACGGGTTCAGTTGCGACACATCAAGCTGCCCCTCGTACACCCTTTCGAAACCAGCTTTGGACGAGAGACAGTCCGTGACATAATCATCGTCAAGGCTTGGGCCGAAGGACTGGAGGGGTTTGGGGAATCCGCTTCCATGGCCGAGCCCTTCTACAGCTACGAAACCACCGAGACCTGCTGGCACATCCAGAGGGACTTCCTGGTGCCCTGGGTGTTGGACAGCGAGATCAGCGATGCGGCTGAGCTAATCCAGTTGTTCGCTCCGGTGCGCGGCCACAACATGGCGAAGACCGGTTTGGAGCAAGCATGGTGGGACCTAAGGGCAAAGGCCGTGAGCCGACCCCTGTCCCGCCTTCTTGGAGGAACCAGAGACAGAATCGGGTGTGGAGTCAGCATCGGCATCCAACAGAGCGTCCAGCAGTTGCTCCACCGGATAGCCTCTTTCCTGGAACAGGGTTACAAACGCATCAAGATCAAGATCAAGCCTGGCTGGGACGTGGACGTCGTGGAGCGCGTTAGACAGGCATACCCGCAGGTACCGCTGATGCTGGACGCCAACTCAGCCTACACGTTGGCCGACATCGAACTGTTCAAGACCCTCGATGACTACGACCTGATGATGATCCAACAACCCTTGGGATACGACGACCTCCTGGATCATGCCAAGCTGCAAAGTCAGATCAGGACTTCTCTGTGCCTGGACGAGAGCATCACCACTCCAGACCATGCCCGTTGGGCTCTCGAACTCGGGAGCTGTCGCGTTATCAATATCAAGCCCGCGCGTGTTGGTGGCCTGCATCAGGCGCGGCGCATCCACGACATCTGCCAACAACATGATATACCAGTCTGGTGTGGAGGGCTGCTGGAGTCGGGCATCGGGAGGGCACACAACGTGGCCCTCTGCTCGCTACCCAATTTCCGTTTGCCTGCTGACCTCTCAGCCAGCAGCCGCTACTACGCTCGCGATGTCGTCGAGCCTCCCTGGGAAGTCGATACCGACGGTACGATAGCCGTTCCTATCCAGCCAGGCATCGGGGTGGAGGTCGACGAGGAGTTCCTGGACACGGTCACGGTGAAGAAGCAGACCTTCTCTGCGTGAGGTGAGAATGGGGCGTACAATCCTGATTACCGGCCGCCCTGGGGTGGGCAAGACTACGGTACTCAAGAGGGCGGTGAAGAGGCTGGGAGGCCATGCGGGGGGCTTCTACACTG
>JAUWLF010000106.1 GCA_030613785.1 Chloroflexota bacterium | reverse complement strand
AGATACCGCTTCTTGATCAGTCGGAGATACTTCCTGCGTTCGTTCAACGTCATCCTCTCTTCGTTGGGCATAGTTCCCTCGGTAACATTATCATTTGAGTGAACTATACCTCTTCGGTAACATTATAGGTGAGTGAATACGTGACTTGAGGAAGGCTGCCAAGTCAGGATGCGAGGCAGCCTTGCTAGAGGGCTGGAACATCCTTCGGTCGGGAGGCAGCGCTCTGGATGCGGTCGAAAGAGCGATTACGATGATGGAAGACGACCCGACTTTCGATGCCGGTAGAGGATCGGTCCTGAACCTCGAAGGCGACATAGAACTTGATGCTGCCATTATGGAAGGGCACGGCTTGCAGGCCGGAGCGGTGGCGGCCGTCCAAAACATCAAGAACCCCATCTCCCTTGCCCGGCAGGTATTGGAGAGTGAACATGTACTACTGGTGGGCACAGGGGCCTCCCTCTTCGCCAGTGAGGTTGGTATGAGGGAGTGCAGCCGCGAGGAACTGATGGTAGAGCGGGAATTGAAGCGTTGGCACGCTCTGCGAAAGGATGCGGGATCTGACCCGCAACGCGCTCCTGGGGCTCCTGGAACGGGTACGGTGGGCGCCGTTGCCTTGGACCGCGCTGGCCCCACATAGTGGCGGGCAACTCCACCGGTGGCACGCCCTATAAGCATCCGGGTCGGGTCGGCGATTCCCCCTTGATTGGCTGCGGCATCTATGCGGACAACAGCGTAGGTGGAGCTGCCTGTACTGGCTGGGGGGAATCAATCATCAGGGTAGCCATGGCCAAGACTGCGTTGGACTTGCTGAGGAAGGGCAGTCCCGTGCAGGAGGCAGCGGCGCTGGCCGTGCGCATCTTGGAGGAGAAGGTGAAAGGCCGTGGCGGGCTGGTAATGATAGATCCCGAGGGAGAGATCGGTTATGCTTTCAACACTCCGACGATGGCCTACGCCTACCTGAGCGAAGGTCTAGGGCAGCCAGTGGCTGGGATATGAGGACGTGACGACGAGAACTGCTAGGAAGCACCAAACAGTGATCCTCCAACTCTGGCGGTGGCATTGGGCAAGCTCGCACCTACATGCTTCTGCCAAACCATGCGCACCTGGGAGAGGTCAGCATCACCCTGTGGCCAAAGATACTCAAGTACATGTGCAAGAAGAAGAACATCCACGTCCTGGAGTGAACGGAGGTCACGTCGTAGGACAAGTTGGTAACTCGTCCTGCGGCCCAAACGCCGTAGGCGCACGCCAAATGTCGGAGGAGGCACCGGGTAGCTGACTGGAGCATCCAGCAGAACTCCTTTCACGGCAAGGACGTTAGGCGCCGCGCCCTATGGAAGATCGCTTCATTGGGGCAATACGGGAATCCCATGAACGACTCATCGGCTGAGCCCAGTGGGCTGAATCGCGCCATCCGATGGATTGCCAGAGGCTGGAGCATCGCCAGTATCGGCTTCGTCCTGTTGATTCTAGTAGGGGAGCTAGTCTACCCCCACGCGCCCGCGCCGACCGAGTTCCGTGACTTGCTCGGACTGTTCTTGTTTCCGTTCTGCACTTGCCTGGGCATGATACTGGCCTGGCGTTGGGAAGGATTAGGAGGAACCATTACCATCGGCAGCCTCCTGGCCTTCTACGCGGCGCTGCGGATCATGGACGGCCGCTGTTCCCGGTGGACCGTTCTTTGCGCTCGTGGCAGCGCCAGGATTGTTGTTCCTCTTCTCGTGGACACTGGGCGTTGCAAGGACAAAGGACAACACGGCGTAGCGATTCGCTGAAGTCCGCTCGTCATGTGGTCGAAGGGGGTGCGTCCCAGGTGCCAGCGAAGAGCCGAAGCGAAAGTCGATGCTGCACTCAGAGGATACTAGGTGTTGTTCGTTTGCGAATTCAGAGACTCCTTGGCCGCCGCCCACGCGCCCATCAGAATACTCAACGTCCCATCGCACCCCTCCACGCGGAATCCAAACATATCGTTGAACTCCTCCACGTTGCTGGTCATCTCATCTTGAGGCATGATGGGACTCGAAATCAGGAGCGTTCGCTCGTAGTGCTTGAACATCCGTCTCGCCATCTCCAGGCTCACGCCCCCGAACTCCCGCTCGAACATGCGCCGCCAATGGTATGACCACCCAGGTGTGATGAAGAAGGTTCCCGCAACGTTGCACAGCTCAGCGTAATACCGTTGGCGCCCTCCAATGAGCAAACCCACGCAGTCGTCCACGGGGTGAGCCCCATCCGTGGGGATGAACACCGGCACGCCGACGTCCGACAGCAACTCCTCTGGCTTCTCCAGGGCGTTTCCGCATAGGCCATATCCCAGGAGCAGGGCATCCACGTGAGGACTGATCTCATGGACCGCTTCCAACAACGCGGCCCGAAGCTTCTTCGGCCAGATGTGCAGTCCCAGTTCCAGCACCCGAATCAGCACTTCCATACCACGGCCCGAGCCGGGTGCAAACTCCTCGATCCTGGAAACCCTCCTCAAGTCCGGGCTTCCCTGCATCTCAAGCGCCCCGACCAGTCGCGCGGACCGCTCATCGTTGAACACAGTGATCCGGTCAACTTCTGGATCTGTCGCCAGCAGATGAGCAAACTCCAACTCCAGAACCTCACAGGTGAGTACACCCAGCACTCCCACGTCTTCACCTCGTTCGGGCGTTCCGCCGACAGCCCTCGATCTTTGTCGAAGCTTCTGCACACGCAACAAGCAGCTCTTGCCAGAGCACCTACGGGGGCGAAGCAGATGACCTCGTATCCCTGGTTGATCAACCACTTGAGGATGACCGAGGTATCCAGTCGTGATGCTCTACTTGAGTGATCCACCGGGCTGGGCGCCGGGCCTCAGACCCTCGCCACACCCAGATCGTATTGTGGAGTAGTATATCGGAAACGCGATGCAGCGTCAAGCCATGTCCGGGCGCGGGGAGTGTCACGATCTGTCTTTGAGAACGGCAACGAGTGAGACCTGCACTCTGCGAACCCCTTTGAGGAGGTCCAGCTCAGCCAAGAGCTCCTGAGGATACCTTCCACACACTGGCGATCGGCAAGCTCCTGGGCAACTGTGGACGGGCTGGCCACTTGCCACCTCTGTTCCCTGAACGAGAGATGACATGTGGCCGAAATGAATCCAGATAGGTCGTCGACTGACCCGCGCCGACGCCTATTCTGGCTCGCCGAACAGATGCCAGGACAACTCCCCCACCTCCGTTCGGAACCTTCTTACATCCACTTGGACCAAGAGGGCGATTATCGCCAGCGATCCCGCCGCCTCCACCCCGAAAACCAGCGCATAGGCCCCCGCTTCCGAGGCGAAAAGGGCCAACCCGGCATCGTGGAGTATGCCTCCTCCCACCGACGCCAGGCCGTTGGCCAAAGCCTGGGCCAGGGTCCAGGCCCCCATGAACAGCCCGACTTGCTCCTTCACAGTGAGGTCCATCATCAAGGACAGACCACCCACTGTGAATATGCCCATTCCCAGCCCAGTAACGAAGATCCCCGGTCTCACCAAAGGCAGATACCCGCCTAGCGAAGCTAGCACCAGCAGGGCGAAGGCGATTCCCGTCACAGCCGAGCCCAGCCCCGTCGTAGCCTTCTTGCCAACTCGTCGCGCCAGCCAGGCGCCGCTCAATGCCATTCCGAGTAGCACGCCGACCATCTGATAGGCATTGAACAGAGTCGTTTCCTTCAGGCTCAAGCCGAAGACATCGCCACCGAAGGGCTCCAGGACCATCTGCTGCACGAACTGAAAGAAGATGCCTGAAAAAAGGAAAGCGAAGAAGAAGCGCGTTTGCTGGCTGATGGTGAGAAGCCGCACGGCCTGCTTCAGAGTCAGCGCGTCCTGCGAAAGCCGAGCGGGTCCGCGCTGTTCCTGGCCCCAGATGGCCAGTGCGGTGAGGCCCACCAGCAGCCCGGCCATCACCAAAAAGAGCAATACCAGGCCCTGCGGGGTGTAATGCTCCATCAGTCGAATGCTCACGAAGACCCCAACCAGGATACCTACCATCATCATCGCCCACGTGATGGCGACCACCTTGCCCCTTTCCTCCTCAACGGTGAGGTCGGTGATGAGCGAGAGGTAAGCCGTGCCTGCCACGTACATCCCAACACCCATGAGCAGGAAAAGGGCCACGCCGAGTGCCACTGCGGGCAGCGACCCACCCTGGCTGGCGAGGAAGAAGGCCACGAAAGGCGCCAGCGCCGTGCTCAACGCGGTAAGGATCGTACCGAGGACGATGTACGGGGTGCGGTGGTAACCTCGCCACGGGCGTCGGTCAGAGCGGTGACCAAAGGGGATTGCGACAACAGCGGCGAAATAGTGGATTCCGATGACTACGCTCACCAAGGTCAGGTTCAGGCCAAACTCCACCTTCATCACCCGGTTGAGAATTCCTAAGGTGAGTACTGATAGCATTCCGGCCGCAAACTGCCGCAAACCTAAGCGCAGGATTCGTGTTAGGGGCATGACGTACGTCCTCCGACAGATTCCGACTAGTCTGACAGGTTCAACTCAACCCGGCCGACGCCGCCCTTGAGGTCGATGAACAGCGTCACGTCTGACTCGCCATAGGCATCGTTCACGTAGGCATCGCCTTCTCTACTGAAGCCACTGGCATCCACCCCGCTCAGACCTTTCTCAACATCCACGCGCACACCGACGTCCCGTGGTAGCGTGAGCTTCACCCCACCGACGCCACCCCCGATGTTGGCGTTCTTCAACGCTTCCATTATGGTACTACCACCGACATACAACGCCAGGTCCCCCTGGGGAACGCCCCTGCTGTCAGTGGTGGCTCGTGAAGGAATGGCCAAGGGATTCGTCTGGAGGAGAAGGTGCTCCGAACGGCGTGCACCCCGTTTGTGCAGCTTACCACTTGTGTCTGACCACGGCAATCCGCGAGCTCCAGACGTCTGTGACCCCGAGACTGCGTGCTCGGAAGAACTCCAGCCGCCCTTCCTGTGGTGCGAGTAGGAAAAGCACACGGGGGGTGCGGAAGGAAAGCACCTCCTGGGCACCAGTCTTCTGCGCCAGTTCGCGTGCTTTGCTCCTGGTATACGGGCCTCTCTTGACGTGGGGGAAGTGCTGGTAGATGAGGAGGGAATATCCAGCGTCGAAGGCGTCCTCGATCTCACGCCAGTAGACGTATTTCGAGGAATCCTTGCGACCGTAGCGCTTCGACGGGACCTCGATGCCGTTGTCGGGGTCGAAGAAGATCAGGTCGCAGCCCTCGGCCACACTAGCGAAGGTCTGGAAATAGGCGGCGCGACCATTCGCGTCATCGGGCAGCAGCCCTGGCGCAAAGCGACACGAGGGCAGTATCGCTGCTGTCTCCGCGCCACGAACGTCGCGGAGGTTCTGGTGGAACACCAGCTCTCTGAGGTAGTCGAAAAGGGGAGGATCGTAGTGGCGCCATTTGTCAGGCTGATGGAGGTAGTCGGTGAATGATCCATCGGTGCGACCGTCATCCGGTGTCAACATCCAGCACGCAGCCGTCTTGATCTTCCCGAACCCTGATAGCACGCGAAGCAGGCCGTACTTCCGATAGTCGTTGATGTCACCGAAGTATTGGTTCTTCATTCAACTCAACCTTCGGCTCGCACCTCTTGCCAGCCGCAGAAGGAAAGTACTCTGCCACGAACTTGCATTAGGCTGCACCAATGAAGGCCAGCTTTCACTCGATGATCTCAAGAACCCCCGTGGGCAGGTAAACCAGGGTCATGCGGCTCCACACAATCAGTCGAGCTTGCCCTCCTCGAACTCCACCCTTTTCATCTCACCCCGCAATCGCTTCACAGCGTCCTGCATCAGCCAATCTCTGTTCTCCTTCGGCCACGTGCGCAGCCCCCTCTCCGAATAGAAGAGGAACACGTTGTCAATGATAGCGAAGACGACTTGACACGCCTGCTCGTAGTCCCCGCAATCCTGAGGGGGCAGAGGAATCCTCCCTGATTCAAGGTAGAGTTCTCTCACCTGAGGTTCCATTTTCTGCATTGCTGAGACGAAGTCCTCCTCGGACATACGTCCGTCACTGTACTGCCCAAAGAGGTCAATAGCCCTCTTCGCAGACCGGACCATCGGTTCCAGTATGGCTTGAAGACCTTCCACCACCTGCTGTTTTGTGCCCCGGTTCTCTGCGTACAAGCGCTTGAGCACTCTATACTGATCGTTCCATGCTACTGCGATATCATCCAGCCACTCGTCAGCTCTCAGAGGCAACGGATGGAACGGGCCTGGCAGAGATGAATCTACCCACATGCTGCGACAGACCCAGTTGGCGGTCCCCACATCCTCCAAGTCATGCGCGATGAACAGCCACACTACATGGGCGGGCGTCTCATCCCATCGCGATCTAGTGTGTTCGTTGCGGTAGTAGTTCTGGTGTCGCAAAGCATGTGTCGCTTCCTGGATAGCCTCTCTTACGACATCCCTTGGATAGTGTCTGTCCAAGAGGATAGTAGCCGCATATCTCTTCGCCCCACCATGGCTCACGTCCCTAAGCTTCAATACGCTATACCGCATTCCTTCCCTTACATCAATTTCAATACGGATACCGTCATCCAGCGAGTGTCCCTTGCGACACATCCCAGTCTCGTCATATGGCGTTCCATCTCTCGCACAGATCTTCTCATAAGCGATAAGCAAGCGTGCCAAATCCCCAGCATCAATAATCAGATGGTCGTATCCTCCATCCGACGCAATCTGGAAGAAGTCCCGCTGAGCATTGTCTTGAATGCTTCCGACCGCCGAGAGTACCAACAGGCATATGCCCTGAACCTGTCGTACCCGTGTCAATTGGTGCGCCACGTCCCGAGCAGAGACCTTTGGCCAACTCTTACCCTTCAATACGAAAGCAGCCAGCTTTCTCTCCCCCCTGACGTGAACATGCGTAGTCAATATGTCAGCTATCTCGGTGGGTCCATGTGGCGTCTCATTTGGATCGTACAGAATCTGGCGAAGAAAAGGTTCCATTTCTCTTTTTTCGTCCAAGTGTCGAATGTTGGAGAGTATCTCGTCCGTGACGGCCTTACCGTCAACGGTCACGATTTCCGAGAACTCGTCTATCTCATGAATGTCGATAAGGCGGCCCATCTTGGCACCTCGCGAAGTGGTCTTTCAGCAACTGCCTTGCCTGGCAGACGTGTGAGCACCACCCAAGGCCTCTACAGAAAGCTCGTGTCACAGAAGTGAGATGCTAGGCGTCGAGTCCTGTCAGGTGCTCCTCTGGCGACGCATGTTGGAGAGCACCGCGTGCACGAATGCATCTTGCACATCCTCGGTGAAGTCTACCTCGTAGATGTGCACTGCGTCTTCGGCGACTTGGATCTCGCTTATCTCCTCTCGGGGTAGACCGAAGGGCTCGGGCCTCGCAGGCAAGTGTCGCGGGTGCACGGCAGGGCTTCGAGTGACGCAACAGGCAACCCACTTGCCATATAGATCTGATTCGTCCTTCCTGCATAGCAAATAGTTCAGGCCACCACCATCGTCATCCTTCAAGAGTCCGAAAAACCGAACCTGCCCCTTTCTTAGGCTGAGTGGCGGGTCAATCCAGTCGAATCCCAAAGACATCTGACTCGCGAATGGAAGCTCAAACCAACAGTGTCGGCGCTGGGGATGGCAGTCTACTTCGATGATACCCAGACTGCTCTGCTCGTTGTACTGAGTGACGGCGTTGCGCAGATCGTCCATCAACCTTTCCATCTGATGTAGGTCCAGCCGCCGCCGCTCTTCTTTCGCTGCCACTCGTTTCTCGTCCTCAAGTCGCTGCCGCGCTAGTACATCGTAAACCCGCTGCGTCTCGTCGAGAAGGTCCGTCACCACTCCTGAGGGACCTGCGCTATCCGCTTCAGATGTGGCCCAAGCTCGGTTCAGGGCTTGCGCCAGCTCCGACCAATTCGAGAACCGCTCCTGAGGACGCTTTTCCATAAGACGAGCTATGACGTGGCTGAGGCCGACTGGCAAATCGTCGCGAAGTTCGCGAAGAGACCTCGGGTGTTCGAACAGATGCATCCGCCGCACGGCGTCGATGTCCTGCGGATCCGGTGCCCGTTCAAAGGGATACTTGAGCGTCGCAATCTCAAACAGTGCGATCCCCAGGGAATACATGTCTATCTGAATCTCGTTTCTCTCCATCTTCCAGCCTTCCGGCGCCATGTAGAGAATGTGCTGACCACCTTTGAAGGTCTTGTTGCGGGTGATGGCGCCAACCACCTTGGAAATGCCAAAATCCGCGATCAAAGGGATGTCGCCCTTCATCAGCACGTTCTCCGGGCGCAGATCCCTATGGATTACGTGGTCGTTCACCGCGGCGATCCCCTGGGCGAGTCCTTCAGTCCACTTGCGAACCAACTGGGGGGGCACCAACTCGCCCGAACTGCGGTAGTCTTCCAGACGCTGCCTGAGCGTTCCGCCTTCGATGAACTCCATGACTAGGTACGGCGGGAGGTTGGTGGGTGCTGGCTCCACATGCACAACGCGCACCACGTTCGGATGTTGCACCTGGCTCGCCGCTTGAACCTCGTTCAAGAAAGCTCTCATTTCATCGCCACGTTCCACCGCCCCCACGGCAGGAAACTTCACAGCGTAAGGGACCCCGGTACTCACCTCAGTCGCCTTGAACACCTCGCCGAAAGCCCCACGTCCGAGAAACTCCTCAAGCCGTAAGGTTTCCTCACCTTCTGGTCCCCGAATGATCATCCCGGGCCTGGGCACGTTCATTCTGTGTCCTCCCCACTACTGCGGACAGAGCGCTTGCATGGACCGACTGGCGAGCCCCTGTTCTGGCCCGCAGTCATGACTCTCCGTCAGCGACATTGTACAAGACCAAGGCGCGTTTGTCAAGTCTGGTTGGTGGCACGTTATACCTATACCCCAGCAGGTGCGGGCCAGCGTGGCGGCCACGGGCACAGTGGCCGCCGCAAGCGCGGATACACCTCCGTCCCCAACCAGTACACGCACCGCGAGTAGACATAGTCGTACGAAGGAGAGTGCCGCACTACCCTCCCTCCAAAGCCCCGCTTCAGCACGGCCTCCATGTCCTCCTCCTCCGACCCCGCCTTTTGGAGCATGTCCCGAGCTCGTGGGTCGTGCAGCCCCGCTTGGAAATTCGAGCCAACTAGAATTGTCTTGTCTAGAATTCCAGATTGCTAGCCATAACTGGAATTCTAGCGCATCACGCTTCATCCTCGCGGATGATCTCAAGGATCTCCAAGGCTACAAACGACTTGCCGTAGGAGGATTTCCCTATCTGCTGCAAGATGGCCGCGTCAACGAGTTTGCCAATGTTGCTCTGGGCCGTGTCGTACTTGACGTCGAGGAGCCGCTCCGCCTGTGGATCGTCAGGAGCGGCGATTCAAACAAGATGTCCGAAAGGCGTAGCGGCAGAGACGAACGAACTCCAGTCAGTCGCTTCCTCCAATCCAGTTGCAGGTCCTGCAAGCGCTGTGCGCGCACTGGCATCTCGAGCCTGCTCCGCGACGCCGTGCAGGAAGTACTCTACCCATCCGCGCCAAGCGCCCCGTTCACTCACCGCCCTGAGCAGATCATAATAGTCCTGACGATGCTGCTCGAAGAAGGCACTCAAGTAGAGTGGTGGCAAGGGCAGCAACTTCCACTGCACCAGAAGAAGGGAGGTCAGCAGCCGCCCGATGCGGCCGTTTCCATCTACAAAGGGATGAATCGCCTCAAACTGGTAGTGAATGAATGCCAAGCGCACCAGTGGAGGATAGGCATCCTCCGTGTGCAGGTACTTCTCGAAGGCATCGAGTGCTCCCTGCATTTCAGCCGCCGGTGGCGGCACGAACTCGGCCTCGTTCAGGGTGCACCCTGGTACGCCGATCCAGTTCTGTGTTCGGCGGAACTCGCCTGGAGTAGAGTGGTCGCCGCGCACGCCGTCCATAAGACGTTCATGCAGTTCCCCAATCAGGCGCTTGCTCACAGGCAGAGTCTCAAGGCGCTCCAGCCCGTACTCAAGCGCCCGTACGTAATTGAGCACCTCCCGCACGTCAGACTCCGGAGGCGCAGGCGATCCCTCGAAGCCAGCCCGATTGAACCCTTTGTCGTGCCTTTGAGACTTCACAGCAAGGTGAGGAACCACGACGCGATTATGCCTACAAGCATGGCAAATACCATGCTGGAGAGGGTTCCAATCAGGTAGTACTCCGCGAACTCTCTCCTTTTCAGTTCTTCAAAACGAGCTACGGATTTCGCAGCAAGGATTAGAGCAAGTGCTTCGTATTGACCTACCAGCACGAAGGTTAGTGTAAGAGCTCTTTCCAGACAGCCGATAGCAGTGCCAGCCCCTTTCAGCCCTTCTGACTCTTTAGTCGCGAACCTAGGCAAGATGACGTGACGTACAAAGAAGTGCCCGAGCACAACAGCTAGCACATACGACAAGGAGTAGATCAGTAGTCTTGCGAGGACGATTTCAGAGAATGTCATTTGATGCCTCGGTAAGGCATTTGTGGCTTACTTCCCATTGTAAGGCAGTTTTGCCTTACTCCCCACTGTAAGGCGTTCTTGCTTACTTCGCATTGTGAAGCGCTCCTGCTTTACTTCCCATTGTGACGCGTACTTGGCCCACCTCTAAGTTGTCACCTACCTGTGGCTTACTTCTGGTTGTCACCCGCCTGTGGCTTACTTCTGGTTGTCACCCAAATCCGGCTTACTCATGGATGCTACGCCATCAGTCGTCGCTCTCTTCCGAGTGCGAACACATATCCTGCAGGAGTCTGTTCACCACAGTTTCGCCCTCGGTGATTAGGTCCCAATCCCCGGCCTTCAATATGTCTCGTACTGATTGCTTCGCAATACCGAAATGACTACCCAACTGCTCATAGGTGTAATCTGGATGCAACCTATAGTAATCCAATACCTCGCGTTGCCTCTTTGTCCAGGAATTCTCCATGACCTCGATAAAGTGCAGCAACGTATTGATCGTCTCATCGGCTAGACTGGTTGTATCCGAAGATCTTAGCACGACGTTGCGCTTTCGCTTCTTGCAGAACTCTAGCGCGCTTCTGGCTCTGTAGAACGCATCCCCCCTCATGCCGATGTCTCTCTTTAGCGGCTTCTCAATATCCCCGATGCCAATCCCCCAATAGAAGCCAACGGGCAATCCACGCTTGATAGAAGCGTAGACGGCATACGCGTGTTTCGGATCTCTGAGCGCCCCTTGGAACTCATCTCCGGCAGTCGGCACGAACTCTACCAGGATGTCATGTGAGAATTCCCTGTTGATCTGCTTCAAAGCAGCCTGCAACTTCTCGAAAACGCTGCCCCATTCATCCAGATCCCTCGACCCCTTTATGTCGCCAATCATGACACAGTGGCCTGACATGTCGCTCTCCTATGTTGCGGTACGACGGTTCTCCCGTTTTCCGCCTTCCCCCAGCATCAGCCTTGCTGCATGATTGTGCAAGACCCGTCCGCGCACACTACTGCGTCTTCGCCGCTCACCAGCCTCTAGCATTCACTTCAATTCCACAGCTATTGTATGACAAAGCAAGTGATAGGTCAACTCCTCTTGAGCAACCCGGCACGGGTGCTTACCGCCATTCTGACCCAAGGGTGCGGAGCTTGCAGTCTAGAGCGATGTCATCCCCCCACTGGCCCGCGCAACCGAGGATACACCTCCGTCCCCAGCCAGTACACGCACCGCGAGTAGACGTAGTCGTACGAAAGAGAGTGCCGCACTACCCTCCCTCCAAAGCCGCGCTTGAATCGGTACACCCCCCACAACCCGCCCCGTTTCAGCACCGCCTCCATGTCCTCCCGCCCCGAGCCGGCCTCTTCCGGGATCCCCCAAAGGTCGTAGGTCGTGCAGCCTCGTTCCTTCGCCCAGCTCATCGCACGCCATTGGAGGAGATGGTTGGGCATCAGGTTCCGGTGCCTGTCAGAGGATGCGCCGTACAAGTACCAGGCCCTGGAACCAAGGGCGAAGACCATCAACCCGGCCAGGAGTTCCCCGTCGTAATAGGCCAGGAGCAGCTTCACCCGACCCTGCGGGGCGAAGATACGCCAGGCTTCCTCATAGTACTCCTGCCCGTGAATGGCGAAGGCGTCCCTGGCGCGGGTCTCTTCCAGCAAGCGATAAAAGGCCGGCAGGTCCTCCTGCGCTCCCTCGCGCACGGTAACCCCTTTCCGCTCCGCCAGGCGGATGTTGTAGCGGGTCTTGTACTTCATCCGCATCAGAATCTCTTCCTGGCCCCCCTCCAGATCCACTGCAATCGTGTTGGACGGCTGGATCGCACGCCAGGCACGCCGAAACCCTTCTTCGAGGAGAACCTCTGCCAGGGGATGTTCACCCTCGATGTCAGGCTCCACCTTCAGGAAAGCGACACGTTGCTCTCGG
>JAUWLF010000178.1 GCA_030613785.1 Chloroflexota bacterium | reverse complement strand
CCCCGCGCTGCCGACGCTGCCCGCTGGAGCGCCTTGGGCGCGCACTATGCCCCCGCCTATGAGGCCATCGCCGCGGTCAGTTCCGCCCGCTGGCCCGCCCTGGGGGAGTACTTCGGGGACAAGTTCGGGGCCCGTGCTGCCGACGCGGCCCGCTGGACCGCCCTGGCCGCGCACTATGCCCCCGACTATGAGGCCATCGTCGCGGTCAGTTCCGCCCGGTGGACCGCCCTGGGTGAGTACTTCGACAAGTCCGGGGCCCGCGCTGCTGACGCGGCGCGCTGGAATGCCCTGGCCGCGCACTATGCTCCCGACTACGAGGCCATCGCCACGGTTAGCTCTGCCCGGTGGAGCGCCCTCGGCGAGTGGTACGCGGCAAAGTCCGTCCAGGGGCAGTAGGGTCCCGGCTGGCCGGGCGTGGGCGAACCCGCCTGCGCCCGGCCGGGCTCCCTTTGGGCGATGAAAGGGCGGCAACCAGCAACAGAGGGGAAGGATCGGGCGTAGCCATGGGGTTCCAGTTCTGGATGACTTACCCGATTGGCCCACACGAGGGACGAATCGAATAGGGCGATGACGCCGTGCCTCTCTTCTCCGGAGGCTGCACGCTTTTGCCGCTAACCGTTCTGAGCCTCTCCTGCGACCCCAGGTCCAACACGCGCACATCGTCAAACAGCGTCGCGCCCCCTGCGCGGCGAACGGATGACAGCCCTTCAGGATGATTGAGAAGGTCTCGCCAGTGACCCGGACGACGATCCGGGTGTGTACCCATGTATCCTCTCCGGTCGCGTCCCAGTGGTACCACATCACCGAAACGGCTCGCCAATTCCCCTCGCCGGTCAGATCCCGGCCCAGCGACAACTCCACCGGCGATGCACTGCGTCCGGTTCTCCGGAGCCGGCCGTGCGCTGCCCCAGGCCTCAATCCCATAGCGGTGCCCCGGAATGGCCTGGGCTTCACAGTGGATGCGTGATTCCGCGCTGATGCTATCGATCCATACGCAGCCAGGCGTGATCTTCCTGAGAGCGCTTGCCACTCCTCGTGTTCGCCGGATTCTTGTTTCCCTGGACACGATGCACCACTACGTTTCCCTGACGGCCCGGATCATGCTCCATGACCCGCATCAGAAACACAAGCAAGCGTAACCGAGGACATGAAATGAGCAGCCTGGCTACTGAACAGCTACTACTGCAATCATTAGCTACCGGCTCCAGCCTTTGAACGCAAGGAGGGTCTTCCAACTTGACACACGGATAGGATTGCATTGTACTGCATATCAGGAAGTTGCAATCGGAGGTGAGACGCGTGACACACATGCGCGTCAGCATTGGAGGGGTGAAGAGAGAAGTCTCTGATCTGGTCAACCGTGTGGCATATGGGCGAGAGCGTATTGTGTTGACATCCCGCGGAAAGCCGAAAGCGGCAATCGTCAGCATGGATGACTGGGGTGTACCCCAAAAGTTGTACCAGTTGGACGTGTGTTTCGTGTGAGACTCTGGCCTTGCCAGAGCCACTGCCTCCAGGAGGGAACGCCAACCGGAATTGAAAGACGAGATGAACCGGAAGAGTAACCGATTCCTCTCGCCTTCCCTTTGGGTCGGTTACCATTATACACCGATATGCCATTTGGGTCAAATCGACTTGAACGAACCAATAATTGAATCATTCGTGACATCTTGCTCAGACTCCCGGCGACGATCCCTTTGTCGAGCCAGCGCGTACCCGTTCGATGTACGTCAGAGGCGGCACGTAGCCGATGCTGGAGTGTCGCCGGTCGGTGTTGTAGTACACCATCCGGCTGTCGACCACCGTGGCCAACTCGGCGATGCTCTGGGCGTCGAGGAACAACGAGCGTCCTTCCGCTTTGAAGTGGCCGATGAAAGACTCCATCTCTGGGTTGTCCTTAAACCCCCGCAGGGTATACGACAGCCGCACAGCATCCTTCAGGAGCAATTGTCCGGTCCAGGCGTAGCTGATGAAAGCCGAGCCCTGGTAGTGGTGGAGAATTATGCCTTTGTTTGGGATGTCCAATTGACGAAAGGTCTCCTTGGCTCGTTCCCAGGCCCGCAGCGCCGTGGCTGTATCCGGTCCCTGGCCAAGTGCCCAACCGTAGGCCGTCTTGCATACATGGCGGATGATGGGGATCAGATGGGCTTTGCGCTGACCATCCGCATACAGCAGCTCGGTGAAATCCGTGTAAGCCACCTGAAAAAGCCTAATCTCTTCCAGCTGCGCTACCAGATTGGCACGTTCACCGGCCTCGACGATGGCCTGCCGCACCTTACTGGGCTTGGGCCGTCGAGTACGGCGCAAGAGTCGCAAGTCCCACAGTTGATGAAGACGTTGTACGACCTTGTGGTTGAC
>JAUWLF010000071.1 GCA_030613785.1 Chloroflexota bacterium | reverse complement strand
GCGCCGCCCTTGTTCTGGCTGGGCTGCAGCACACAAACTGCACTCCAACTCCTCAAATCCATTCTACACCACATGCCACCCCGGAATCAACTACCGGTGAGGGCCCTTCATCACGCCCGGAACGGCTTTCGCCGCAGCACTGATATGCCCCTGCCACACCGCGTGCAACCCGGTCCTCTGTCACAATCCCTTTCGCGCCATTCGCCATTTCGCGTCTTCGCGATCCAATCACCCCGCAGCATCGGCTCCACCAGCCGGTCTATGTTCTCCATCTCCTCTGCCACGCCCAGCGTTGTACCTGTAGTCGTGGGCTCTGTACGTCCGAAGCATCCCGAGGAACGTGGAACCAAGTGGAGCACGTATCGAACGGTGCGGCCACTGAATCGCGAATTACACGAATAGCTACCCGAATTCCGCGAATATGGTGACGAGCCGCCACCCAACTGTGGCTACGTGGTGTCAGAGCCTGCACTGTTCACCAGGCGCTTGAACTCGGCCTTCTTACTGCCGAAGTTGATCAGCAAACCCACTGGGTAGCCGGAGGCCTTCAAATACGACAGTGCCTGAATGTAGTCCTCCGGGTCAAACTCCCGCTTGGCCTTGATCTCCACGATGCACCCTTCGACTATGAAGTCCACCCGACGAGTGTCTATACGTCTGTCCTTGTAGTAGATAGGTATCTTCTCTTCGCGGCCGTAGTCGAGACCCTTGGCTTCGAGTTCCAATGCCAGCGCCCGCTGGTACGTGATCTCCCGGAATCCTGGGCCAAGGGTCTTGTGAACCTCGATGCAGGCTCCGATTATGGCTCCAGTACCATCATCGAAATCATACCCCTTGTATGAGCGACCCGAGCTCATCCTTCACCTCTCCTCATCGCACGCCCCTTCGCCTCGGTGCTCTATCACAATCCCTTTCGCGCCATTCGCCATTTCGCGTCTTCGCGATTCAATCCCCCCGCAGCATCGGCTCCACCAACCGGTCTATCTGCCCCAGTTCGTCGGCCAGCATCTCTCGCACTATGCCCCTGAGGCACCCCAGTGGGCCGACCTACCCTCATGAGTATGGCCAGGAGCTCCCTATCTGTAAGAGCCTCGGCCCCCAGTTCCCGCAGTTTGCCCCCTGGATGCGTCCACCTCTTCATCTCGTGCGACCTTCCACCAATGGATGAGTAGTGCACTGCCAAGGATCATACACGATGTGGGCCACGTCTCCAATCCACCTTGCACACCGGGTGCAGATCGCTCCGTCGTGGCGGCCGCGTGTCACGGTGCCACCAGGTTCCGCGGCCCGCCGGTGATGCCTGCCTCGCCATGAACCCGCTGGGCAGGTTCGTCACATTTGGAAGTCGTAGATGCCATCCACTATGGGCCACTCACGCCCGCACCCCTTACAGAGAACCAAAGAGGCTCTCTCCTCCAGATCCTCAGCCCCACAAGAGGGGCAACGGAACAGCCCGTCGCTTCTCTCCTCTTCCTTCCCGGCTCGCGCCAGAAGGAAGATACTAGGGGCCAGGTTCAGGGCGGCAGTGGGCGATTGGAGCAGGCCATCTATGCGGACCAGCCACGAGTGGGGAAGCAGCCGCTTGAGGAGGCCGAGCCGGAGGGAGGAGACCGCCAGGGTTTTCTCCACAGAGAAACCAGCCTCTAACAGTCCCCCCTCAATGTAGGAGGGGTGGAAGTTGAAATGCAGGGGTGCGTACTCCACCGGCTGCGAGGAGAAGGGTGCTCTCTTGGAACGCCCGGAGAGGTAGCGAGCGACCTCCTTCAGGTTGCGCTTATTGGCGTACTCCAGGATGTATCTCCCTTGGGGGCGCAAGATGCGGTGGATCTCTCGAAACGCTGCCGGGACGTCGGCCACATGGTGCAGCACTCTCACGGTGAGGGCCACATCCGAGCCGCCCGTGCTGAGGGGGAGACGATGCACATCGCCCACCGCGTAGATGAACCTACCGCCGGTGCCCCAGCGCTTCTGAGCTTCCCGTAGCTGAGACCTGGCCGGGTCCACGAGGATCACCTGCTGGTACCGGGCGTACAGATCGCCCAGGCGGCCATACCCGGCGCCTATCTCCACCAGACGGCCGCCGTGCGGGGGCAAGAGCCTTCTCAGGGCGATCCTTTCGACGGCATCCTCATAGTCCCGTCCGACCCAGAAACGGCCGCGGTAGTCGTACCCTTCGTAGTCGCAAGATGACACAGGGGCTTCAGACATGTTTCACGTGCAACATCAGACCGTCACGTCCGGCACAGTGCCACCACCCAGGGAAAAGGATAGTACACCCTCACCACCTCGAAGTACTCCCTCAACATGCGCCGGAACTGCGCCGCCCTCCACTGCTGGAGGTGCTCCGGATCGTTGCCCCAAGCTCGTACGTTCTTCCCACGCAACAGATTGGAGATCATGAAGAAAGGCTCGTTGGGAACGCTGATCAAGCAATGGTGCGAAGACACCCGCTGCAACTCCTTCAACGCGGGAAGAGGATCTGGCAGATGCTCCAGCACCTCCAAACAGAGAACCAATTCGAAGCTGTCGCCGCTGTAGGGCAAGCGCAGCACATCGCCCCTCTGCAAGAAGATCTCGGGTATCTTCTCCCTGGCGTGAAGGAGGGCCTCCCAATCATAGTCCACACCCTGAATCGGCAGGTGTCCATCCACCCTCAGAAGACGGTCGATGGTGAACCCCTCGCCGCAACCAACATCCAGAATCGTCCTGGCTCCGCTCGCCGCCACGAATCGCCCCACGCGACGGTGGAAATTCCAGATCAGAAACCGCTGCAAAGGGTTGCGATTACGGTACTTCTGCAGGTTCCCCCGCCTGCTGAACTCCACTAGTTCATCCTTTCGTCCAACGCCATCCGCTGTTCATCCGCTCCAGGCTATACTCAGCCTTGACCTCCGCCACCCGGTTCCTCAGTCGATCACGCGTATCGCCCGCCTTGTGCAGGACGATGGCATGCTCCAACATCTACCACCAGACAGAAGGATCTCCATTCTCCCTCGCCCCGTCCAGATCGCAACTGGCCTCAGCGAGTCAGCCCTCACGCCTCCGCGCCACAACCTCCCCTCCCCTGCCGCTGATAACTCTCCCCACGCTGGATGCGCCTGTTGATGGCGGGATGGCTGTACAGAATCAGCTCCACCCACGGCTCGGGGTCCACATCGGCCAGGTTCTGGTTGGCCAGCTTCACCATCACCGAGACGAACGCTTCTGGCTTGTCGGTGATGCGCAACGCATAGTCGTCGGCCATCCCCTCCCGCCAGCGGGAGAACGCATTGCCCAACGGACCCGTGACCACCATGAACCCGCCCAAGACCAGCGCCAGCAGCGGCAGCGCCGCAATGTCGTCGACGCCGGAGAAGCCCATCACCCTCACCCCCCACCTCAACACCACGTGCGCCAGGTAGAGGCCGATCAACGTCAACGCCGATTGCAAGAGAAGCCCCCACCACATGTCGTGCTGCACCTGATGCCCCAACTCGTGGGCCAGAATGGTCTCTATCTCATCGGCACTGTACTCCCCATGGAGCGTGTCACCCAGCACGATGCGCCGCGTATTCCCTAGACCCATCACCATGGCGTTGGCCGCTTTGGTCTTGCTGCTCAGGTTGATGCTGAACACACCCTTCACGCTGGTGTTGGCCCGCTCGGCCAGCTTGACCAGTCTCTCCACCAACTCCTCGTCCCCCAGCGGCGTCAGCTTGTAGAAAAGGGGTACGATCAGCACCGGCGCCAGATTGGCCAGCACCACCGTGAACAACAACATGAACAGCGCAGTGACCAACCACCACATCGACGGCATCAGCCGCAACAGGTAGTACATCACCTCGATCACGATCAACCCCAGCCCGAGACCCAGCAGCCCTCCCTTCACCTGGTCCACTAACCAGCCCCTCACCGTCTGGGTGGACAAACCGTACCGGTGGGGAAGAACGAAGCCTCCGTAGTACTCCATCGGCTGTACCAGCACGCCATAGGCCAGCGCGAGAAGGACGAAGTAGCCTCCCACCACCAGGACAGGCTGAGCCGTGTGCGCCGTGACCACGCCCTTCAGCCGTACTGACATCCCGCTCACCAGCAGTACCACGCCAAACACACCTCCCAGGCACATGTCCAGTACCAGCAAGCGGTGCTTCAGCCTGGCGTAGGCCTTGGCGTCCTCCTGAGTGTCAGGGTCTATGTCCCCCGGCCCTAGAAGCCTCCTCTCACCAACTCTACGCCCTGCACCGGCTGAATTCAATGCCATGTGTCTATACAACCCCAATGGAAGATGTCCCACAGATCCCCAACGCCGCACATTGCGCTTGACACCAAGATGCGGTATGATGATAATTGCTGTGTCATGATAGCACAAGGGTCACGTTGCGTCAAACACTCCTTTGATGCTGGCCCCTCAGATCTCCGGAGCGCAGCATGGCGAAAGCTAGGCCCTGCGTAATCACCCTGACCACCGATTTCGGCACCCAAGATGGCAACGTTGGGGTGATGAAGGGAGTCATCCTCGGTCTCAACCCCAAGGCCTCCATCGTTGACCTCAGTCACGATGTCCCTCCCCAGGACATCGCCGAAGCCGCGTATGTGCTCCGCAGGGCGTACGGGTACTTCCCCCACGGTACCATCCATGTGGTGGTCGTGGACCCCGGCGTAGGCAGCGAACGGCGCGCCATAGCCGTCGAGGCTCCCCACAGCTTCTTGGTGGCCCCCGATAACGGTGTGCTGACCTACGTGCTCCAAGAGTTGCAGGACGACGGCCATGAGATACGCGTCGTGAGTCTGACCAACACCGCCTACTGGTTGCCTCAGGTAAGCAATGTGTTCCACGGTCGCGATATCTTTTCCCCTGTGGCCGCTCATCTCTCTCTAGGCGCGGACATTGGCGCCCTGGGGCAGGAGATCCACGACGCGATCACGCTCCCTCCAGCCCGGCTGGAATTGCTCCCCGGCCACATCATCGGCCAGGTAGCCCACATCGACCATTTTGGAAACCTCTTGACGAACATCCCTGCCTCGCAAGTGCTGTCACTGGGAGACAGCATGACCACCAGGGTAGCCGAGAGGGAGATAAGGGGTCTCAGCAAGACATTCTCTCAGCGCAAGCCGCGTGAACTCATCGCCTACATAGATAGCTCCGGCCATCTCGCGATAGCGTCGGTCAACGCGAGCGCCCAGGAACTTCTCAACAGCCATGTCGGTCAGATGGTGGAAGTGACGGCCGACCAAGCAATGTCTATACACCGAGAGGCATCGTGACTGAGCGCTTGATGCACCAGGAAGAGATCGAGGCCCTGATCAGACGATTCGGCCACCCTCGCAGACGTAACTGCACCCTGGAGGTGAGCGAGAACGCGTACAACGCCTGGACCAGGAAGATCTCCACCGGCCCGGTAGCCTGCCGCGGCGAGGTGATCATGGTCCTCCTTCGGCTCAACGGCAACCTGCTGCTCCACACCAAGGACTTCTACCCCTCGGGGGTCTACCGTCTGCTCAGCGGTCGCGTCCTCTGGCAAGAGAGGGTGGAGGAGACCCTCCATCGCGAGGTGCAAGAGGAAACAAGCCTGGACGTGAAGGTGGAACGATTCCTTGGACTCATCGAATACGAATTCCGCTGCCAGGCGAACAGACTTGCCTTCGTGTCCTATGTCTTCCAACTACAGGAGCTAGGGGGCGAACTGTGCTGTATTGACACAGGCGAGCGCATCTCCGACTTTCGCGAGGCACCGGTCACCGATCTCCCGATCGTGGCTGCCCAGTTGGAACACCTTCAACGTGAGTGGCGGGATTGGGGCAACTTCAGGGCCGTAGCCCACCGCTTCGTGGGGGATATGTTCGAGGGCTGACGAACCCCAGCCTACCGGTCACTGAGTTGGTCGCCGCTCTCCTCTCTCCTTCGCTTCGTTGTTCTTTGCCAGCACCAGCCGGTCCAGCAAGAAGAGCTCCACTACAATCGGTCCCTCCGTCCTCGACATGTTGCCTCCCACGATGTCGCCCCCGTGGCGAGCGGCCTCCTCGCGCAGACCGCCACATACAAGCCTCCACCCAGCCGACCTCCAAGTCTGGAGGCAGCGCCAGCGAAACCAGCAGGTGCTGAGGAGTCCCTCGTTTGGCTGCAATGTCGCTGTGATTGATGGCTGCTGCATTGCGCCCCAGTTGATGGGAGGTGACAGTCCCACGGAGAAAATGAACTCCTTCCACCTGAATATGGCAATGGCTAACTTGCACATACCACGCTTCAGGTCCAATACCACCACATCGCCCCCCACGCCCACATCCCTCCGGCAAGGTGGAACCCGCTGGGATATCCGCTCCATCAGCGGAACGTCATCCAACTCGGAGACTTTCATCCCCCCCCGCCTGCACTCCTCCGGTGACGAAAAAAGTCCCCATTCCCCCGCTAGGGGCTCCCTCAGGACACAGAAAACCCGCATGTCAAGATACATGCGGGTCAACAGCGGGCGCTCTCGGCGCAGTTTGCATACGCCCTCTCAAGGCTCCTCGGGTAGGACTCGAACCTACAACCCGTCGGTTAACAGCCGACTGCTCTTCCAATTGAGCTACCGAGGAACAACGCGATAGCTATTATACTCCCTCGACAAGCATCGGTCAACTCAAACCAGGTAGTCTCTCAACTTACGGCTAGACTTGGGGTGTCGCAGCTTTCTCAGCGCCTTCGCTTCTATCTGGCGCACCCGCTCCCGGGTCACGCCCAGTGCCTTCCCAACCTCCTCCAAAGTCCGACTTTGGCCATCCTTCAACCCGAAACGCAGCGTCAGAACCTGCCGCTCCCTCTCGCCCAGCGAATCAAGCACGTCCCTCATCTGCTCTCGCAACAACTCGTGCGAAGCCGTATCTATGGGACCCGGTATCGACTCGTCCTCAATGAAATCCGCCAGCGAGCTATCCTCCCCGGTCCCAATAGGCATCTCCAGGGACATCGGCTCCTGAGAGATACGGATGATGCGCCTGACCTTGGCTCCCGCCCTCCTCCATCTCCTCTGCACCATGGAGTCGAGCGGTACTTTGTTACTCCGTGCTTCCAAGATGGCTGCCTTATCTTCCTCGAAGAGTAGCCCGTCCATGTGCAAGGCTATCTCGTCAGCAGATGGCTCCTTGCCCAGTTCCTGTGTCAAACTACGGGAGGTGCGAAGCACACGATTGATGTCCTCCACCACATGGATAGGGATGCGGATCGTGCGCCCCTGATCGGCGATGGCGCGTCCGATCCCCTGCCGGATCCACCATGTGGCGTACGTACTGAACTTGAAGCCACGACGGTAGTCGAATTTCTCCACGGCCCGCAGCAAGCCGATGTTCCCCTCTTGGATGACATCCAGAAACGAGATTCCCCGCCCCATGTACTGCTTGGCCACGCTCACCACCAGGCGCAAGTTGGCCACGATCAGCACCTTGCGAGAGTAGGTGGCCAGGTCGTCCACCGCCTGGAACCTCGCCATGACTGGACTCTCACTCTCCTGTGCTGCCGCCGCAAACTGCTTCGGTAGCGGTACTCCGCCCCCCTTCCGAAAGCAGCTACCGACACAAGCGATCAACCCGTCCGGCAAGAGGTACAGATTCAAACACAGGTCGTGCATCTTGCGCGTTAGCCTGTCCCATTCCGTCTCCAGCGACTCCTGCTCAACGGGATCTTCCTCCGTCTCCGACGACTCCAGGGCGAGGGCCAGTTCATCCGTGTCGACAAACTCCTCCTCACCGATGCTATTAAGGTACGCCCCCAGATATGACTCCTCCTGCAACTGAAGGATAGGGTGAGAGATACTCTCTATCTCATCAGCTAGACTGGCCAAATCGACTTGCGGTACACCGAGCTGCTGACACAATCCGCTGATACTCTTCCAATCTGACCTCAGCCGCTTGTGGATCTCGGTGAGGATCTCCAGCCAAGCCTCTTCGCGGCTCCTTCCATCTACGCTCTCCTCTATCTCCTTGAGGTGTCGAGGGGCCATCATCTTCATGCTGTGCCATTTCTCGTTCGAAGCCGACAGGAGGGAGACGTGACCGATCTCCTTCAGGTACATCCTTACCGGATCGCTGCCCTCCATGCCCTCCAACTCCAGGAGTGAGTTTATGGAGAGATCGACTTCGTCCTCTTTGCGGATGGCAGCCTGCGCCCTCATCTCCAGGGAGCCCTCCTCCGAAGCTTCCAGATTCTCACTCCCAGGCTCGGAGATCTCCCCCCGCCCCGCCCCGGAGTCTCCTTTTCCTGAATCTACACGCGTGCTGTCTGACCCTACCTCAGAGGGGTCAGTCATTGCCTGCCCTCCCAGACATTGGCAATCCTTCGTGAATGTCCCAACATGTCTTCACGTAGCACCAGGTGAGGATCAAGCGTGTGTACCGCCTCTCACCTTCTCGCGCTCCATGATCCTACGCCTCAGAGAATCAACCCTCCGGCGCAAAGCGACCCCCTCCTCGTCATGGCGCTCCTGAACATCCAGCAGCAGGCTCTCCAACTCCTCTAGTTCTCTCCTGTCCTTTCGATCCTTCATCCTCCACACGGATCGCTCGATCTCCGCCGGCAACTGGTCCTCCGGCAAGGACGGTCCCTTCGCCCAATCCTCAAGAAGGGCATGCAGGTGCTCCCTCAGAAGCGGGTCCAGGGTCGCCTGAAACCCCTCGACATCGAAGGTCTGTTTCGCCTCCAAGGAATCCACCAGGGCCTGGAAGATGTACCGGTTTTCCGCCACGACGAAGTCGTCGGGACCCAACTCATCAAGCTCACCGAAGAGCTCGGCTGCATGCACGAGAAGGAATAGGCAGTAGTTCTCAAGCGCAGGAGAAGTTTCCAAGGCTGGGGACAACTCGTCATCGGCGACCGAACCCTCAACCCGCCTTCCGGCCCGGAGGCGCTTCATCTCTTCAGCCAGCGTCCTCTCGTCAATTCTAACCAACCGCGCCAGCTTCTGCAAGTAGTGGGCCCGCTCGATCCCATCCCCAATCTCCTTCATCAAAGGCAGCAACTGACGGACCAGCATGGATTTGCCTTCTGCCGAACCTAGGTCTTTCCCGGCAGCGGCTACCTGGAAATAGTACTCCATCAGGGGCAAAGCCTGGTCCACCAGTTGCGCCCACTGTTCAGGGTCCTTGCGGATCACGTCATCGGGATCCTGGCCAGCGGGCATGGTGATGACCTTGATGTTCGCATCCACATACTTCTTGAGCCATATGTGCTGGTAAGCCGCCTTGATCTCGGGGCTTTGACGGTGCTCCACCCCATAGTGCTTCTTGACCACCTCCAGGCCCCTGAGGCTCGCTTGTTTCCCCGCAGCATCGGCATCCATAGCCAGGATGAAGCTCTTCGTGAGCTTCCTCAAGGTTCGCACTTGGCTCTCCGTCAACGCGGTGCCCATAGCAGCCACAACGCTCCTGTAACCATGCTGATGCGCCATCAGGACGTCCGTGTAGCCCTCCACAATGATCGCCGCACCGGCATCGCGAATGGCTCCCTTGGCAACGTGGATGCCATAAAGGATGTTTCCCTTGTCGAAAAGCGGCGTCTGTGCCGTGTTCACGTATTTGGGCACGGAATCGTCCAACGCGCGGGCCCCAAAACCCAGCACGCTCCCCTTCTTGTCATGGATGGGGAAGATCAAGCGTCCCCGAAAGCGATCGTAGTGACCCCCGCTCTCGCGCTCTACGCTCAAGCCGGCTGCGAAGATATCGGCCTCCGTGTATCCCTTGGCGATCAAGTGATGGCTCAACGCCTCCCACTCTGGGAGAGCATACCCTAATTGGAAGTCCCTCCACGTCTCCTCGGCTATCTCTCGCTTGGCCAGGTACTCACGCGCGATCTGTGCCAGCGGGGAGTGGACGAGAAGATGGTGATAGTACTGAGCGGCAGCGGAGTTGATCTCGCGCAGCAGCCTTTGCCGCTCATCCTGCGCCTCCTGCTCGTCAGTCCGCGGCGACAGAGATATCCCCGCCCGCTCAGCCAGGATGCGCAGAGCCTCGGAGAAGTCCAGGTTCTCCTTCTTCATCAGGAAGGTGAAGATGTCCCCTCCGGTGCCACAGGCGCCAAAGCAATGCCATCTCTGTCCATCAGGAAAGACGATGAAAGAGGGGGCCGTATCAGCGTGGAAAGGACACAGCGCCTTGTAGTTGCGCCCCGCTTTCTGCAGGGGGACGTAGCCGGAGATGAGCTCCACTACATCGATCCTGTCCTTGATCTCATCAATGACGCCCATTGACCTACCAGTGTCTCGCTATTTGGCGTAGTCCACGGCCCTGGTCTGACGGATCACAGTGACCTTGATCTGGCCCGGATACTGGAGGTTCTCCTCCACCTTCCTGGCTACGTCTTTCGACAGTTGCAGGATGGCCAAATCGTCTATCTGCTCCGGCTTCACCACGATCCTTATCTCGCGCCCGGCCTGGATTGCGTAGCACTCGTTGATCCCCTGGAAAGAACCTGCCACTTCTTCCAACGCCTTGATTCGCTTGATATAGGTCTCCATACTTTCCCGACGCGCTCCAGGGCGAGCGCCCGAGATGGCATCGGCTGCAGCCACGAGGACAGCCTCCACGCTTTGGGGTTCCTCCTCCCCGTGGTGGGCGGCGATGACGTTGACCAGCGTCGCCGATTTGCCGTAGCGTCTGGCTATGTCACCCCCGATGAGCGCATGGGGCCCTTCCACCTTATGATCAACGGCCTTGCCGATGTCGTGCAGCAAGCCTCCTTCTTTGGCCAACTGGATGTCCCCGCCCACCTCGGCAGCCATCATAGCAGCCAGGTGTGCTGTCTGTCTGGAGTGCTCCAACTGATTCTGCCCATAGCTAGTCCTATACTTCAACCTTCCCAGCAGTTTGATCAGTTCGGGATGCATGCCCGTGATCCCCACATCGAAGACCGCCGCTTCTCCCTCCTGCTGGATGATACCGTCCACCTCCCGCCGCGCTTTCTTCACGACCTGCTCTATGCGACCAGGATGGATGCGTCCATCTAGGATCAGCTTGGTGAGCGCCAGTCGAGCCACCTCTCGCCTCACAGGGTCAAAGCTGGAGATGGTCACGGCTTCAGGTGTGTCATCAACGATCAAGTCTACCCCGACGGCGTTCTCCAGAGCCCTGATGTTCCGCCCTCCACGCCCAATGATGCGCCCCTTCAGTTCATCGCTGGGCAGCTCCACGGTCGAGGAAGTCACCTCTCTCACCTGGTCGGACGCGTAGCGCTGAATGGCCTCGGTGATGATTTTGCGGGCTTTGCGATCGGCGGTCTCGCCAGCCTCCTGCTCCACCTCCCGTATCACCCGCGCCATGTCCTGCCGACTCTCCTCCTTAACCGTGTGCAAGAGAAGCTCTTTCGCCTCCTCCCGAGTCAGCACAGCCACTGCCTGCAGATCCTCAGTTCGTTTGCGCCTTAGCTCCTCCCGCTCCCCCTCCACCTGCTTCAAACTCAACTCCTCAGACGCCACCTTCCTCTCCCTTTTCTCGAGAGGCTCCACGCGGCGCTCCAGGCTCTCCTGCCTCTTCTGCAATCGCTCTTCCTGTCTACGTATCCGCCTGCGTTTCTCCTTCAGATCTTCCTCGCCTTCCCGGCGGATGTTCAGACCCTCCTCCTTCGCCTCCAACGACATTTCCTTCCGTCTGGTCTCAGCTTCAGCCAGGATTCCATCAGCCTGAGCCTGCGCCGCCTTCACCTTGCCAGTTCCCCAGTACTGTCTGAGCACATAGCCCACCGCAAAGCCGACAAGAGCTGCCGCGAGAAGACTCATTACAACCATAAGAGTATCCATATGTCCCCACACCCCTTTCAGGCGCTCTAAACGCGCAAAACCTAGCTCCCCGGTGATCCTTCCTCACTCCTCTGGCCAAGGAGACCGGATATCGTCTCTCTTATCACCTCGTATTCGAAACCCCGCCGCCTCAGGAAGCTGTACATCTTTTGTCGATAGAGATCATCATCTAGGCGATCATACCTCGTACCCTGCTGCGACGCAGCCCGATAGGCACTCTGCTGCTCGTCCACCACGCTCAAAGTCTCGGTTATCAGCTCGTCATCAATTCCCTTCTGTCTCAACTCCTGTCTCAGCAAGCGCCGCCCCCGGGGCCTGAATGTCTCCCGATTATCGACCCAGTACCGAGCGAAGGCTGCGTCATCAAGCAAGCCCGCCGCGCTCAATCGCCCTTGGATCTCCTCAATGACCTGCGGGGGCACAGCCTTCCTCCTCAGATAGTGACCCATCTCAGACCTGCTGCGAGGACGATAGGCCAGATAGCTCAGTGCCCGGTCGTGTGCCTCTTGGACGGTATCCTCCATCTGCAACTCGGCGATGCATACCTCCGAAAGGTGCTCCCCCTGCGTCAGCGAAGCGGCCGCGATCGCTTTCAGGCTGAACGCGTACTCGCCGTCGAGATAGACGTTGACCCGCTTCCTATTCCGCTTCTGCGCCTTAATGGCGGTGATCTCTCCTCCCACCTCAAGCACCCCATAAAAAAACAGCTGCGGCGCACAGCCACAGCCGTAGTCCATAGACCCGTACTGCCTACCCAGAAATCAAGGGAGGAACTTCCTACGGTCAGCCGTTTCCGCCTGACTGCCTATCCCTCAGCACTCCGTTTCGAAAGCACTGTTCCTATGCGGCAAGTCCCCAGGCCCTGCGTTCAAACGGGCCGCACACAAGTCCTCCTGCCAATACCCCCAGAGTATCGGCGACGAAGAACTCGCCGCCCACCTGGCTTTTCCCCTTGCAATATCAATCGGTGAGGGAAAGGTGCCTTCCTCCCTCTATCACGACAGTTGGTCAATCGCTAGCTATGGCGGTATGCTATCTCTGGAATAACTAGTCCCTACCCTCGCTATTCGTCGGCGGCCCTTCGTGACCCGCCGTCGGCCGAGGATCGCCTTCCTCGCTCCCTTCAGCAGACTGCCTCGTGGGCCAGGGAACCAGAGGCAATCCGGCCTGCGTGCGAACCTTGTCACTGATCTCCTGTGCCACTTCCGGATTCTCACGTAGGAATTCCTTGGCGTTCTCCCGGCCCTGACCCAATCTCATGTCGCCGTACGAGAAGTACGCTCCCCTTTTCTCGAGGAGTCCCATATCCACGCCGACATCAATGAGATCGCCTGCCCGGGAGATACCTTCATCATACATGATGTCGAACTCCGCCCGCTTGAAAGGCGCGGCCACCTTGTTCTTCTTCACCCAAACCTTGGTGCGGTTCCCGATGACCTCGCTTCCAGACTTGATGGACTGCACCCGGCGAATGTCGAGGCGCACCGTAGAGTAGAACTTCAACGCCCGTCCACCAGGCGTCGTCTCCGGGTTTCCGAAGAGCACGCCTACTTTCATTCGCAACTGATTGGTGAAGACGACGGAGGTTCTTGAGCGCTTGATGGCCCCTGTCAGCTTCCGCAGGGCCTGAGACATCAGCCGTGCCTGCAACGCCACGTGGTGGTCGCCCATCTCCCCCTCGATCTCAGCGCGTGGCACCAGCGCCGCCACCGAGTCTATCACGATCACATCCAATGCCCCACTACGCACCAGGGCCTCTGTGATCTCCAAAGCCTGCTCTCCCGTGTCGGGCTGAGAGATGAGCAGTTCCTCAGTATCTACACCACATTTGGCGGCATAGGTCGGGTCGAGAACGTGTTCCACATCTATGAAGGCCGCCACGCCCCCGTCACGCTGCGCCTCAGCAATAATGTGCTGGCACAGGGTGGTCTTGCCGGAACCCTCAGGGCCGAATACCTCCGAAACCCGCCCCCGGGGGATTCCGCCCACGCCTAGAGCAATATCCAGGCCGATGGACCCTGTGGATATGACATCTATCTCCATACCCGGGAATGAGCCCAGTTTCATCACGGCCCCATCACCGTATCGCTTGGTTAACTGCGCCAGAGTGATCTCTAAGGCCTTCTCCCGACCGTCCTTGTCTGCCATCGCAACTCCTTCGGGACTCACCCCAATCTAAGTCTACGTTAGGAACTCACAAAAGGCAAGTTTCGCTAGAACTTACGTTCTATTATATCACAGAGGGCCAGAATTTGCAAACTGTGATATACTCCACGGGGAAGCACGACGATGAGTGAGATTGACCATTTCATCCCTGGCAGGTCCACGAAACTCAAGGTCCCCCTGGAGCGTTATCTGCAATCCCTGCCGGACAACGTGGTACAGGCGTACGTTGCAGCGACCACCACGCCTGGCGAGTTGGTCTTGGATGCCCTCGCGGAAAGAGGAACGATCCTACTGACGGCCGCCGCTCGAGGCAGAAGAGGCATCGCTGGCAACTTCAATCCCATCAACACTCTGTTGGTAGAGGGGTTGCTGACCCTCCCTCCGCCAGACGAAATAGACGCCGCCACGACGCGATTGGGGGACAGCCCAAAGAGGGGAGTCCCGCTACGAGAGCACATCAGCTCACTCTACGCCAGCACCTGTCACGCTTGCTCGCAACCGGTCACGGTCGACCTTTTCCTCTGGGATGGTGAAGCTGATAAGCCGGTGGAGAAGTACTATCATTGCCCTCACTGCGCCACCGACGGGCAGTTCCCCGTTCAGGAAGACGATCTCGCTACGCTCGACCGCATAGATAGACAAGGTGTGCACTACTGGTACCTCCTGGAGAGACTCGCACAACCACATCAGCCTGAGAGGAAGCTGGCCCAGGAACTCTTGGAGCTATACACTCCCCGGAATCTCTATGCGCTCACCGATATCTCGATGAAGATAGAAACCCTCTTTTCCGGTTCGCCGCCGCACTCCGCGCTTCAACTCATCCTGCTAGCCTGTCTGGATACGTGCAGCAAGCTGAGCGCCTCCCCCTTGCCCAGGCCCACAGCCTTGCGACTTCACCCGCCAAGCAGGTTCGTGGAACAGAACGTGTGGCACGCATTCGAGGAGGCTTACCGTCAAGTGCGCAGCCTGTCACCGCCTGCTCCTCTGGCCCTCAGTCCTCGCCTCGACGAGTTGGTCAGTGAAGAGAAGGGGCAGGCGGTTGTGATCAACGCACCACTGCGCAGACTGGCCTCCATGCTACCTCCCGCCAGCGTGAGCCTGGTCGTCACCGCGCCGCGAAGTTACTACCGCCCCTTCTGGACCCTCTCCTATCTGTGGAGTGGATGGCTGTGGGGAAGGGAGAAGACAGCGCTTTTCAGACATCTGCTCAGGCGGAAGGTGATGGGCTGGTCATGGTACCGGAAAAGCCTGAGTGCAGCACTGAGATCTCTCCACCGCCCCCTGAGGGCCCAAGGTAAGATGGTGTTCATTCTGGAGGCCGCCGACCTCACCCACATCACCAACCTGATCGTCGCCGCAGTGGGCGCGGACTTCAGGCTGGAGACTATCCTCTACCAGGCGCAAGACATCCATCCTCCAAAAGAGGCTATGCGCGGCGTGGAAGGGGCCTATCGACTCGTTTTCGCCAGAGACGAGAGGCCGGACCACAGGCTGCAACCCCCATCCGTCGAGGTTTTGACCCAGGCCCTGCAAGAGTCCGCCCTGAGGGCGGCCACGGAGATGCTCCGGGAGCGAGGAGAAGCCCTTCATTTCAGTTGGCTTCACACCGCCATCTACCAGCGATGGAGCCGAGATGACCTGCTGAGGCAGACCCTGATGCTGGAGAAGGAAGTCTCGACCACCGATTTCTTGGAGGAACAGATGGAAGCAGCCTTGCAGGAGGGGCTGAAGACCAACACACTGGACCTGTTGCCGGATGGCTCCTGTGAGGATGAGATGGGCTGTCTGTGGTGGCTTCGGGGGAAAGGGTATCCCCCTCGCCCTTTGGGGGACCGGGTGGAGGAAGCGGTCTGCCAGGCGCTAAGGGAGGGAGCGGAGGTGGCCCACGAACCGCTCAGGGATAGCATCTACGCCCGCTTCCCCGGCCTTTTCACCCCCGGTCCCGGCGTAGTGGAGGAATGCCTGCGCTCGTATGGCGTGTACGACGAAGCCTCCGGGCATTGGCAGCTCCGGACCGAAGAAGAGAGTCACGGTCTGGTGCGGGAGAGAGACGAGGCCCTGACCGCCTTGGTGAAGCTGGGACAGCGTTTCGGATACCAGGTCTCGGTGCGGGGAAGGCGACTCCAGGAACTGCTGACCGCGCCAGATGGCAGCTCACAGCGCCGACCGCCAAAAGGAATGGATGTGGCCTGGGAGGAAGAAGGCGAGCCGTGCCATCTCTTTGCCTTCCGGCAGACCACTGCCCTGGCGGACATTCTGGGGGACACAGCTCCTGAGTTGGGCGAGGGGCGGCGCTACATAGCAATATCGGACCGGCGCCTCGATTTGCTGAGGTTCAGGATGGAAAACGAGGTGTTGTTGCGCAGAGCTCTGGCTCAAGGCGAGTGGGAGTTCATCAAGCTGAGGCACTTGAGGACCCTGGCACGCAGGGAAAAACTGGACCTCCGGGACCTGTCCCAGATCTTGGGGCTGGAGCCGATCACCGAGAGCCCCGAGGCCCAACTGCCCTTGTTCTCGTGAAACCAAGCCACCTGTCTTCGGAAGCCGCCGGGGGATCCTACGAGCGAACTTCGCAGAATCATGGGACCTCCCATCAAGGCGAGTGGTTGCCATCCCATCGCTACCACCCTCAAGACTCATAGGGGCGGGTTTGAAACCCGCCCCTGCTGAATTCATCGCCCAACGCCGATGGAAATGAGGCACAAGGTACTACTCTCGTGGAGTGGAGGCAAGGACGCCGCCCTGTCCCTGTATCAACTGCACAGGACTGAGGAACACCAGGTGACGGGCCTCCTGACAACGGTGACGCGGGAGTACGACCGTATCAGCATGCACGGCGTTAGGAGAGTTCTCCTCGATCGACAGGCGGAGTCGGTGGGCCTCCCTCTCGAGACAGTCCCTATTTCGAAGAGCAACTCCGAGGAGCAATACGAACACGCCATGCGAGCGGTTCTGGAGAAGCAATTGGCCGCTGGCGTCACCGCCGTGGCCTTCGGAGACATCTTCCTGGAAGATGTGAGGAGCTACAGAGAGGACAAGCTGTCGAGCATCGGAATGGAAGCGGTCTTCCCTCTGTGGGACAGGGATACGGCTGAACTGGCACACTCGTTCCTACATCTGGGCTTCGAGGCGGTGGTGACCTGCGTGGACTCGGAGGCCCTCGAGCCAGCATTTGTGGGCAGGAACTTCGATCTACAGTTCCTGACCGATCTGCCCCCTGGGGTTGATCCCTGCGGCGAGAACGGAGAGTTCCACACGTTCGTGTATGCCGGACCGGTTCTCCACGACACCATACCACTTGCGAGAGGGGAAGTTGTTCTCAGGGATAGCCGCTTCTACTACTGTGACTTGACCCCTATCTAAGAGACCTCGGAGGTTTTGGAAACCTCCGAGGTCTGAACGGCCTAGGCGCTGGTTGAGTAGCTTCGCAACGAAGGGCAGAAGCTTTCACAATGACAGGGCATCACAACATGCTCAGCGTGAGCGCTGGTTGAGTAGCTTCGTAACGGAGTGGAGAAGCGTATCGAAACCAACCGCAGGGCCGCTGGGCTTCGATACAGCCCTCCGCTGCCCTTCGGGCCTACCGGATCGGCGTTTCACGGTCGCTCGACCGACGCTGGACTTGCGCTTTCCTGTGAAGTGCTCTCTGTCTCGCCGCCGCGTTGATCTGGCCGGAACCGGCTATGAGTTCGACACCTTTCAAAATGCTTGCGCGCAAGTTCCGGCAATGCGGCGTAATCCCCATCAATCAGCGCCTTGCGTTTCGACCGTCCCCACCCCTGTAGCTGCTTTTCCCGCTCGTAGGCTTCAGCGACGCTCGCGAACTCGGCTGCGTATGCGACCTTCACTGGCCGCCGGCGAGCTGTGTACTTAGCGCCAAGGCCCTCGTTGTGTTCCCAGACACGACCTTCCAAGTCCCTGGTTGACCCAACGTAGTATGATCGGTCAGAGCATTCCAGAATATACATCCAGGCCATGCTGGTTCTCCGGGCTGAGCCTGTCCTTGATCCTCGTCTAGGAGACCTCGGAGGCTTTGGAAACCTCCGAGGTCTGAACGGCGCAAGCGCTGGTTGAGTAGCTTCGTAACGAAGTGGAGAAGCGTATCGAAACCAAGCGCGGTCCAGCGCCGCTTGGCTTCACTTCGATAAACTCAGTACAAGCGATACAGCCTTCCGCTCCGCTCCAGGCCACTCAGCCAGCGCTGGACTTGGCCGCAAGACGAAGGCAGGGTGATCGCCCAGTGGACGACACCCTGCCTTTGCTCACTCTTTACGGCCGCTGCCTCCCGCTCGACGGCCCTATATCTAGAAGACGTGGGTTATCGTGAAGTACAGACGGGCCTGATCAATCGGTGGATCACCTCCCTGACAATCCACGAATCCCGTAGCCCCGGCGACGATCAACCCAGGGTCTAGTGTTAGCTGGCCCTCGCAGATGAAATCGTCCGCGGAATGCTGATCCCAGTCCGTCAGGGAGATACCAATGGTGAGATCGTCCGCGGCACCCAGCGGGACCTCCACGGTATCGTCATCAAACACGCCTCCCAGTCCTGTTGCGGGATACGGAGGCCCAAGACACCCCATGGCGGGGCACCTTCGGCTTTTGAGGATCGTCCAGGGAGGAGGAAAATCGCAGCCACCAGGGTCGCAGTCTGGAGCCCCTTTCTCGATCCGCTGCTCGTTGGCATGTATGCTGCCGTACCAAACGTTCACCTGACAGTTCGAGCACAGAGGAGGCATTGGGCCAGGCTCGGGAGCGGGACAATCCTGCGTCAGACAGGCGGTCGATAGATAGTCAAAACGGACCCTCGCGGTGTTGGCGCACGGCGTTTCCCCCAACGACACAACTGGGGGGGCGCTGTGGGCAGACTCCGCCCCCACGCCCCAGGCGCCCTCGTAGGCGGTGAGGGTGAATTCATACTGCTGCTCGCACGGCGCCTGTACGTCCGGGTCTGAGACCTGCATAGACGTGGCCGTCGGGTCCGCCAGTTCGTGCAGCAGCGCACCGTCCCTGTACAGCCTGAACCCCTCTATCGGATAGGTCCCAGCCCAACTCCACCTGAAGTAATGTTGACTTGCCGGACACCAAAGAAGCTCCAAATTGGTGGGCACCTCGGGCACCGGCAGGTCCTGACAGTCGCCCTCACAGATGCGGTACACCAACCTGAACTCACCGTCACCCCCTTCAGGTAGGGCTTCACCTCCCGTCGATACGGCGTCGATCGGATTGCCGTGCCAATCCCCCTCACCGTGGTTCCTGGCGACGGTCCCCAAGTCGTAAGGGACTATGTCCATGGGGAAAAAGCCTAAACAGTTCACGAACAGGTCCACGGTCTCTCCCGGCAGCACGGCCAGGGGGATGCTGTGCGCGCCGCCCAACTCGGCCCCGATATCCCAGTAGTTGTCCTCCGGAACGCCGATGGGCGCGAGGAAATCATGGGGATCAAGAGGGACCCTCTCCATGTCGCCCTGCAACTCGGCCATGCAGTACACCGCCATGAACTGCTCATTGACCTGCAACTGCAAAGCCTCGAACTCCAACGCTATCGGCGGAGGAGGCGGCGGACTGACCGGCGGCACTGGCGGCACCGCCGGCGGCGGCCCAGGGTCCGGTGGATCCGCTCCAGGATCTGGATCGGGGTCTGGAGCAGGCGCCTCGGCGCCTCCTGGGTCCTCTCCGTCTTCCAGCCCCGGCATGTCCGGCGGCACGTCTCCCGGCTCTTCCTCCTCAGGGGACACAACCTGGGGAATGAGCAGCATCTGCCCTGGCGTCAGCGGCACCGCGGGATCCAGCCCGGGGTTGCAGGCCAGTATCTCTTCCACCGTCACGCCAAAGCCGCCTGCGATGCCCTCCAGTGTCTCACCCTCTAGCACCTCGTGAGGAAGCAGGGGCACCCCGGCGCAGCCCTCGGCAGGCATCTCCGTGGGAAAATCGGGCCCCTCGACCGCGTTGACGCTGATCGAGGCCTGGCCGGAGGCGTCATTCGTGTTGTATCCTCTGACCACTATGGTGTGATTGCCTGCGGCCTCGGGCGTCCATTCGGCATCGAGTGGGAAGGGGTTCGTCCCGTCGGGCAAAGCGCTGCCCTGGGTTACGATGTGCTGCCCATCAACCCACAGCTCCATCCGATCAATCCCGGTCTCATCCTGTCCTATGGCGAAGATCTGCGTTATCTGCCCCACTGTGACCTCATCGCCGTGGAGAGGGCTATCAATCAAGACCACAGGCCGTGCCGCGGCTAGTGCCGGCGTTACAAAGTATCTGTAGCCCAGTATGCCCAGCGCTCCAACGACGCAGCACAGGGCGAGGACCAAGACAACCAGGATACCTATCCTTGTTCTGCTCATCTCAACTCTCCTTTCATCCTCCGTCGAAGTGGGACTCGCTCCGACCAGTGAGCCAATTCGGCTGGACTCACTCTTCAAGGCCCTTCAATCCATCGCCCGAAACCTGAAGGCCAATGCTTGCATTGAAGACCTCGCTTGAAACCCTAATAAAGCTTGTAGCAATACTCAACGGTCAGAGTGCGCGTTGAACTGTCGGATCGATTGCCTACGCCATCAAAGGCCTGGATGTAGTATTCCAGGGTCGACTGATTACCATGCCCGTAGCTCACCGGGGGGTTGAGGCTCAGCTCTAGGTCATTGGCCCCTATGGATGCTGAGTACACCCCGGTTTGCACCTGGTTCATAGGTTTCGCCTGCCACTGCCCAGCCGGCCTACCCACCTCCACAACTCGATAAGTCACCTTGACTGAATCAACTCCGGATGGATCGCTGATGTTATAGGCGTTTATGGTAGCCTGGATGGGGTCGTCCGGCGCACAACTGTCGTCCTCATCCCAGAAGATGAGCCCGGGCGAGTGGCCGAAGCGCCCTATCACCGGCCCTTCGGTATCGCCAGGCGTCACGACTACGGTGACACTCTCGGTGTCCGTGCCTCCCGGGCCCTCCGCGTGCAGCTCGTAAGCTCTCGTGGCGGTGGGACACCTATCCCTGGAGTCAGGATAATTGCCAACCCCCTCTCCATCGAACCGTATCGCAGTTATGTCGCCCTCT
>JAUWLF010000051.1 GCA_030613785.1 Chloroflexota bacterium | reverse complement strand
GCGGGGCTTTCGTTCCAGGCTACCTGATATGAGGCGGATCAGACTCTTGCGATGCAAGCCTGTGATGGCCTCCATCTCATCCAGCAAGCGCCCCCGTTCGAACTTGCTCGCTTTCAGATACCGCTTCTTGATCAGTCGGAGATACTTCCTGCGTTCGTTCAACGTCATCCTCTCTTCGTTGGGCATAGTTCCCTCGGTAACATTATCATTTGAGTGAACTACACCTCTTCGGTAACATTATAGGTGAGTGAATACGCACGTTGACAGTTGACTTGATCTTGGAGTACACTTGCGGTCAGGTACACACTCGTGCGCTTCGGTGTGCGTCACCTGGGAAGGGGAGGTGGAATGCAGTACGGGCGGTGCACGGATAGGGATCTCAGAGAATTGGAGGCGATCGTCGGAGCCGAGAACCTCTCTAGCGGAGAGTCGGCTATCAATCTGTGTAGTCGGGATGAATCGTACTACACCCCGGAGGCTCCGCCTGAAGTGGTGGTCATGCCAGACTCAGCTGCGGAAGTCTCAGCAATCCTCAAGCTAGCCAACGCGCAGAGGATACCGGTCACCGCCCGAGGAGCAGGCACCAGCATCGAGGGCAATCCCGTGCCTCTGTATGGAGGCATCGTTGTCGACATGCAGCGCTTTGATGAGATCATCGAGATTCGGCCTGCTGACTTTGTCGCCATCGTAGAGGCCGGAGTCAGCTACAAGGACTTGAACAAGTCGCTGGGGCAGTACGGTCTCTTCTTCCCTCCAGACCCTGGTGCTGCAGCATGGCTTGGTGGGATGATTGCCAACAACGCCAGCGGGGTGCGCACGATCAGGTACGGAGCCACAAGAGACTATGTCTTGAGACTGACTGTTGTGCTGGCCAATGGCGAAATCATCGAGACCGGCAGCTTGGCGGCCAAGAGTTCGTCAGGTTATGATCTGACGCGCCTCTTTGTGGGCTCGGAAGGTACTCTCGGAATCTTCACCCAGGCCACCCTTCGTCTGGCAGGGCTGCCGGCGCACTTCTCGGCGGCTGTGGCCACCTTCTCGTCGGTTGAAGCGGCAGCCCAGGCTGTGTTTGAGATCATGCGCTGGGGTTTCTCGCCAGCGGCTCTGGAGGTGTTGCCCGCGGACCTCGTCGCCATGCTCAATAGAGACAGCGACTTGGGGCTGCGTGAGGAGCCCACTCTCTTCATGGAGTTCCACGGCGCTAGCGAGGTTGCCCTGCAGGAGGAACTTGGGCCTGTCGAGCGACTGTGCCAGGACGCTGGGGCCATCTCCTTTCAATCAGGGCTGGGAATCGACGAGCGCAACAAGCTGTGGGAGGCCCGCTATCAGGCCTTCGAGAGCATCAAGCGAACGCACCCGGGGAGTGACCCCTTCGTGGCCGATGTCGCGGTCCCCATCTCCAGTTACCCAGAGATGATCGAGTATGCTGAGGAGGTGATCGGAGACTATGGGGTCATCGGGTATCCATTCGGCCACGCCGGTGACGGCAACGTGCACGTAGTCTTCATGGGCGATGCCCAGGATGAGAAGGGGTGGGAGAATGTCCAGAAGGCCAATCAAGCCATCGTTACTCGTGCCCTCCAGTTGGAGGGCACGTGCACCGCTGAGCATGGCGTGGGCATCGGCAAGCGTCGTTTCATGGAAGAGGAGCATGGACGGAGTCTCGCCGTGATGCGCCAGATCAAAGCACTCTTGGATCCCCAGGGAATTCTCAACCCAGGGAAGATATTCCCGTAGTGGAAGGCCGCTGGATAGGCCTATTGACGAATAGAGGGGGACGTCCAGACGATATTCCGCAGTGAGCTTGCCATCGCATCTGCACGGCTCGCAACACGCTAGAGGACCCGCCACGCGCATCCAATCGTGGGATCTAGCTCACGCGACGTAGTTCGCTCTCACGGGGTTCGGAGAAGACAGGAGAGTGCACAGAAGATGTCTAAAGTAACTTCTCTCATTCGAGGTGAGCACGAGTCCTCAGCTCCCCGAAGCCGGGGTTGTTCGACTTTCATGCTCTCCAGGGGTCAGGAACTGCTTGTTGGGCACAACCTGGATGAGCCTCGCCAGGTTCCGGGCATGATCGTCATCAACAAGCGCAGTGTCTCCAAAGCAAGCTGTAGCTGGCATGAACTGTTGACATCTGAGGAACTTGCATCGCCAAGGATGAGATGGGTTTCGAAGTACGGCTCCGTGACATTCAACCCCATAGGCAGAGAATTCCCAGATGGTGGGCTCAATGAAGCTGGTCTCTCTATCCATGAGATGAGGTTAACCGAGACCGAATACCGCGAACACGACACGGGTTCGTCCATGTTCATGGCACAATGGGTGCAGTATCTGTTGGACAGCTTCGAGTCTGTAGAGCAAGTGCTTGGGAGTGCATCGCAGATAGTGCTTGATGGTTGGGGATGGCATTTCTTCGTATCCGACCGACAAGGAGGTTGCGCCATCGTTGAGTTCCTTGCTGGAAAACCAGTCATACATTCAGGCCAATCGGTACCAGTACATGCTCTCTGCAACACCCAATACTCGCGGGAGATGGAGGTACTGAAAGGATACGAAGGGTTTGGAGGCAACCAGGATATTGACTTGGGCGACAAGAACCTCCCCAGATTCGTCCATGCTGCGCACATGCTGGGCAACCTACAGGCAGTCGCTCCATCCTCGTTGGTGGACTACAGTTTTGACATCCTCCGAACAGTAGAGCGGGGGACCACTCAGTGGTCATACGTTATTGATGTCCCTCAGTTGAAGATCTATTTCCGCACTTCAGTTGCCACGACGGTGAAGCATCTGGATCTTGGGGCTTTCGGTTTTTCCTGTGAGACACCGGTTGAGGTACTGGACATAGACTCCGGTTTGACCGGAGATGTATCCGAGCATTTCCATGCCTATACACCTGAGATCAACAGGCAGCTCATCATCAAGAGCTTTGAAAGCGCTACCAGTTCACCAGATTTCGAAGAGATCGTAGGTTCAGGATGCGACAGCGTGGATCAACTCATCGATCGCATGGCCAACTATCCGGAGACTACGGTCTGTGGATAGATGAGAGGGTTGCCTGAAGAGGGAATGGAAACCAAGACAACCGAGCATACTCCTGAAGCCATGGATCGAGGTGTAGCGACCATGGCTCAGACGTCTGGGCAGCGAAGTCGGACAGCGGTAGTGGACTGGATCATTGTGGGCTCAGCCGCACTGTGCGCCCTCGTCATTGGCATCTATGCTCTGACGAGCCTTCATGCGGGAACCGGGTTGACAAGGATCGGCCAGGTCGTTGCCGTGCTCTTCGCCTTAGGCCTTGCTCTGACCTGTTGGTGGATGCGCCGCAGACAGTTCGGCACCAACACCATCCGTGGTCGCCTGCTAGTCAGCTTCGTGGTGATAGCTCTTCTGCCGGGGATCGCCATCAGTGCAGGAGCCATCGTGCTGGGCTTCTACAATGGACGGCAACAGGCGCTCGATCGTCTGGTGTCGGTGGCGGCACTGAAGGAGATCGAAATCAACACGTGGACACAGTCTCTGCAGAACGAGCTGGTCGTCGTATTGAACGAGGAGTATGCATTGGACCGTGCTCGCGTGGTACTCGACTTGGCCCGCGAGAACAAGTACTACGATTACTTCAACAAGGCGATGCGATCCCGCCTGCAGAGGTTTGCCAACCAGTCGCAGCAGATTGAAGAGCTTCTCCTAATGGATGTTCAAGGGCAGGTGGTGCTATCCACCGACGCTGCGAGTGAGGGCAAGATCGCCACTGACCAAGGCTTGGTCGTCGCGGGGTTGAACGGTGCCCACGCTCGGCTGCCCTTCCAGTCCGGGACGGAAGACCTTCGTGCTGTGACAGCCGTGATCCCGGTCATGGGCAACGAGGACGAAGTGTTGGGCTTACTCGTAGGACGTGCCTCTGCAGAGAACTTGTATCGAATCCTGGGTGACCGAGCCGGGCTCGGCACCACCGGCAAGACCTATTTGGTGGACTTGAATCGTGCATTTCTGACCGATCCCGCGTCATCTTTCTTGGGATCGGGTCCTGGCACCGATGGGCAGTTGATGCACACCGCAGGAATCGACGCGGCTCTGGAGAATCAGATCAACGGTTCTGGGGTATACAACGACCATCGTGACGTGACGGTCGTTGGAGTCTATCGGTGGCTTCCAGACCTCCAGGCGGCTCTACTAGTCGAGCAAGACCTGTCCGAAGCCTTCAGTGCAGTCTATGCAACACTCGGTGTCAATGTTGGTATAGCTTTGGTCTCCGTTGTGCTGGCTGTCGCCGCCGCGCTGTTCATCACCAGGAGTATCTCCACTCCGCTGACGGATCTTGTCCAGACAGCCACTCAGATCGCCGCCGGTGACCTGCACCGTGTGGCGAAGGTGGAGCAAGAGGACGAGGTGGGAGTTCTGGCGCGGGCCTTCAACAGTATGACTGCCCAACTGCGGGAGTTGATCGATAGCCTGGAGAAGCGGGTGGTAGAACGTACCCAGGCGCTTCGAGAAGCCAACGAGGCTCTAAGGCAGAGGGCGCTTCAGCTAGAAACGAGCGCTCAAGTGAGCCGAGGGATCACGTCGATCCTGGACATCGATGACCTCCTGGCGCGAGTGGTCGAGTTGATTCGGGATGCCTTTGGCTACTACCACGTCCACATCTTCCTGATCGGCAAGGAGGCAAACGAGTTGGTCTTGCGAGCGAGCACCGGCGAAGTGAGCGCGCACTCTCAGCGCCTTGTCATCGGGGCACAGAGTCTCAATGGCCATGTTGCACAAACCAACGAGCCCTTAGCGGTCAATGACGTCAGGCAGGATCGACGCTATCTGGCCGACGAACTCTTGCCCGAGACTCGGTCTGAGTTGGCTATTCCGCTGCGGGTCGGTCAACAGGTAGTAGGTACCCTGGACGTGCAGAGCTCAAGGCTCAGCGCTTTCACCCCAGAGGATGTGCTGGTTATTCAGAGTCTGGGCGATCAGATCGCGATCGCCATTGAGAACGCGCGTCTGTACGACCGTAGCCGCGAATTGGCCACTCTGAAGGAACGCCATCGGTTGGCTCGCGAGTTGCACGACTCTGTTAGTCAATCGCTATTCAGCTTGGAGCTCCATGCTAAGGCTATCGCCACGTACCTCAAGCGGGACCCGCAGCAGGCCGAAACGCGGATCCGTCAGCTTCGTCAGATCACCCACGACACCCTGCAGGAGATGCGTTCTGTGATCTTCGATCTGCGCCCTCCATCGTTGGAGGATGGAGGGTTGGTCGCAGCGTTGCGCCAGCAGCTCGATCTCCTGCGCCGGCCAGACGGTCCCGAACTAGCACTGGAGGTGACGGGCGAGGGTGGCCTGCCGATCGAGATGGAGCACGACCTGCTCCGCATCGCCCAGGAAGCGGTGCGCAATGCGATCGAGCACGCCGAGGCTCAGCGTGTTGTCGTGGCGTTGACCATGGAAGACGGACAGGTGACATTGTCCGTAGGCGATGATGGGCGCGGCTTCGACCAGGCCTCGGTCCCCGTGGATCAGCGAGGGCTCGGGCTGCCGGGGATGAGGGAGCGCAGCCAGGCTTTGGGCGGCAGTCTCGAGATCCTGTCACAGCCGGGTGCCGGGACGCAGGTCAGGGTATGCGTGCCAACCAACAAGGAGGGAGAAGAATGGAGCGCATCAGCGTCTTAATAGTGGACGATCACGCCGTGGTCCGCCGGGGGCTGAGGGCCTTCCTGGAGAGCGAGGAAGACATTGAGGTGGTGGGCGAAGCGGCGGATGGCGCAGAGGCGGTGGAGATGGTCCAGGCGCTCCTGCCCGATGTGGTGCTGATGGATCTCGTGATGCCAGGGATGGGCGGCATCACCGCCATCAGGGAGATCGGTGAGACTAGCCCCAGCAGTCGTGTGCTGGTCTTGACCAGCTTCAGCGAGGACGAGCACGTATTCCCGTCGATCAAGGCGGGGGCGATGGCCTACCTCCTGAAGGACGTTCCGGCGGAGGAGCTGGGGAGTGCCATTCGCTCGGTGGCGCGGGGTGCATTCCTCCTGGACGCGCAGATAGCCAGCAAGGTGCTGAAAGAGTTCTCCAGCGTTCACCAAGAGACACCGTCCCTGGGAAGGCTGGGAAGGCTGACGCCGCGAGAGGTGGAGGTGCTGACGCTGATTGCCAGAGGCCGGAGCAACAAAGAGATCGCGGTGGATCTGCACATCAGCGTCAAGACGGTGAAGACACATGTCAGCAATATCCTCGGCAAGCTCCATATGATGGACCGCACCCAGGCAGCCATCTACGCGGTCCGCCAGGGCCTAGGCCCTGGAAGTGAGTCCCCATAGTCTGGTCCCCAAGATAGTCCTAGGTCTGCGGCCCAAGACACCATCAGTCCTTTGAACTAGGTCCACAACCCTGCGCCAGCCCGATGTGCCGATGCGGGCAACCTGATATAATTCAAGGGTGGGCGCCCACTTGGGAGCTCAAGTGATGCCTGCGTGCCCTTGCGGGCGTTTCCGGACCTCTCAAGCTGGGCACGGAACACGCACGAGATCGACCGAGTGTCTCTGGGCGATCAGTTGCCCTGGTGCGCGATCGCCGTGTGGACATCCCTGGTACGAGGCACGGACTTCAATTGTTGCGCCTCCGGCTCGATTCCCGGCGAGCCGGAGATTGCGGCCGGATGACAGATCTGGAAGGGAGGTGATGCTGAATAGCGCGTGCTGGAGAGGCGCAGAAGCGTGACACGAATCGCCACGAGTACTTGGATCGGATATGAAGGAGGGAGAAGATGAACAGACATCTGTGGAAACTGCTGTGCGGGGTGGTCATCCTGACCACGCTGGTCCCCGCTGTCACAGGCTGCGCGACCCCTGCGCCGCCACCCGCTGCCACTGAGGCTCCTACGACGGCGCCAACGGAGCCAACGGGGACGCCGGTGCCGCCGCCAGAGCCAACGCCCACCACCGGCCCAACCGTGGGTGGGACCATGGTCATCGCCATTGACGATGACCCTGAATCGCTGGATCCACACAAGACGGCGATGGCCTCTCCAGACTGGATCCTGTCCTGGGTCGGAGGGAGTCTGGCTATCCGGGACGCGGCTGGGGATTTCGTCCCCTATCTGGCCGAGGGTTGGGAGATATCCGAAGACGGCCTCACCTGGGAATTCACACTGAAAGAGGGCATCAAGTTCCATGATGGCACCCCGCTGACGGCGCAGGACTATGCCTGGACCTTGCAGCGGTCACTCCTCGAGGAGAACAAGACGGGAGGCACGGGTGCGCTACTGGGCATGATCTCCGAGGTAGAGGCTGTAGATGACCGGACCCTGCGCATAACCACAGCGGCTCCTTCGTATGGGCTGCTGATAGGCCTAGCGGAGCCGGGCTGGGGCCTGCCCATGTCGCAGGCATATGTGGAGGATGTTCTGGATGGGGACTTCGCTCAGCACCCTATGAGCGTGGGGCCCTACATTTTCAAGGAATGGCAGGCGGGAGAGAAGGTGGTGCTGGAGCGTAACCCCGAATTCAACTGGGGGCCGGACTTCGGCCACGAGGGCGCGTGGTACTTCGAGAACGTCGAGTTCCGAATCATCCTCGACTACTCGACGACCATCGCAGGCCTAGAGGCGGGCGAGATCCTCTACTCGTATGACACAGTAGAAAGTTTCAAGGACGTGGAGCGTCTGCAGGAGAGCGGCGACTTCCAGATCCTGGAGGGCTTCTACCAGGGCACGATACCTTGGGGCCTGTTACACGTCACCAAGCCGCCATTCGATGACCTAAGGGTGCGCCAGGCCTTCAATCTGGCCACGGACAAGCAGACTCTCATCGATGTAGTCGAGCTTGGCCAGGCAGTCCCACAGGCGGGGCCGCTATCTGCGAGCCAGATAGGATACTGGCCGGGCATCGAGGAGCTTGACTACGGCTACGATCTGGAACAGGCCAGAGCGCTGATGGAGGACGCCGGTTACACCTACAACGATGCCGGCATGCTGGAGAAGGACGGCGAGCCACTAAGCTTGACGCTCATCGCTTTGGTCGGACCGAGGAATGAGAAGACCGCTCAGATTCTCAAGGAGCAGTGGAAGGAGCTGGGCGTCGACGTCGACATCCAGATGCTGGAGTCCTCGGCCTTCCTCGGCAAGGCGCTGGAGGGCGACTTCAATGCTGGCCTCTTCGCCGTTACCTACGCGGATGTTGACATCCTGTGGCTGCTCTTCCACTCCACCAGCGGCTTCAACTTTTCCAAGCTTAATGACCCCCAGTTGGACGAACTGCTCGCTCCGATTCGCGGTACGCTTGACCCTGAGGAGCGAAACGAGGCGGCGGCTGAACTCCAGGAGTATATCGTGGACCAGGCCTACTGGATCTTTATGTTCAACCCGAAGAGCTTCTATCCCCTCAGCAATCGCGTCCAGGGCGCGGTATGGTCCCCCATATCCAGCCTGGCGTATTTCAACGATGCCTACATGGTGGAGTAGCCGCAGATGACGAATGTGGTCGGGATTGCGCCCCGACCACATTCTCCTTCCTGACATCTCCGGGGCTGCGCTGATGCGGCCCTTGCGGTGGTCAAGTACGCGGAGGATTCCTTTCTTATGGCGTTCGAAACAACGGTTGTCTTAGACGCGTTGACGCTGCCGGAGTGCCCGCGCTGGCACGACGGCAAGCTCTGGTTCTCTGACTTTTTCACTCACCGGGTGATGACCGTCGATCTCGACGGGCATGCCGAGTCTGTCGTCGAGGTGCCGGGACAGCCCTCGGGCCTGGGCTGGCTGCCCGACGGGCGGCTGCTGGTCGTCTCGATGACGGATCGCCGCCTGCTGCGACTCGATCCTCAGGGGCTGGTGGAAGTGGCAGACTTGAGCGACTTAGCGTCCTTTCACTGCAACGACATGGTTGTTGACCTACAGGGCCGGGCCTACATCGGCAACTTCGGATTCGACATCTACACCGGGGCGGCTGTCAAGCTAGCCGAGATCGTGCTTTTGACGCCTCAGGGCGATGCACGCGTCGTTGCTGACCAGATGGCTTTCCCCAACGGAAGCGTAATCACCCCTGGCGGAGGCACGCTGATCGTCGCAGAGTCGGCTGGCGCTCGTCTCACCGCCTTTGACATCCAGCCCGACGGCTCGCTGAGTGGTCGCCGGGTCTGGGCAGCGTTTGATGACCGTGGAGTCTTGGAGGAACTTGAGCAATATGCTGGTCGGGTAGGCCCCGATGGCATCTGTCTGGACGCCGAAGGCGCCGTCTGGGTTGCTTCCCCCTCCACGGGGGAGGTGCTCCGCGTTCGCGAGGGGGGCGAGGTGACCCACCACTTCGAGGTGGAGACCTTGCCCTACGCCTGCATGCTGGGGGGCACTCACCGCCGCATGCTCTTCGTCCTTACAGCGGAAACAGCAGACCCCAGCGAGGCACTGGCCAGGGAAAGCGGGCGCGTCGAAATGGTCGAGGTTGATGTGCCCGGCGCGGGGCTTCCATGAGCCAGGTCTCGTATCCATCGCTTGCGCGAGCCTGTGGTTCGCTGGGACGTTACGCGCGATTGGGTCTTGGGGTATTGTAGGGAGGGTCTGTGATTGCTTGAGCACCTTCAGTCAAAGTCTACTACACCTCGAACGGGGCGGCGTGATGCACAGCAACACTGAGAGATACGAACAGGTGATCTCCCGCGTGGGGGTCGTCGGTGTCGGCACGGCGGGACGGCAGATCGCACTGCGCTGCGCCCAGTGCGGGATGCGCACCTACCTTTTCGATGTCTCCCCCGAGGCGCAGCGGCGTGCCATGGAGACAAGCGTGGAGCGGCTGGACCAAGCAGTACAGGAGGGGGCCTTGGCGCGGGATGCGGTGGCACCGATCCTTTCGCGACTGCAGACATGCGACCGCCTAGAACAATGCGTCGGCGACGTGGAGTTGGTGATTGAGGCGGTGCCGGAGAAACTGGAACTCAAGCGCCAGGTCTTTGCCGAGATCGACCGTCTGGCCCCGCCAAGTGCGCTGCTTGCCACGTCCAGCTCGTGTCTCCCCTGCTCTCGTATGGCCGATGCAACAGGCCGCGCCGACAAGGTGTTGAACCTGCATTTTTCCATTCCCCCGCATGACGGCGCGCCGGTGGAGGTGATGGGCAATCCACACACGGCCCCGGAGGCGTTGGCCCAAGGCGAGGAGTTCGTGCGCTCCTTGGGCCTACTACCCATTATGGTCAAGCGGGAGATCATGGGTTTTGGCCTGAACACTATCTGGCACGAGATCAAGAAGGCTGCGCTCCAGATGGTGGCAGGCGGCCATGTGGACTTCGAAGATGTGGACCGCTGGTGGATCGGCGGCACGGGGATGAGCGTGGGCTTGTTCACTGCCATGGATAACATCGGTCTTGACACGGTGCGTGACATCGAGATGCTGTATTACCAAGAGAGCGGCGATGAGCGAGACAAGCCACCCGACTTCCTGGACAAGATGATCACCCAGGGGCGCTTGGGCGCAAAGAGCGAGCGCGGATTCTACACCTATCCCGACCCTCAATACGAGCGACCAGGCTGGCTTCAAAAGGAGCCACCCTGGACGCCAAAGATGACCATCAAGTTGGAGGATTTGGTTTCCTGAGGAGTTCCGACGTCTCCCAAGCCGGGAGAGTCGGTCGAGGTCCAGTTGGCGATTCTGAGGAGGTGACCAATGGTAGAGTTGGGCGGTTACGTGGGACGATTGCTGCACGTCGATCTTGGCCGGGGCGAATTGACCGCCGAGCGGCCCGATGAAGCGTTGCTGCGATCCTTCATCGGGGGATACGGCCTGGGAGCAAGGATCCTCTACGAATGCATGCCTGCTGGCGCTGATCCTCTGGGACCCGACAATATCCTGGGCTTCGTAACGGGTCCTCTGACGGGAACGCCAGCTTTGTTGTCCGGTCGCTTCTGCGTAGTGGGCAAGTCGCCCTTGACTGGCACGTGGGGGGACGCCAACTCGGGCGGCAAATTCGGCCCCGGTTTGAAGTTCGCCGGATACGACGCCCTCTTCGTAAGCGGTGTGTCGGAGGAACCGGTCTACCTCCTCATCGAGGAGGGACAGGCCACCCTACGATCGGCTGAGGATCTCTGGGGGTTGGACTGCATTGAGACGGAAGAGATGTTGAAGGAGCGCCACGGGAAGGGGACAGAAGTGGCCTGCATCGGGCCGCCGGGGGAACGCCTGGCGTTGATCTCCTGCATCATCACCGACCGCGGCCGGGCCGCAGGACGCTCGGGGCTTGGTGCCGTGATGGGTTCCAAGCGGCTCAAGGCGGTCGCCGTGCTCGGTACACAGAAACCCGCCGTCATGAACCAAGAGCGCGTCAAAGAGCTGCGCGCGGAGCACCTACCGGCGTTGAGGAGCGGGGCGGGAGAGGCCTTACACACTTACGGCACGGCGGCGTTCACCCAGATGCAGACAACCATCGGGCGCACCCCTATCAAGAACTGGGCCGGATGGTATCCCGACGACTTTCCGAACGCACAGGCACTAGACGGTCCGGCCTTGTCGCGATTCGAGAAGCGCAAGTACGCCTGCTGGGGCTGCGGCGTCGGCTGCGGTGCGGAGCTGGAGTGGCAGGAGGACGGCAGAACCTTCCGAGACCACCGACCCGAATACGAGACGCTGGCCGCGTTTGGGACCTACTGCGCGATCGACGACCTTCGAGCCGTCATGAGAATGAACGAGATATGCAACCGGAACGGCTTGGACACCATCTCAGCCGGGGCGACCATTGCCTTCTCCATGGAGTGCTACGAGAACGGCGTCTTCACCCAGGATGAACTGGACGGCCTGAAGCTGGAGTGGGGCGATGGGCGGGCTGCTACCGAACTGCTCCGTCGCATGGTAGAGCGCCGTGGACTGGGGGACGTCTTGGCCGACGGGGTACGGTGCGCCTCTGAGAGGCTGGACCGGGGAAGTGAGGCCTACGCGATTCACGCCGGTGGGCAGGAACTCCCAGCGCACGATCCGCGACATGCAAGTGCCTATGGCCTTCTGTATCAGATGTCTCCCACCCCAGGCCGTCACACGCAAGGCGGGATGCTCAGTGACGAACTGCCGCCCGAGATGTTGGCTGCCCTGGGTGTGGATCCCAATCTTCAGGACAAAGACCCGCTGCGGTATAAGGCGCAGGCCTATGCCGCAGGCACGGCCTGGTTGAACGTGCTGAACGCAGCGGGCTTATGCCAGATGGGTTTGCTGTTGATGGGATTCGATCACGTGCCCCAATACGTTGCCGCCGTGACCGGCTGGGAGTTCGATATGGCGGAATGCCTGGAGGCCGGCGAACGTATTGAGGTCATGCGGCACCTGTTTGGGCTGCGGGAAGGGCACAACCCATTGGAGGTGGAGGTGCCGTCCCGCGTGCTGGGGCGGCCACCACTGGAGTCCGGCCCCACCGCAGGCGTCACCCTGGAACTGGACGAGCTACGTAGCGCCTATTTGAGAATAGTGGACTGGGACCCAAAAACCGCGATGCCCAGCGGGGCGCGACTCGCAAGGCTGGGGCTGGACGGGTTGGTGACCCTTGAGGCGCCCGCCTACGGCTATGATGAGTCTCTCACTGTGAGTGCAATGCTACATGAGAGGAGGGAAGCCCCGACCACGTACGACAGGCCTAGCTCTGCGATCGGCGGTGTGATCGTCGCCCCGCTCCTGCCCTTTGACGAGAAGAAGCGGCTCCGGGAGGATGTCTTTAGCCCATACCTGGACGCGGTCATCGAAGCCGGCTCGGATGCGCTGTACTGCCTGGGGACCAGCCAGGAATTCGCGGTGATGACCCTTGAACAGCGCAGGACGGTGGCGGAGACAATGATGAGGTTGGCTGGTAAGCGGGTCCCTGTGGTGATCCATGTCGGAACTAACGCCCTGGATCAGACCATTGAGCTGGCTCGGCACGCTGAGGATATTGGGGCAGACGCGGTGTACAGTGTGCCACCGTACTACTTCACCTTGGACGACCGGGGGCTCATCACGTACTTCACAGAGTTGGCGGAGGCGATCAATATCCCGGTGCACGTGTATGACATTCCGTCGATGACCAAGGTCAAGTTCAGCCCGGCAGTGTTGGCCGAGATAGCGAAGCACCCTCGCATCACGGCGATGAAGGACAGCAGCGAGAACGTGACGCGCTTCCAGCTACTAGTTGAACAGACGGGGCTGGATGTCTATCAAGGAAGCGAGGCCCTGCAACTCGCGTCGCTCTCGGTGGGTGCCGCCGGTTGCGTGTGTGGAGCCGTAGGGGCCATCTTCCCAGAGCTACCGGTGAAACTGCTGGACGCCTTCAAGCGAGGAGATCTCGACGAGGCGCTGAAGGTCCAGCGCAAGCTCATCTCCGTCCTGAGGCTGCTACTCGGCTTCGAGAAAAACGTCTTGCACGCCGTGAAGGCATGCATCCAGCTGCGCTGGGGCTTCGAAATGGGGCGCGACATCGTTGGCTACACGCCGCTGAGCAAGGAAGAACTGGAGAGATTGGATAGGGGCTTCAAGAAGCTGCTCGTGGAGGGTTTCGCCGGCGGTGGTTCGTAGGTCATTCGCTGTGGTGGGAGCGCCAGCGCCTGCGTCGGTAGCCGAGGCACCAGGACGTCGCCACGATCATTGCGGAGGTCATTGAGGCGCCGAAGCAGGCTGATCTGAGATTCGTCATTGGGAGATGTCACCCTGGCGTCGATCCCTCGCCCTGCAGAATGTGATTTGTCCAGCTTTCGATTGATCTGTCGGCGAACACTACGGTGTCGTCTGATGATGGACGCGAAAAGGAGGTGATGCTGCTGAACATCCAACGGAGTCGCTCGAGGCTCACAAGCTCAACACGGATACCTATGATAGCTTGGAATGCAGACGAAGGAGGGATAAGATGAAGACACATTTGTGGAGAGTACTATGTGGCGTGGTCATTCTGACCACGCTCGTCCCGGCCGTGGCAGGCTGCGGGACCCCTGCGCCGCCACCCGCTGCCACTGAGGCTCCTACGACGGCGCCAACGGAGCCAACGGCGACGCCGGTGCCGCCCCCAGAGCCAACGCCCACCACCGGCCCAACCGTGGGTGGGACCATGGTACGCGCCTTCACCTCGGAACCAGCAACGTTGGACTTCCATAAGATCGCGCAGAATGAGTCCAGCTGGATCCAGCTATACTTGAACGCCAGCCTTGTGGCCCTTAGCCCGGACGGCGAGTTCGTGCCCTGGCTGGCGGAGAGCTGGGAAACCGCAGATGACGGCATGAGCGTAGACTTCAAGCTGCGGGAGGACGTCACATTCCACGATGGTACTCCCCTGACGGCCGATGACTACGCCTGGACGATCCAGCGGGCCATCGATCCCGAGACCGGCTCCCCTGGGGCAGGACAAATGCTTGGGGACGTGGAGTCGGCTGAGGCTCTCAACGACCACACATTGCGGTTGAACCTGAAGGCGCCCAGCGGTGTCCTGTTCTTCAACCTGGCCGTAACACACTGTTGGACGGGACCGATACCCAGGGCGTCGTTCGAGGAACTGGGTGAGGAGTTCGGACGGCAGCCCATCGGCACAGGGCCCTACATGTTCAAGGAATGGGTCACGGGCGAGAAGGTCGTGTTGGAGCGGAACCCCGACTACAACTGGGGGCCGTCCTTCGTGCACGGCGGACCGCCGTACATCGAGCAGCTTGAGTTCCGCTTCCTCCCGGAGTACTCGACAGTCGTGGCGGCACTGGAGGCTGGCGAGATGGATGTGGCGGAGATCGAGGCCAAGGACGTTCAACGCATCCTGGATACCGGATTGCTCGGCCTCTGGGAGACACAGTTCCAGGGGGCAGGCGTCTTTGTGGCCATGAACACCAGCATGGCGCCCTTCGATGACATCAACGTGCGCAAGGCCTTCAACCTGGCGGTGGACAAGGACGTGCTAGTGCAAGCCGCTCTATCAGGCGCAGCGGTTGTTATGGACGGGCCCATCACGTCCGCGACCGGGGGCTACTGGCCCGGCGTGGAGGAGATCGGGTACGAGTATGACCTGGATGCGGCGAAGGACCTCATGCAGCAGGCAGGTTGGGTGGATACCGACGGGGACGGCATCCGTGAGAAGGACGGTGAGCCTCTCAGGCTGACCATGAATGTGTCCTCCAACTTTGAGGATAGGGTGAAGACCGCCCAGATACTGCAGGAGCAGTACAGGGACCTCGGCGTCGACATTGAGATCGAACAGTTGGAGAATACCGTGAACATCCAGAAGGTGTGGCCCGGCGACTATGAGATCGCCGTGATGCAGATGGCGTACCCCGAGTTCGACCTCATGCGCTTCATGTTCAGCTCCCCCATGATCGGAATGTTGAACATGAGCATGTGGTCCGACCCGGAGCTCGACGAACTGCTCAATCTCACCAAGACGACGATGGACCCCGAGCAACGACAGGAGTACGCCAATCAGGTCCAGGAGTATCTGGTCGAGAACGCCGTCATCGTGCCGCTGTATGGCCGCAAGATCCTCAATGCCTGGAGCAACCGGTTCACGATGCCGCTGCGCCATCCGATCATGCAGGAGTACTTCAACCTCGACGACTCTTACTTGCTAGAGTAGCTACCTGCTTTGGGCCTGGTGGGGTCGTCGTGCCCTGCCAGGCCTTTCTCTCTCTGGCGCAAGAGATGCTTCAAGTGGAGAATTGCGGCTGCGTGTCTGGCTAGGGCCGCAGTGCCTTCCGTCTGCATGCTGTCGGCCGCCAGGGGCCTAAGAGGTTGGATGCGGGAGGGCCGGTGCCACTTCTCGCAAGGAGGATCTTGAGTGGCAAGAAAAGAGATCAGACTCATCGCTGTCGTGGGCGCTGGTAAGATGGGGCGCGGCATAGCCCAGACCTTCGCCCAGGCAGGATACCCGGTCTTACTTCGCGATCTCACGCGGGAGATACTCCGGGAGGCCACTACCCAGATTGACCACGATCTTCGGGAGTTGGCCGATTTCGGTGTGATCGATGCAGACGGGATCCAACCCGCGCTGAGCAGGATTCGGACTACGACGTCGCTCAACGAGGCAGTGGCGGACGCTGACCTGGTCGTGGAGACCGTCTTCGAGGACCTGGCGCTGAAAAGGGATCTGTTTCAAGAGTTGGATGCCCTGAGTCCGGAGCACACCATCTTAGGCAGCAATACATCCTTCCTGATGCCGAGCAGGCTCGCCTCAGCGACGAACCGGCCGGATCGGGTCTTGGTCATGCACTACTTCTACCCTGCCCATCTGCTGCCCCTCGTAGAGATCGTCCCCAGCGCCGTCACCTCTGGAGAGGCAGTGGACGCCGTCTACAGCGTTCTCAAAGCAGTGGGCAAGAGCCCCATCATCGTGCGCAAGGAAGTGCCTGGGTTCATCGCCAATAGGCTTCAGACGGCGCTCTCGCGCGAGGCGTTTCACCTTCTTGAGGAGGGGATCGCGACCCCTCAAGACGTGGATATTGCTGTCAAGAATAGCTTCGGGCGGCGGCTCGCTGTCGTCGGGCCCTTCGAGCTGGGAGAAGTGCAGGGTGGCTGGGATGTGGCCGTACAGGTAGCCCCATACATCCTGCCCTACCTGTCCAATGCAACTGAGCTGCCCAAGGTGATCCTCACGCAGGTGGAGAAGGGCGAGTTGGGAGCCAAGAGCGGTAAGGGCTTCTATGAATGGACCCCCCAGTCCTTGGTCGCCTGGAAGCGAAAGCTGGTGGAGGGTCTGATTGGGTTCTTGCGTCCATAGGTCGGTTATGGGCTGATCGGTTACGCGCCCTTGACAAAGCAACAGTTGGAGCAAAACTGGATACGGGTTTCGAGAAGCTGCTCTTAGAGGGCGTCATCGGCAGGGATGCGCAGAAGCTACGAGGTCTTCTGAGCACGTTGGGTAGGAGGTATCTCCGTGAGAATCGCCATCGGACGTGTATTCGCCGAACTGAACCACTTCAGTCCCGTCCCTACCACGCTGCGGGATTTCGAGGCCATGGGCATCTACTACGCGGACGAGATCTTCCAGCACTCCGCCGAAGTGTGGGAAATCGACGGGTTCTTGGAGGAAGCCCGCGGCGCGCGGGATGTTGAGCTGGTCCCCACGATGAGCGCCCGGGCTATGCCTTCGGGGCGCATGGATGCGGAGACTCATGATTTCCTGAAGGGCAGGTGCTTGGAGGAGCTGAGACGGGTTGGGCAGGTCGATGGCATTCTTCTAGCCCTCCATGGCGCCATGTCCTCTGATGACGAATATGACTTCGAGGGAGATCTGCTCGCCACTATCCGTGGGGAATGGGGCGAGAACACCCCAATTGTGGTAACTCTGGACCACCACGCCAACATCACCCACAAGATCATCCAAGCGGTTGATGCCTTGGCCGCGTACCATACCGAACCCCATCTGGACAGCTTCGAAACGGGGGTGAAGGCGGCAAAGATCATGTTCGCCACTGTCCGTGGACAGGCGAAGGCAACCATCCGCTGGCGGAAGATACCGATGATCGCCAGTGGCAATCTGCTTGCGCCGGAGGGACCGCTGGGGCCCTTCTTCGCCGAGGCTGAGGAGTACGAGAAGCAGGAAGCCGTCTTGGCGGTTTCGATCTTCCCGGAGTTCCCGTATGCAGACACACCGGAACTCGGATGGAGCGTGGTGGCAGTTACCGACGATGAGCCTGGTCTGGCCCAGGAGATAGCTGACCATCTGGCGAAGGGGATCTGGAGAAAGAGGGAACTGTTTCTGCCGGAAGGAAGGCCATCGCCACGGCAGGCGGTGGAGCAAGCACTGGCAATCGACGGAGGACCCGTCGTGCTGGGCGACTACGGAGACAATACGGCAGGCGGGGCGACGGGGGACAGCACAGCCGTCCTCAAGGAACTGCTGGGTAGGGAGCTGGGGGGCAAGGCCATGCTGACCATCGTAGACCCCGAAGCGGTGATACAGGCGATCAAAGCCGGGGTGGGCGAGGTCGTCACTATGGAGGTGGGCGGCAAGATAGATACTCTGCACTACCAGCCGGTAGAAGTCACGGGCCGAGTCGAAGTGCTCACGGATGGAAGGTACTCTTCGTTGCTGGGCGAGACCACCATGGGCAGCACGGCGGTGCTGGAGGTTGGTGAGATCTACATCGTTCTCTCCGAGCTTGCTGGTCCAAATGTCGATCCTGGCATCTACCGCAGTGTGAGCCTGGAACCGGAGACCGCCAAGATCGTCTTGGTCAAGAGCGCTTTCAACTTCAGAGCCTACTATGGGGCGTTCGCGAAAGGGATGATGGTTGTCGATAGCCCAGGGGTAACAGCCCAGGATCTGCCATCGCGCGCTGATGACTATCAGCTCGCCCCCAGGCCTCTATTCCCGCTGGATGAAGATACCAGATTCGAGATCTGAATCCGGTGCGGTTGGCACAAATTCGACGAGTGTGGGAAGAGCGCTGACATGATTCTGTTTGGAGGGACAGGCTAGCCACTATGGCAACCTACGTATTCCGTCGTCTGCTAATGCTCATCCCTGTGCTACTGGGCGTCACCTTCCTCACCTTCGCCATGTCTCACGCGACGCCGGGTGACCCGGCAAAGCTGATTCTGGGCGTGTATGCTACGCCCGAAAAGGTGGCTCAGTTGCGCGAGCAAATGGGACTAGACGATCCGCTCCTGGTACAGTACTTGCGGTACGTGTGGAAAGCGGCTCATGGTGATCTGGGCAAGTCCTTTCGTGGCCAGACGCCCGTGCTGCGGGACATACTCGATCGTCTACCGAGTACTCTGGAACTGACCGTGTCTGCGATGGCCATAGCCATCTCCGGGGGGCTGACTCTCGGTGTCATCGCTGCGACAGCAAAGACGAGGGCGGTTGATGGTCTCGCCATGGCCACCGCCTTGGTCGGACTGTCGATTCCGAACTTCTTCCTGGGCATACTCATGATCATGGTCTTCGGTGTGAAGCTGAGGTGGGTGTCGGTGACCGGAGGGGAAGGCTTGAGGGACCTAGTGCTGCCTGCTTTGTGTCTCGCGCTGGCTCCACTGGCCACGTTGGCCCGGCTGACCCGTTCCTGTGTGCTCGAAGTGGCGCGGGAGGACTACGTGCGGACGGCGCGGGCCAAGGGGTTGCGTGAAAGGGTGGTCACAACACACCATGTACTGCGAAATGCGCTGATTCCGGTGGTGACTGTGGTGGGCCTGCAATTCGCCTACCTTGTGGGCGGTACGGTGTTCATCGAAGCGGTCTTCGCGCGCCCTGGGATCGGCCGCTTTGCAGTGAACGCCATCTTAATGCGGGACTACCCTCAGATTCAGGGCGTCGTTCTTTTCGTCGCCACGACGTATGTCCTCGTCAACCTGGCAGTTGACGTGCTGTACGGTTTTCTGGACCCCCGTATTCATTACGAATAGGATGTTATGAACTCCAACGAGCCAGACCAGAGACCCTTGGAGAACGATATAGAAGAGATAGCCTGGCGCAAGACGCGGAGCGAGAGCCAGTGGCGCATCGCCTGGCGCATGCTGCGCCGCAATCCGACGGCCATGTTCGGGCTGGCGGGCTTGGTCCTACTGGTAGTGGCCGCGGTCACGGCTCCATTGGTCGCCCCCTATGACCCGGTTGAGATGGACTTCCAGGCACTGACGCAAGCACCGAGCGAGATTCATCTCCTCGGTACCGATGACTTGGGTCGGGATGTCCTCAGCCGCGTGATATGGGGTGGGAGGGAGTCCCTACGAGTGGCTCTGACAGCAATCCTGATAGCGATGTTGGGAGGCACTGCCATCGGCCTCGTGTCTGGGTACTTCGGAGGTCTGGTTGACAGCACGATGATGCGGATCACGGACATCTGGCTGGCCTTTCCCACCATACTCCTGGTCCTGGCCATCGTGGCGACGCTAGGTCCGAGTCTGGGGACGGTGCTCTTTGCCCTCAGTATCTCGGCTATGCCGTGGTTCGGTCGATTCGTGCGGGGCTCCGTGCTGGCGGCCAAGAACTTTGAGTACATTACGGCGGCCAGGGTTGTCGGGGCCCGCAACCACCGTATCATGCTCACGCACATCTTGCCCAACGTGCTTGCTCCCATCATTATCTACGCGACAGTGGGCCTCGGAAACGCGATCATGGTCACGGCTGGTATGAGCTACCTCGGCCTGGGAGCACAACCTCCCTCTCCAGAGTGGGGGGCCATGTTGAACTACGGCCGCAACTACATTCGCGATGCCTGGTGGATGTCGGCTTTTCCCGGCTTTGCTATCTTCTTGGCGGTGATGTGCGTCAATCTGTTGGGCGATGGGCTGCGAGATGCGCTCGACCCCAAGCTACGCGTCTGAAGGAGCCTTCGGTGCCTCGTGGTTCGAGATCGCTCTCGATCGGCGGAGGGCTAGCACAGCGCGCCACTGCCGGCTCCTGCAGAACCACTGGACGGGGTATCGCGGCGTTCACGACAGCCATGCGGAGGCATTCGGATCAGAGGCCGTTGTCAGTGCATCCTCTCCGCGAACTGGACAGGATGAGCGTACGGTAGTGCAGGGACCCAAGAGCTCTAGAGGCATCCTGGGGGACGTTGCACGACACGTGCGCCACACGGGGAGAGAGGAGGTGCGCCTTTGCGCATAGAACAGATTCAGCTGCGACAGATCAGGATGCCGCTGATTGAGCCTTTCGAGACCAGCTTCGCACGGATAACTGTCAAACACCAGATCGTCGTGAAGGCCTGGGCTGAGGGCCTGGTGGGCTGGGGAGAATCCCCGGCGTTGGACGCTCCCCTGTACTGCTACGAGACGACGGAGACCTGCTGGCACGTTCAGCGGGATTTCCTCGTGCCGTTGGTTCTTGGGCGAGATATCGACCACCCTGGGGAGCTGGTCCGCCTATTCACTCCAGTCCGGGGGCACAACATCGCCAAGACAGGGCTCGAGCAGGCCTGCTGGGACCTTTTCGCGAAGGCTGCAGGTCAACCTTTGAGCCGCTTCCTCGGGGGAACGAAGGATAGAATCCAAAGTGGAGGCTCCATCGGCATCCTAGACAGTGTGGAGGATCTGCTGACGGAGATCGCCTCTTTCCTCGATCAGGGGTACAGACGCATCAAGATCAAGGTCAAACCGGGTTGGGATCTTGACGTGGTACACAAGGTGCGAGAGCAGTTCCCCGAGCTGCCTCTCATGTTGGATGCCAACTCCGCCTACACCCTGGCCGACATCGACCTGTTCAAGGCTCTTGATACCTACGACTTGATGATGATCGAGCAACCTCTTGGATACGATGACATCATAGACCACGCCAAGCTGCAGAGCCAGATAAGCACACCGATATGCCTGGATGAGAGCATCACCACGCCCGAGCATGCCCGCTGGGCCATCGAGCTGGGAAGCTGCCGTGTAATCAACATCAAGCCCCCCCGTGTTGGAGGCCTCTACCAAGCGCGTCGCGTGCACGATATCTGCCAGGAACATGACGTGCCGGTTTGGTGTGGGGGAATGATCGAGTCAGGCATCGGGATGGCGCACAATGTGGCCATAGGCTCACTGCCCAACTTCCGGCTTCCCGACGACACGTGCCCCAGCAAGCGGTTGTTCGCTGTTGACACGGTTCTACCGCCATGGGAGATGGATAGCGACGGGACCATAGGCGTGCCCACCAAGCCAGGAATCGGGGTGGAAGTGGATGAAGACCTGTTGGAGCAGATCACGGTCAGTGAGCACAGTTTCTCTGCCTGACTGTCATGCACAAACGCGACCGCGCTCGTGCCCGACCCGGCCTCGCGGTTGCGCGCTGGTGACTGCAATGGCGGTTCTTCTTGCTGAAACAAAGGAGATGGGAAGCCGGTGGAACCCAGAGAACGAGTCCTAGCGGCACTCGAACACCGAACACTGGACGGAGTGCCGCTGTTTGAGCTGTGGATTGCTCGATAGATTGCGACTGCGCTTGGGCACGACGACTGGGCGAGCGCCTAAGTGAGTCTAGGGATGGAATGAACGTGGATGCCGTGGTGGAGATGGACCGCTACGCAGGAGAGATAGGTGTTTACTAGTAAGACGCCAGCCAGCGGATGTGGTTGCAGGATCGATCCCTTCGGGTTCACTTCTGCCATGATCGGCGGCCTACCCCGCTTCGTCCGGCCAGTAATCTCGCATTCAAGGAGGTGTAGTGCGTGGCCCACAAGTATGTCTTGATAGACCGTGAGGATGGCATAGCCATCCTCACCATCAACCGCGCTGAGAAGTACAACGCCCTCAACCGTGAGGTCATAGTCGACATCACCGCGGCACTGGATGAAGTGGGGAAGGACGATGACGTACATGCCATCATCATTACCGGCGCTGGGGACAAGGCATTCGTCTCGGGTGCCGATATCGAGATGATGCGCGGCTTGGAATCGTCACCTGATGGAGTGGCCACCTCTCAACAGTCGCAAGGCTTGACGCTGAAGATCGAGAAGCTCCCGAAGCCCGTGATTGCCGCCTTGAACGGCTACACATTGGGAGGAGGGCTGGAGTTGGCCATGGCCTGCGATATTCGCATCGCCGCCGACACGGCGAAGCTGGGCCAACCGGAGATTAACCTGGCGCTCATCCCTGGTGCCGGCGGCACTCAGCGCTTGCCTCGTCTGGTCGGCAAGGGCATGGCCAAGTTGCTCGTCTTTACTGGCGACATGATAGATGCTGAAGAGGCCCTCCGCATCGGTTTGGTGGAGAAGGTCGTTCCCCTGGGCCAGTTGATGGACGAGGCCCAGTCGCTGGCCAAGAAACTGGCCGCGAAACCGCCCCTTGCGTTGGCCGTGGCAAAGGAGGTGATCAACGTGGGAATGGAGGTCGACCTGGAGAGGGCACTCTCGCTGGAATCTCTGGAGTTCGGCGTGATCTGCATGACCGAGGACTGCAAGGAGGCAACGTCAGCTTTTCTAGAGAAGCGCAAGCCCGTATTCAAGGGCAGGTGACCTGCCTAGCAAGTGGGGCTTTGTAGGCCACTGGAAAACTAGAGGAGGTACACATGAGCACAAACCACGAACTGACGGGAAGGGTGGCCATCGTGACTGGTGGCGCGACCGGCATTGGGCGGGCGATAGCTCTGACTCTCGCCCGAGCGGGGGCCGACATCGCCATCGCCGATATCGACTCCGAAGGTGCAAAGGAAACGGTCAAACTGGTGGAGCAAGAAGGCCGGCGAGCTATGGCGGTAGAGGCTGATATCACCCGCAGCGACGATGTGGAGCGCGCGGTCGAGGAGAGCATTGGAGCCCTCGGCAGGATCGACATCCTCGTCAACAATGCTGGTAGAAGCTACATGAGACCCCTTTTGGATTTTCGAGAAGATGCATGGGATTCCATATTCGCCGCCAACTGCAAGGGTCCGTTCCTTATGAGTCGCGCCGCGGCGAGGAAGATGATCGAGCAGGGTGGAGGGAGGATCATCAACATCACCACGAGCGGGGCAGAGAGGGCTACCGCTGGTATGGGACCGTATCTTGTCAGCAAGGCCGCCCTGAAGATGCTGACCATGTGTATGGCCGCCGAATGGGCTCAGCACAACATCAATGTCAATGCTGTGGGGCCCGGGCTGACCAGAACCGAGTTCAGCAAGCCGATCTGGGACCACCCTGAGCGCGCCAAGGCCTATCTAAGGGGTGTTCCCAAAGGTCGGGTGGCCGAACCTGAGGAGATTGCCGATGCGGTACTCTTCCTCGCCTCCGATGCTGCTGATTTCGTCACCGGTCATTCCCTCTACGTCGATGGGGGATATCTCTGCGTCTAGTCCCGGGCGTTGGTCCGGCTTCGGACCCGTATCGCCCGCTGGGAGAATCTGCCTCGGGACATGGTGACTTCGGTGTCAGGACCAGGCCGAAGCTGGGAACCCGAACTTGAGACAAGGAGGAGCGGCATAGTGCAAAGAACAAGATCCAAAGAAGCTTTCGAGAGGTCTGTCTCAACCTTCGCCGGGGGTGTGGGTAGTGCGGCACGCATCTTCCCCGAGCCTCTCTTCATCGAGAGGGAAGACGGGTCTCACGTGATTGATATCGATGGAAATGATTACATCGACTACGTGATCGCATACGAACCTCTGATTCCCGGGCACCCCCGAAGGTATGGCTGAATGAGGGATCTATGCTGTCCACGAGCTCATTCAAGAGCTTGGACTTCCAACCTCTATCTCAAACATCGAAGAGGCTTCCGAAGGTGACATACCAGAGCTTGTGAAGCCGTACCGCACTCATCCAGAGATCGCCCATATTTCGGAGCTTTTCTGCAAGAGAGGCGTACCATCCGAAACGGAGGCAACGGCTTTCTTCAAGGACCTATTTGAACCGCCATTCGGCATTCCCTAGAGAGGATTGTGTGAGTTGCAACAGGTGAGAGAAGTGCTGGTCTGGATGTCGTCGTGCAGCAGAGCCACTGCCTTGAGAGGGCCGGGATTCTCTCGGACGTGCAGTCTCGATCCAGTTGGTCGCCATCTGTCTTGCGCTATCTGCACCTTCTTTGAGTAGTGACTGTGACCGGGTTTGAGGTGCGACGTGCCCTACAGCTACAATCGCGAGATGCTTCACATTGGCTCGCCGACGGCGTTGCTTCGAGGTGACGAGCCGTCAGAAGACGCTTGCGCAGGGACTTCAGCAGGAGTGAACCGGCGAAGGGCTGGGGATATGCGCAATCTCAACCCTTCTCAGACAGATCGAAGTAGTGGGGTGTACAGGAGGCTAACACTAGTGAATGCAAAGCAACTCAAGGAAGAGGTCAGGACCCACATAGATGGTGCGGTGGACGAGCTAGTGGAGCTGAGCCGCCAGATTCACTCTAGTCCGGAGACTGCCTACCGGGAGGTTCGAGCCGCCGCTTGGGTGAGCGATCTCCTTGAAAGAGGCGGTTTCAGGGTTCAGAGAGGCGCAGGTGGGTTGGAGACCGCCTTTGTAGCCACGTCCAAAGGCGCGGAATCCGGCCCCGCCATCGCGTTGATTGCCGAGTACGACGCCTTGCCTGGAGTGGGCCACGGTTGTGGCCACAATCTTATAGCAGCGGGTGCCGTGGGGGCGGCTTTGGGATTACAGGCTGTGATGCCAAGACTAGGCGGTGTATTGCAGGTCTTTGGCACGCCGGCTGAGGAGTGTGCCTTCGAGCCTGGGGGCAAGATCCGGTTACTGGAAGCAGGCGTCTTTCAGGGAGTAGATGCCTGCCTCATGTTTCATCCGTGGACGGCTACGCAGCTGGTAGGTAGTGATCTGGCTGTTGCGGTGCTGGACATTTCCTTCCAGGGCAAGGCGGCTCATGCAGCGGCGGACCCGTGGAGAGGGGCGAACGCCTTGGATGGGGTCCTTCTAACCTACATGAACATCAATGCCCTGCGCCAGCATGTCAAGTCCGATGTCCGCATTCATGGCATCGTCACTCATGGAGGGGGTGCCCCGAATGTGATACCAGAACGGGCATCCGCCCGGTTTGCAGTGCGCTCTATTGACAAGGAATACCTCCGGCAAGTTGTCGGTAGGATTGAAGATTGTGTTCAAGGGGCAGCGTTGGCCACAAGCACGAAGGTTGTGGTGGAGAAAATAGCTACGATCGAGAATACTCTCCCCAATCGGTTGCTGGAAAGCGTGGTCAGGAGCAACTTGGTAGCTGAAGAGCTGGAGTTCGAAGAAGGGGTGTTCATAGCGGGATCCTCGGATTTCGGAAATCTGAGCCAGCGTTTACCCAGCTACTGGTTCATGCTGAAAACTCATCCGTCCCACGTGAACTGGCATTCGAAGGAGGCAGCCCTGGAGGCTATTTCTGATGACGCGCATTTCGCCATGCTGACTGGAGCAAAGGTGCTGGCGATGAGTTGCATAGATCTATTCCTCGACCCTGCCCTGGTGCGGCGAGCGCGTGAGGAGTTCGAGGGTGAGCGCAAACCATGAGACGCGGTGTCTGGCGAGTCGCTGGCTGCAATCCCGTCACATGGGCTTGGAGACTCCCGTTGTCGGCAGAGGAGTTGGGCGCTCGATGTTCACGATCTTCGAAGGCGTATTACGGGCGAAAGCGCGTTAGCGCTCAATCCGCGGTCTACACTATCAACTGACCACGGAGCAGACCAACTGATGGATCTGAAGCAAGCTCACCATCCACAGAAGGTGGATTCTGACATGATTGCGGGAGGAATGATGAATGACTGAGGGTGATCATATGCCATTTGAAGCATCCGAAGCTTTCGTGGCAGGCACTGTGGGCGATTCACTTGGACAAGCCTCTCTCCATGAAATGGGTATTCTAATCAACGGCGAGTGGGACGACTTCGAAGTGGGTCGTGACATCGAGCCCTCACATACCTTGGCGCACTTGCCAAGAGAGAAGCTGGGGTTGACGGGGTTGAGAGTTGCCTGTGATGAGGGTGCCTGCGGCGCATGCACCGCGCTGATTGACGGCCAGGCCGTGTTGTCGTGCATGACCCTGGTAGTTGAAGCTGACGGCCATGATGTCCTGACCACAGAGGGTCTGGAGGGGGACGACCCTGTGGTGGAAGCCTTTGCCGAACAATGCGAGCCGGGGTACGGCACAGCGCTCAAGTGTGGAATCTGCACTCCAGGGTTCGTCATGGCAGCGAAGGGTCTGCTGAATGAAAACCCGCACCGGACATTGGAGGAGATAAAGGAGGCCTTATCGGGCAACTTGTGTCGCTGCGGTTGCTACGCAGGGATTGCCCAGCCGGTGTTGCGGGCGGCCGCGCCCGAAGAGATTGCCGATGCGGTGCTCCTCCTGGCCTCCGATGCTTCTGATTTCATCACCGGTCATTCCCTCTACGTCGATGGGGGATACCTATGCGTTTAGCCCCAGGCGTTGGTCCGGCTTCGGACGCGTATCGCCCGCTGGGCGAATCTGCCTCGAGACATCGTGGCCTCGGTGTCAGGACCAGGCCGAAGATGGGGACCCGAACTTAAGACAAGGAGGAGCGGCATAGTGCAAAGAAAAAGATCCAAAGAAGCCTTCGAGAGGTCCATCTCAACCTTCGCCGGAGGTGTGGGCAGTGCGGCACGCACCTTCCCCGAGCCTCTCTTCATCGAGAGGGGAGAGGGGTCTCACGTGATTGACATCGATGGAAATGACTACATCGACTACGTGATCGCATACGGACCTCTGATTCTCGGACACCGCCCGAAGGTCGTAGTCGAGGCGGTCAGCGCGCAACTCACCAAAGGAACCATGTTTGGTGCCAGCTGCGAGCTGGAGTTCTTGGTCTCGGAGAAGGTAGCAGAATTGGTGCCCTGCATCGACTTGGTGCGCTTCACGTGCAGCGGCTCCGAGGCCATCCACTTCGTGCTGCGCCTAGCCCGGGCCTATACCGGGCGTCCCAAGGTGATCAAGTTCGAGGGCCACTTCCACGGTTGGTATGACAACATCTTTGTGAGCGTCAAACCATCTCCCCCGATGGGGCTGCCAAATGCCCCCTGGGCGATGAGACAGACACCAGGGCAGCCAGAAAACGTAGTGGAGAATCTAATCGTTCTTCCCTGGAACGATCTCCAAGCCGTCGAAAGGACACTCAAGAGTCAGGGGCACGAGATAGCGGCTATCATCATGGAGCCGATTATGTTCAGTAATGGCGGAATTGGCCCACAGGAGGGATACCTTGCCGACCTCCGAGAGCTCACTAGTGCATATGGAGTGGTCCTTATATTCGACGAAATAGTGACTGGTTTTCGCCTGGCTCTGGGCGGTGCTCAAGAGTACTTCGGCGTTTCGCCTGACCTCTGTGTCTTTGGAAAGGGGTTCGCCGCTGGCTATCCCATATCCGGCTTCGGCGGTCGCAGGGAGATCATGGAACTGGTGGCCACAAACCGGGTTCCCCACATGGGCACGTTCAACTCCAACCCGCTCTGTCTTGCCGCAGCTCTGGCCACTCTAAAGGAGCTCTCCAAGGACAATGGCCGGATTATGCGCTACATCTCGGAAATGGGTGCTAGGCTGAGAAGCAGCCTGGATGGTTTGTTTCAGGAACATAGCTTCCCGATGAAAGCAGTCGGCGCTGACCCGATCTTCACCCTCATTTCACCGGTGTTGGACCTTCGAGATTATCGGGATTTTCTGAGACTGGAGTTTGATGTCATCCATCGTTTCCATGGGGAAATGCTGGACGAAGGAGTCTGGCTTATGCGGAGGGGCATCATGATGCTCTCCGCAGCTCATACAGAGGAGGACGTACAGCTGACATTGGAGGCCGCGGAACGGGTGATGACCGGTTGGTGAAACTACTGTGCTCGTGACGCGTGCGGGCAGCGTGGCGCGCACGCATTCGATCTCGCGGAGTGAGGGCGTTCTTGCATGGGATAGCTCGGGGACCCACACGCTCGGCCAAACAGCGGCTCGAGAGAACCAGTAAGAATCACTCCAGAGGGATACCTCTCGCATTGAGTAGCTCGTTGCGTGTTGAAGGGCGGCCGTGTACCACAGCGCCTCCGTGACCCGCTTCACCTCGGGACTTGAATCGCCGACGGGCAGGCCTCAGAAGGTCACCTCGAGCGGTTCAAATGTGCTGCCCTTTATAACGAACCGCCCCGGGGATTCGAACGCGCGCACATTCATCATCGCGCCATCGGCAGGATGACAAGCCCGGCTGTCGCACTACCCCTATCGCCTCAGCTCGATCTCGTCGCAGAACAACGGGACCTTTAGATAGGTACTCCCCTGGGGGCACTGAATAAAGGTCGGCCAGTGGCTGGAGGAGCGGGAGCGTGTACCAGAGCGTTGCCCGCTCTCTTTCTGTGTCTTATCCGTCCACGAACCTCCCAACGGCAGATTGCCGTGTTGCCATCACGAGCGCACGTTCCTAGGCGCGTTCCTCAGGGCAGAGCAGCCCATGGGCCTTGGCCAGCCAGTCGGGTATATCGATCTGCTGCGGGCACTTTTCCAGGCACTCCCCACACTCGACGCACAGGTTGGCTCGCTCCTCCTCGTCGAGCCATGAGTAGGACATCTGCGCCTGCTGCTCATCGCCGTATATCATCGCGTCGTTGTAGACTTCGAAGATGCGGGGGATATTGACGCCACTGGGACAGGGCAGACAGTATCTGCAATCGGTGCATGGGATGCGGCTCAGCGCCTGGTATCTATCTCGCACACGGGCGATGAGGCCCAGTTCCTCCCCTGTGAGAGTTGCCGGGCCCGACTCGTTGGCGCTGGCGATGTTCTGCTCCACCTGCTCCATTGTGCTCATGCCACTAAGTACCACCGAAACCTCTGGGTGGTTCCACACCCACTGGAGTGCCCAATCGGCCGGGGTACGCTTGCGCGGAGCG
>JAUWLF010000162.1 GCA_030613785.1 Chloroflexota bacterium | reverse complement strand
TTTTCACAGGTCACTTTCCCAGGTCCCGGGTATGGTGTGGTGCGACTCTTCGATCGGGCTCTTTCCTGGAGCCTCACCCCTGATGGGAACCTTTCCGATGGGCAAGAGCGTGAAGGAACACCTGATCGAGAGGAATTCGCTCCGCAAACCTGAATGGGACGTTCAACGTATTGAGAGCTTTCCACAGGTCTCCCTGAGTGAAATGACCGTATACCTAGATGCCGCATCTATCCCATTGCTATCGCGCTGGATCGTCCTGCGAAGTCAAAGGGGACGGACCATGATCCTGGCCGGCCAGCCAACCACCCCCAAGATACAACACGCCCCGGTTGCGATGGACACGATAGCTTTGGATGACCGGTGCAGCCGCAGCGGGTGGGCTCACTGGAGCAGGAAAGAGGCTGGGAGAACATCGAATCAGACGAGCTGAACAGGAGATGTACATAGGACAGCGAGGCGAGCGCGGACAAGAGCAAAGGCCTTCTCGAACAGGAGAAAGGCGCGAACTGCTATGGGGGTGCCGTGGGAGTCGGAGCCGGAGACCATGATCACGTCGTTTCCCCGCAGGCGATGATAGCGAGCGAAGATGTCGGGTGTAAGGTACGCACCCGCCACGTGCCCTACGTGCCGATCGCCTCTGGCGTAGGGCCAGGCTACGAAGACCCCGATTTTGTCCCCCATGATGGTGTCTTTTCCTCCTTTGAAGTTGAAGGGATTCTATCACACGCTGTCGGAAAAGGGAAGTGGTGCGATGGAGAAGGTGGTGAGGAGCATCCGCGCAACGCGACCGCGTGAAGATGTGATCGTGCCGATGGGTGTAGGTTCTGCCAGGATGCAGAGAGATCACCGTTGCATGGCGCGGCTGGCTGTGCTAGTATTGGAAGCGTCCGGCTCAGCGTCGAGAGCGTCGGACATTGGAAGGACCCTCAGAAGGAGGTTTCCCTATGGCAGAGATGTACACCGCGGGCAAGCTCGCCAAGCTGTTGGGCGTGTCGCAGGGCAAGGTGAAGAAGATCATCGAGGATGAGAACATCGAGCCAGACGAGGTCAAGCGCAACTGCAAGTACTACGGCGATGAGACCGCGGAGAAGATCAGGGGACTGCTGGAAGAAGAGTAGGGCTCTGCGGGCATTGGCCAAGGTGGGCGGTCAGGGCAACGGCCCCCGTTTGTCTGCCACTGTGTTTCGTCCTTTCTTCGAGGGCTCGTACCGTCACCAGTCATATCGCGCTGCATGGGCGGTCGCTCAGGCGCGTTCAATATGATGCCGGAATTCGCGTTCTGGGTTTTGGCTCCCTAACCTTACGCTGGACCAGGATTCCTCCTACCGTTTGATTCTGTCGTTTTCAGGAGAACTCGCCACCTACGACTGAGTCACTCAGGATCTCACTCGGCGCGGGCAAGCACATGTACGGCCCTCGCAAACTCTTCCATAAGCTTCGGACTACCGCTTCTCTCGAGTGCACTTCCAATCACTATGAGATCGGCACCTGCAGCGACCTTTTGGCGAGCCACCTCAGGTCGTCTGATGCCACCTCCGACCACCAGGGGAATATCAACGTTCCCTTTTACGGCGGCAATCATTTCATCGGGGACCGGTACGCGAGCACCACTGCCCGCTTCCAGAAACAGCATTTTCAGACCAAGCAGTTGCCCTGCCAAAGCGTGAGCAACAGCGATTTCCGGTTTGTTTCTCGGCATCGGTTTCGTCCGACTCATGAACTCCACTGAGGTCGTCCTCCCTGACTCCACGAGCATGTAGCCCATTGGTATCGTTTCCAAGCCCGATTGCTTGAGCGCCCAGGCTGCCTCTACGTGGTGTCCGATGAGGAAATCGGGATTCCTGCCACTTATCAATGACGGGAGCAGGATGGCATCGGCGAGTCTGGACAATTGAGAGCTGCTTCCCGGAAATAGGACAACGGGGATATCTGTCCTCTCCTTGATTCGCTGGATCGTTTCTTCGAAAGTAGCCCCCAACATCAAACTAGTGCCGACCAGCAGAGCATCCGCCCCGGCATCCTGCATCTTCGCCGCTGCTTCTCCTGCTTGGTCGGGAGCCAACCTGTCAGGATCTATAATCGGTAGAAGACCTGCCCCCCTTTCCTTGACGACGCGTTGAAGATAAGCGTACACAGTTTCAGACATTTCGCCTCCTAGTTTCGCAATCGGAATTCCGAAGCGGATTAGCACCGCGCTGAATCGCAGGGAGCGTCCGATGCTGATTGTGAAGTTGTACCGCCATGGATTGAAAACGTGCTGCCATCGCCTTGAGGATGACTTAGCTCATCTCGATATCCCGAACTAATGGACGTGACGATTCGGAACTAGACAAAGATCCGAGGAATCAGTAGTGAAAGCTTGGGGTTGCTTTTGAATAGGGTCATGAAAACCCTTCTCAAGGTCAAGTCCTTGCCATCCAACTTGGCCAATACGCTGGCGGCCTCATTGAGATCTCGGTCAGTCAGTCCCAAGAATGCTCCCTTGATGCGATAGAATCTTTCTAGGGACTTGCCAACACTTCTACGCCACTCTCTTTCGTACGCCCGTAACGTTTCTTTGGAGCAATCTCCGATCTCCAGAGCTTTGATGGCTACAGCGCCAGCCAGCTTTCCCGCCTTCATGGCGTTGACGATTCCTCCACCCGTGAGCGGATTGGTATGGTGTGCGGCGTCACCAGCAACCATAAGACCGTCGGTCACCATCTTTCTTATGGTTGCACCCGTAGGGATGCCACCAGCCGTGATCCCCAAGATAGCATTTCGAGGGAATCTCTTGTCGACGAATTCCCGAAGATAACGATGGGCGGTCTTGGGGTGGGAGACGTTGCCACCGATCGCGAGGCCGACGTTTGCCATCCGTTCTCCCTTGGGGAACACCCACGCGTAGCCACCGGGGGCTATCCCGCGCGCAAAGTGGAATTCAGCGACCTGCGGCTCAATCTCAAGATCTGACATCAGATACTGTACGCCAGTGTCTATGTGCCGCAGTTTGGGCAAAGTATCAAGGCCAGCCCAGCGAGCCACTTGAGACTCCACCCCATCCGCGGCTATGACGACATGCGATGTGACCAAAACCTCTTCCCCCAGGTGGTTGATGTGGACTCCCCTGACCTTTCCACCTTCAACAAGCAGGCCCGTGGCATGGGTCCTTACCATCACGTCGGCCCCAGCGTTAGCGGCCCGACTGGCCAACTCCCGATCAAAGATCTTTCTCTCCAGGATATACCCAGTCGCCAAGCCGCGAATGCTTGCGGAGGAGCCGTTGGGTGCGTACAGGCGTAAGACGTTGATCTCCGCAGCTATCCAACGAGTCTCAGGATCGATGAACTCGCTTATCCCCTCTTTGGTCACGGCTTCGGCGCACCTGATAGGGGAGCCTATCTCCTGCCTCTTTTCGATCAGGAGGACTTTGAACCCTTTTTCGGCCACCGTAGCGGCTGCTATGGACCCCGCCGGCCCCGCGCCGATGACGATCACCGCATATTCAGTCTCCATCGGGTCCCTCCAGCGCGCCTAGGGGGCATATCCTTATGCATTGTAGGCAGGCGGTGCATGCTTCGTCGTCAATGCGAAGTGTGACATCCGACAGGCTAATCACGTTGGCTGGGCAGACGGCGACGCATGCTCCACAGTACGCACAACGCACCTCATGGACAATAATCGTGCCGTGATCTGTCGCAATTCCTGTGTCAGGGCTCATACGTCTTGATCCGCAGAATAGGGTCGAAGAGCCGCGGAGATGGGAAGCTGCGGCGAGTTTTCACAGGTCACTTTCCCAGGTCCCGGGTATGGTGTGGTGCGACTCTTCGATCGGGCTCTTTCCTGGAGCCTCACCCCTGATGGGAACCTTTCCGATAGGCAAGAGCGTGAAGGAACACCTGATCGAGAGGAATTCGCTCCGCAAACCTGAATGGGACGTTCAACGTGTTGAGAGCTTTCCATAGGTCTCCCTGAGTGAAATGACCGTATACCTAGATGGCACATCTATCCCATTGCTATCGCGCTGGATCGTCCTGCGAAGTCAAAGGGGACGGACCATGATCCTGGCCGACCAATCAACCACCCCCAAGATAGAACACCCAACGGTTGGGATGGACACGATAGCTTTGGATGGCCGGTGCAGCGGCAGGGGGTGGGCTCACTGGAGCAGGAAGGAGGCTGGGAGGACATCGAATCAGACGAGCTGAACAGGAGCTGTACATACGACAGCGAGGCGAGCGCGGACAAGAGCAAAGGCCTTCTCGAACAGGAGAAAGGCGCGGAATGCTAGCGGGGCCAGGTCGCCTGGTTAGGTGGTCGCGCCCTTCGGTCTGCCATCATCGCACAGCACTGTGCGCAGCGGGTCGGGTGTCTTGCCGCCCGGCATGGGCAGATCGCTGATATCCTCTAGTTACTGTCCGCGACCTCTGGCGGTGTATGTTGTCGGAATTCCGGATGAGGTGCTAGATTCGGGTCACGGCTGTCCGCTGAGCATACCGTACCTGTACGAGACGTTCAGGTGGTCGTGGGGCGTCAGTTCTAGCATGCCCAGCCTGCTCACCGCGTCGCAGGAACTC
>JAUWLF010000166.1 GCA_030613785.1 Chloroflexota bacterium | reverse complement strand
TCCTGAACCACATCAGGCTCGAAGTTGAACTCGGTCAGGAACATCTTGTAGAGGGTGGCGGCCTGCGTACCCTTGGCGGCCTGCACACCAACATAGACAAGGCCCTCATTAGATGCTGGAATAGTCATAGTCTACCTCCTCTTAGACTGCTGGTGCCGTGCCGGCAACATGCGCCCAGTTGGTGCCATTGTACAGCAAGAATGTCAGGTCATGCTGACTGGCCAGGGTGATGTTGTTCGTATCCTCAAGGCTCGCGGCAAGCAGAACGACGTCCGTGTCAGCGGCGCAATCGTTGTAGACAAGCAGCAAGTCCCCGAAAGCGAACCCGGTCTTGCCCAGAGTGATATTGCTCGCTGCCGGAGTATCAGGGTCGCTGAAACGCATCAGCGAGCCGGCGGGATCAATGCTCTGAGCCCCGCTGGCCTCCTCTTCCTGTGGCCGCAGATTGAGGATGTTGATGACGGCACCACCGTTAAAAACGACTTGCCTCTCGAAACGTTGCATGGTTTTCTCCTTTATTCGACCTTCACGAATAGATGTAGCATGACCCGGCCCTCCACGAGCAGGGTGTCTCTTGCGGTCAACACATAGGCCCAGGTACTCACCTGCGCCCCGTTAGTTGACCCACCAATGAGCGGGCAGGTGATCGCGCCAGTCCAGTCTACACATGCCTTCCAGATCCGGCGCATCAACATGTCGGTTGACGCATTCGCCGCTGTGCGAAAGTCCTCCACGTTCCGGTCGGCCATGTCCAACGTGGCAGGGGACATCACCATCTTGGCAAACAGGTTAAAGTCCTCCCGCATCCCAAAGTGGGTGCGCCCCAGGGCGCCCTCTGTATCCCCGCCGGCCAGGTACTCCATCCAGAGCGCCGGACATTTCTGGTCTGGCGCGTCAAGCTGAGGCACTCCGCCTGCCAGCCCAATGGTCTTGAGTTGCATGTAGGGCGGCATCGGGTAGACGTCCGACCCCTCCCCCAGTTTGACTTGGAAGTCGTCAAAAAAGGATTGGATGATGTCGGACACAAACGAGGAGACAATGGTCGCCATCAGGCTGGATCCTCAGAGAACCAAGGAAGTCCCTTATAGGGACGCAAGAAGCGCTCACCGATAGCAGTGTCTGGGTCCACGAGGACGGCCTTAGCCGCCGTAGAGGCCAGGTCTGGGTCTTCAGTGAGGCTTTGCCCTATGGCCGACAGGGATTCTGTGTAGCTCTCTTTGCACTCCCTGACGTGCATCCGCAGCGTCTTGGCTGTGGACGAGTAGTCAGTGGCCAAGTGCATACCGGAGGCCCCGGCGCCCTGTTGCTGTGAGACCTTGGCCCCGAACTTACGAAACAGGCGCAGGTAGGCGTAATACTGCATCCCGTTAAGGATAGCACGCTCCTGTGTCTGTGTCGTTGCATCAGTAATGCTAGAGAACCCACAATCCCGGAGCGTGAACTCCAGCGGAACCGTGTAATCCCCTATGGCCCTGCCTGTGCCATTGTCCTGCACCGACAGGCCGGCGGCGAGATCGTCCAGCATCTCGTGGACAGCCGCCGCCGCCCGTTGCTCGGTCAACGCCATCTCAGCCCCCTGTTAGGCGGAGGCCAATGCAGTTTCCAGGTGTCTCTCGGCTGCCACAGCCCGTTCCCGTTGCCACACGTCGCACCTCTTCATATGGTCTGCCATGGCCTGATCCTTGTCCACCACATGGGCGGGCGGGGTCCAGCCACAATCACACCATTTGTCATGGAAGTGCTTTCCGTGTCGCTCTCGGGCGGATTCGTCTAGGAACGTGGCACCACACTCTCCGCACTCCAGGAGGATCGTGCCCCGCTTGACCGGGCGCACATAGTCCATCCCTTCAAGTAGCGGGTCATTGACATAGCCTTTCAGATGAAAGACCTGCCCGCGCACCAGCAGACCGGTCTCCCGGTCATACTTGAAAGAAGAGAGTGCCAGGACTGCACCGTCTCCAGCCTTCTTGTCTGCGGTCTTGGTCGCCATTGGTTAGCTCACCGTGTCGTAGATGAACAAGCCGGCGTCCGTCGCCGTGATCTGGGTGTCCCAGAACTTGAACATCTCCAAAAGGTCTGCCTTCTCACCGATGGGCTCGCGGCGCCGGCGGATGTACTGCGGTCCACCAAAGGCCGTCTTCCACACAAAGGTGTAACCCACCGCTGGCGTGCGCAGACTTGGGGCCGATGGCCGGTACATCAACAGGGCGTGGTCACCCCAGTTGGCGGCGTAGCTGACAGAGCCTTCCGCCGTGCCCTCTGGAGACGCCGTATAGATGCTGTAGCCAACGAGAATCTTCTCAAGCTCCAGAAGCTGAGCGATGAGATTCTGGTTGATGATCGCCGGAGACGCCACATTCGAGCCATACTTGACCCTATCCAGGAGGACGGGATGGTCGGCCAGGATGTCCCACGTGGTATCGCCCATGACCAACCAGTTCGGGTTTAGGGCGATCTGGTGGCGCATGTTGCGCTTCCAGGTCCTCAAGTCAACGATGGGGGTGGAAGTACCGTAGTTGTCCCACTGGGTGAAGTCGGCGTCGGCGGTGCCTGTCTTGTCGGTGGCGTAGACGGTTTTCTTCCAGAAGTTTTCGACAAAGTACCTTTCCGTTGCCATGAGCATCCGGTCCATCAGCCAGGCCATGCCGTCCCGGTCGGGGTCGAATGGCTTGTCGGTGTTGGCTCGGGTCTGGTCGGGGATCAAATGGCCGATCCCCCACTCATAGCAATAATACGTTTGGTCTTTCTCGACCGTGTAGCCACCGACATCTGGGGGCTCTGTGGCCGAGAGTTTGCGGGCCTCGTTGCGGAACCAGTCGCTCTTGGTGTACTTGGGAATGATGTCACTCCGCAAGAGCACTGGGACCTCTGGGAAAATCTGCGTCGCTATGTAAAGGTCATTGACATATGCGATGCTCATATTCGTGAGCAGAGCGTCAACGTGCAGATCATCATGTCCTGGTTGCATGTTGCTTGCCTCCTCTATCTATGGTAGGCTGGCTTTGAGATCAAGCCGCCCGTGGGATGGCGACACAATCCACCATCGCGGAAATGATGATCCCCGCACCCGAGGCCGCCGAGAGTGCCCGGCCCAGGATATACTGGGTGGTGTCCGTGCCGGCCACGATAGGCACGGCCCTGCCCTCGTCATCAGTGCCGAGCAGGGCGCCAGCGGTGATCGCGGCACCGGCTACCATCTTGGTGCCGCCAATCATCAGGACCTCGGCGGACTTGCCAGCCGCGTCAGGCTTGTTCTGGAGCACCCCAACCGGCAGGTCGGTGATCGCGTTACACGGATCAACGTCCGTGCCGTCCCATTCCATGAACCTGAACTGCTTCGTGGACAGGTCGGCGCCAGCCGCGAACTCGTGAACGATCTGGAAAGACTTTCGAGTTGCCATTCTAGCCTCCTAAAGAGTGTTAGAGCCCTGGCTCAGCCGGCCTACCGGCCAGCCTGCATGGTCTGCCCCATGTGCTCCCTGTAAAGGTCCGGGTGGGCCTCTGCCATTTCCGTGAGGATCTGCGCGTAGTTGGCGTCGCCTTCGGAGACAACCAGGTTGCGCCTGCTGGCTTCCTCCTGGACCAATGCGGAGAAACGATTGTAAGCACTGCCACCCTGCTGGTGGCCCGGCTGCCCGACTTCCTGGAACGCCACGGACTGGGCCATGGCCTGCTCCACGGTGGAAAGCAGTTCGGTCCAATAGGCGAAGTGCTCTCGCTCATCGGTTCCGTCTGCGGAATGGAGCCACATCAGTTGTTCCACCAGTTGCTCGTTCTCGGCGCCAACGTGCGACAGGCTCTCGACCTGCCGGGAGAAGCGCTCCCGCAAGCGGGTAGCCTGGAGATCGGTGATCTCCCCTCGCTGGCCGTCGATGACCTGTTGCTGCGTGGTGATCCTGCCATCACGCTCTGCAAGCGCCTGGGTGAAACTCTCGATCTGACCCTCCATCTCTTCGAGCCTGGCGGTGAATGCTTCCGGGA
>JAUWLF010000173.1 GCA_030613785.1 Chloroflexota bacterium | reverse complement strand
TAGCTTCCACCTGGGGTATTTTCTGCTCACGATGCTAGGAGGGCTGCTCCTCCACACGGGCGCTAACGTGTCCAACGACTACTTCGACCACCGCAGTGGGACGGACGAGGTCAACGTGGAATTTGTGCGTCCCTTCACCGGGGGCAGCCGGATGCTCCAGGAGGGCCTCCTCACGCCCAGAGAGGTGATCAGTGGCGCCCTCGCCGCCTACGCTCTGGCGGCACTGCTGGGCCTCTACCTGGCCTACGTGGCGGGACCGATGATCATCGTGCTGGGGCTCATCGGAATCTTCTCCGGCTTCTGCTACACGGCGCCACCCGTAAGGCTGGTGAGTTGGGGGATTGGTGAATTCTTCATCGGGCTGAACTTCGGGCTGCTGATGACCGTGGGCTCCTACTATGTACAGACTGGCTACCTGGCATGGGAACCGGTCGTGGCCGCCATCCCTGTTGCCCTCTTGATAGCTGCCGTCCTCTATATCAACCAGTTTCAGGACGCACCGGCGGACGGGTCTGTGGGCAAGGACCACCTGGTGGTCAGGCTGGGCAGGAGACGGGCCGCGCAAGGCTACGTCGTCATCATGGCGGCTACGTACCTTTCCATTGTACTGGCCGCGCTCCTGAGGATCACTTCGCCCTTCACTCTGATAGCCCTAGCCACTCTGCCGGTCGCCATCCGCGCCGTCGGCGTGACCCGGGCCCACTACGACGACCATCTTCAGTTGGTCCCGGCCAACGCGATGACGGTCTTCATCCACCTGCTGACGGGACTCCTGCTTTCGGCGGCATATCTGCTCGATGGAGCGGTGCGAACCTTCATCTGACCAGTGCACCTTTTGTCACCGTTCGGCAGGCTCAAGACGACGCTGAGCATGCTTCGATTAGTGGCCCCACGGCTCTGGCAAGGACCGTTGACCGGAACGCAACTTGACTTTTTCTCCATTTTGTGGTATAGTGTGCATAAAGAAAAGACAGTGGAAAGCGCCCTTGCGCTCACTGTACACAGGGTGCTGACTGTGCACGAGCAGAGCGAACTTCATCTCTACCCTGCAGTACCAGTCTCATTCCACCCACGCTCGGGAGGATCAGCTTGTTCTTTTTATTGGTGTTGCTGCTGCCGGAAAAGGGAGCAGAGTGAGTGGCGTTTATTTACGTGGGTATGATGGACTAGGGAAATGACTTAGCGAGGAGAACCCTGTCGAGGAGCCTGGAATCAAAGGGTATTGGGAGGAGGAGGCTGTGGCGTGGGCTAGCGATAGAAGAGGATGGAGCCCGAGTGAGCGAGTGAGGGTCTGAGGGGAAACACTGCAAGCATCACATAATCGCCTATGATTCACCAAGCGCCTCTCCTCAATATCCCTTCTTCAACCCCAGACCCTACCGGTTGCGCACAAAGGCAGCCTCATTCGGGTGCATCAACGAGTCGGGGTTAGGGGAGCCGACAGAGTGGTACCGCGCGTGCAGTGCACCATCGGTCGTCGGAGTCTCGCAAGAAGCGATGGCCGAAGAGCCTCGGCTTCCTCTGGCCAAAGCCGCGGGGCTTCCCTGTCCGTCCGATTTCATGAGGGATTGCCTAGAGGTTGGCCTGCGCCACCACCTGTTTCCTGGTGCCTATGTAGGCCCGGGCCTCCCCAACATGCTTTCGCTCAGTGTGTGCCCCTATTTGGCTGCTCAGCCCTCTCAAGAGGTGCCTTCTGATAGCCGTGGCTAGCAAGGGGGATCATCAGATGATGGTACTTGACCTTATCAGAAGGTGCAAACTGGACCCGTGGCATGCGCTCCCAAGAGGATGGTACTTCTTTCCGAAGGGAGTTCGGTGTGCTGGTGCAGTCGCACTGTTGCTCATGACTTTGAATGCCTGTCAATCAACTGCTACTCCTATCGCCACCCCCACCGTGCGTGCTGAAGGCCAGATCGCTTTCGCATCCGACCGGGATGGCAATTTTGACATCTACCTGATGAACGCCGACGGGAGCCAGGTAAGCCGTCTGACCGATCGCCCCACCGACAACTGGGCGCCGAGCTGGTCGCCCGACGCTCAACGGATACTTTTCCGGTCTCAGTTCCCTTCCCCGTTTCATATCTACGTCGTGAACGTAGACGGCACTGGCCTGTCTCGCCTCATCGATCAGTGGATCGAGGGCAGTGGTGCAGCCCTGTCGCCAGACGGACGGCAGATCGCGTTCGACGACTTCCGCGATTTCAAACACGATATCTGGGTGATGAACGTAGACGGTAGCGAAGTGAGGTGCCTCACCGACGACCCTGCCTATGATTGTTGTCCAGCCTGGTCGCCCGATGGCCAACGCATTGCGTTCGAGTCCAAGGCCGACGCTAACGTTGAGATTCACGTGATGAACGCCGATGGCAGCGAATCAAGGCGCCTCACTGACACCCGAGCGGACAGCCGTTCGCCAGCCTGGTCGCCCGATGGACGGCAGATCGCCTTCGCATCCGATCTTGGTGGCAACTTCGAGATCTACCTGATGGACGCCGATGGAGCGAACGTCACGCGCCTCACCAATCCCCCCGCCAAGGAGAGTTCGCCAGCCTGGTCGCCCGATGGACGGCAGATCGCCTTCGTGTCCGAGCGCGATGGCAACCCAGAGATTTACGTGATTAACGCAGACGGCACAGAGGTCACCCGCCTCACCAACAGCCCCGCCCAAGATCTTTGGCCAG
>JAUWLF010000054.1 GCA_030613785.1 Chloroflexota bacterium | reverse complement strand
CCCGCCCCGAAGTTACCCAGATCGAGGCTGGCGAAGGGCACGCGGGCGGTGAGTTGGACGACAGCGATGGTGTAAGCAGGGAACAACCAGGCTACCCACGCTATGGGCTGGCCCAGATAGGGGTGGAGCGTTCCCACCAAGGTGGCCAGGCCTCCGACGATCATGACCGCTGGCTGTGCGGGGAGGATCAGGAAGTTGCTGAGGGGAGAGATCAGCGAGAAGCGGTGGAAGTAGTACACGGTGATCGGCCACACGGCGAGTTGCGCGGCCAAAGTGACTATCAGGGGCCCGCTGAGCAGACGCACTAGCGAGGCAGCCCGCTCTTCGGTTACCCAACGCGAGAGTAGGGCACGTACCGCTTCCTCCGAGGGCCGGACGAGGAGTACTAGCCCCAGGGATGCCGCGAAAGAGAGCTGGAAGCCCACGTCCCAGAGCACCAAAGGGTTCCAAAGGGTCATCAACAAGGCTGCTGCAGCCAGGGAGGCCAGGGCGAAGGTCTGGCGCCCGGCGATGACCGCCACCAGGGCGATGGATCCCATGATAGCCGCGCGCACCACGGCTGCGTCGGCACCGACCAGGATTGTGTACAGGGCTATGGCCAGCATGGAGACCAGGGCTGATCTGTAGATGCCGAGGAATCTCTTGGTGAGGAGACCGATGGCTCCACCGAGGATGGCGATATTGAAGCCTGAGATGGCGATGATGTGGGTGGTGCTGGTCTGGTTGAAATCCTCCAGTAAAGAACGGGGGATGCCGGTCTCGGTCCCCAAGAGGATGCCGGTGAGGAGCGATGCGCTGGGCTCGGGGAACAAGTGTGCTATGGTACCCTGAAGACGTCCTTTGAGGGCGTAGATGGCCCGGTGGAAGGGATCTCCGTGGCCTTGACTGAGGATTGTAACCTGCGCGCGCCGCATCATAGAGTGGATGCCCTGCCGAGCCAGATACTCTTTGTAGGAGAAGTCCTCGTATGCTGGCGGCGTCTCCAGTCTCCCCTCGATCCGCACTGCATCCCCATAGGCGGGGGCTGGGTAGCGCGCCGTCCGTATGAGAGCCAGCCCGCTGACCTCGTGCCTCTCGCCGTCGAGTTCCAAGTATCGGGCTGATACTCTCAGATTGACATAACGTGCTCGGACGTCAGGCTCATCAGCCACCTCGCCTACCACGGTCACGGGTCCTCGACCATTGTAGTAGGCCAAGGTTCTCTCATCGAAGGTGGGAAGAGCTGCTTGATAGCGGAGGGCACCCAGTACAAGGAGAAGGGCACAGAAAGCGCCCAGTCTGATGCGCCACTGGCGCCACCAGAGGAGGGAAATCGCGAGCGGCAAGGCCCCAGCCAGCCACAGGAGCCAACCTGGGACTCGGACCACTGAGGCTGCATAGATGCCGCTCAGCCAGGCGATGGCCAAGCACAGGATAGTCATTCGGATGTGGCCCAAGGATGGTCACTATCCAGGAAGCTCCACGACAATGATCCGCCGCAGTGTTCCTCGACCAGAGAGACCAGCTCTACGATGGCGGCCTGGACGGCCTCGGGCTGGATGTCGTTGATACCCTCGGTGGTCAGGAGCACGTTGCGGGTTTGAGTTGTGGTCTTGGCCCTGTCACACTGGCGCCAGTTCCACCGCCGGGAAAGCGCACCCTCGTCGTCGGCGTACACTACTTCGCCAGGCATGGGATACTCGGTCTCCTTGGCGTACAGAGGTAGAAAGGGCTCGTCGCCTGTGGCGAAGCAAACCTCCACCGACCCGGAGACAAACGCCAAGTCGTAGGCGGCTACCGGGAGAACATGCCTCATGGACACGTAGTTGCAGAGGTCAACGACCTTGTTGATGTGAGGCACCGACCCGGCTTTCAGCACGTGCCGTAGCAGGGCTTCCACCGCACATCTGTGCTTCGTAGGCTTGACGCCAAAGCTGGAGTAGGCAGCGCGCCAAGAGGAGATGTGAGGGTGGCTGGAGATGGGCCGAGAGGCATAGTCCACGTTGATCGCCTCCCCTTGAGCACGCAGCAGACCTTTTGCGTCCAGGCTCCCAGAGGCGTTGTCCAAGCCCTTGGCGAAGGCGACGCCAGCGGTCAGGGTGGGGAACTGGGCCAGCAAGTCGGGATGGTATCCGAAGCGGTACTGGTCCATCACGATCCTCATTGGTGCGCGAGGGAAGAGCAGCGTGGAGCTTGGATGGTATTGTAGCGGCGCTGCCCCCGATGCGCAAGCGGCGGTGCGCACTTGGGCGGCACCACTGCAACGAAGCCTGACCTGTGTTATACTCCCCTGCGGCCGGCACGGAGACGACATCCCGCCAGGTCAAACACGGAGGGGGTTGAATGACGTTGTTGCAGGAGGGCGACCTGATCGATCTGCAGGGACCGCTGCAGCTGGCAAGGTCCGTGCCAGGTCCAGGCGAGCGACGAGCCCTGGCGTTCCTCTTGCCCGAGAGGACGGACGCGGCAGCTGGTAATCGCCGAAGACCATTGCGAACCGTTCGGCTCCATGTTAGACTTGTTGAGCCCTTGTTTCGCAGGCACGAGGCGGGTACACGTCTCAAGTAAGAGAAGGCTCGCCAGCCATTTGAGCAAGAAAGGAAGAGTCCAATGAGCAAGATCGGCATCATCATCTGCGACAGGAATAGGACGTGCACAGGCGGCAAGTGCTTCATGGCTATCCAGGAGCGGTCAGGCGCCTTCAAGAAGTATCCAAAAGACGAACCGCTTGAGGTCTTGGGATTCATCACTTGCGGAGGATGTCCCGGCGAACGCCTGGAGTTCGCTCCCGCTGAGTTGAAGAAGTATGGGGCGGAAGAGATCGTGCTGGCATCGGGGTTTCTGGCAGGATATCCACCCTGCCCCTATTTGGAGGATTTCATCCAATACATCGAGAACTATGTGGGACTTCCCGTGGTTGTGGGCAGTCACCCTATGCCGACCAATTACATCAACGGCCACCGTGCCGCTGGGGACTGGGACAGATGCGGCGTGCAGAAGTATCTGGGTCTTGTCACGGACGACCCAGAAGCGAGTGATCGCTACGATTCGACCCAACCTGATTTCTTGAAGACATAGGCCATCGCTGGCCGGCTAGACGCCCGAAGATCGCTGTTTGCCTCGACAGGTGGCGAGGGGCAGTTGGCAGGTGCTGTGATGCTCCGCGAGAGGTGAGAGCAGATCCACGTCGCTGTTGTCGTCAACCCCGTGTACGGGGGTTACTCGCGTATCACAGAATCGGGTCAACAGGAACGCTCCCGCGGCAGTGGGACCGAATTCTCAGGGGGTGATTGTGGGAGAGCTAGCATTTGCGGGTGTCACTCTTCGTGCGCACCCCGAGACGGCGGGGCCAACGCTGGATCCTGACTGCCCTATCAAACCGTAGGAGACGTTGCGAGAGTCACATGTTGACCGCAGATCCTCTGACCTGGCTCCTAGCCCTGTCGCCCATCATCGCCGTACTCGTGCTGATGGTGGGTTTCCGCTGGGGTGGTTCCAAGGCTGGACCGGTCGGCTGGCTAGTTGCTCTGGTTATCGGAGTGGTCTTCTTCGGCGCCGGGCCTGAACTGCTGATCTACTCCCAGTTGAAAGGGGTGCTTCTCAGCTTGTACGTGCTGTACATCATCTGGATGGCCCTGGTTCTCTACAATGTGGTAAACGAGGCCGGCGCCATCGCGGTCATCGGTCATAGCATCGCTCGCCTGACGCGCGACAAGACGATGCAACTCCTGATCCTGAGCTGGGCTTTCAGTTCCTTCCTCCAGGGAGTGGCCGGCTTCGGGGTGCCGATAGCGGTGGTCGCTCCCCTGCTGATAGGCATGGGTTTCGGCCCCGTGGTCTCCGTGGCTGCCGTGGCCATCGGGCATTCCTGGTCGGTGACCTTCGGAGACATCGCGGCCTCTTTTCAGGCCCTGATGGGAGCCACAGGCATCGAAGGGCATGCTCTGGCGCCGTGGTCGGCTGTATTCCTGGGGATAGCCTGTTTCGCCTGCGGTTTGGCTGCCGTCCACGCCTATGACGGTTGGACGGCCGTACGCCGGTCCTTGTTAGCTGTTCTGCTCATCGGCGGAGCGATGAGCGCGACCCAGTACCTCCTGGCCGTCAACGGGCTGTGGAACCTGGCCGGTTTTGCCTCCGGGCTTGTGGGTGTCATAGTCGGGGCCGCGGTGACGAGGTTGCCGTTCTATCGGGGCAGGGCATGGCACCCCGTGGTCGCATTGGAGGACGACGAAGGACGGAATGGCCCTCGCCCTCTGATGGCGGTCTCGGCCTACGTGATCCTGGTGATCCTCGTGGCTGGTGCGGAGCTTGTGCCCCAGTTGCACGCTTTTCTCAACGGTGTGGTGATCAGGGTTCACTTCCCTGAGGTGACCACGACCCACGGATGGGTCACCCGGGCGGGAGCCGGGAGAACGATCAGCGTCTTCGGCCATGCTGGTGCTCTGCTGGCCTACACCTGCCTGATCGCGTATGTGATCTATCGACGGGCTGGGCTGTACGGATCGGGTACCGCGAGGAGGATCTGGGAGAAGACCGTGTCCAGTGCTGTGCCTTCGAGCATCGGCATCGCTTCGATGGTCGGCATGGCGATGATCATGGACCACAGCGGGATGACCTATCTTCTCGCCAAGGGCATCGGCCAGAGCATGGGGCGTATGTTTCCCCTGTTCTCGCCCTTGATCGGCACGCTTGGAGCGTTCATGACCGGCAGCAACACCAACTCCAACGTCATCTTCGCGCCGCTACAGCAGACTACGGCGGAGCTGCTCGGGATCAGCGCCCTCGTGGTCTTGGGGGCCCAGACCACAGGAGGTGCTCTGGGCAGTATGCTGGCGCCCGCCAAGGTGATCGTCGGCTGCAGCACGGCTGGGCTGGCGGGGCAGGAGGGGCTGGTGATGAGAAAAACGCTTCCCTACGGTCTTCTGATCGCTGGCTTCATAGGTTTGGTAGCCCTGCTGGTCATCCAGGCTGCCTAGGTGCCAGTTCTTCTTCGCCCCTTCGGCACCATCACCAATCGCCAGTCACCATTGGCCCGTCCACGGCTCTTGAGTTCCTCCTGAGCTCCTTCCGCAAGACCAGGATTGACCGCACGAGCTATGCAGAGTATAATAGCCCTCAACTCAGGGTCGGCCAATGTGCTCCTTTTGGAGATCATGGGGCTCGGGAGGCAAGCGGAGGACTGAGAGGATCACAGATTGACGGTGGGGATCGTGGCTTAGCAGGTCGCGATGAATGCGGCCCATGGGCACGAAACCTGATCAGGCCCAGAAGATGGTTTGACAGCGGGGTTTGTCCGATGGCAAGAATACCGAAGTGCATGAGCACGCAGCATCCAGACAACGTCAATTCTCCGTTCTTTGCTGAGAACGCCGAGCTTGCTGGCGAAGACGAGATACAGGAAGCGTACTATGCGTTTTCCCATCTCGGTTGCGATGAGCAGATGTGGGACTGCGAGGGCAAGGAAGTTGACGCGTTCGTGGTGAAGAAGCTCTTGACGAAGTACGACCGCTTCTTTTCGGAGAACAGACTGGGCAAGGATGTGTTCATCACTCTGAGAGTCCCTAATCCCACCGTGGAGAGGGCTGAAGGAAAAGTCTTATTGGAGACGCTGGAGAGCATACCAAGGTCCTTTGACGCGGCGAGGTTGTTCTACGGTGACGACACACCCCCCGTGTTCGAAGTGATCCTGCCCATGACGGACTCGGCCAACAGCATTGACAGGATCTACAGGTACTACTGCGACTTCGTCGTCGGCAAGCAGGCCAGATCATTCAGGGAAGGCGGTATGACCATCGCCGAATGGATCGGCGAGTTCAGACCCGATAGGATAAACGTAATACCCCTCCTCGAAACCATGGACCACATGCTTGATGCCCACAATGTGGTTGGAGAGTACCTGCAAGACAAGGAGGTGGAATACCAGAGGGTCTTCCTGGCACGATCGGATCCAGCGATGAATTATGGGTTGGTGAGCGCTGTTCTGCTGAATAAGATCGCTTTGCAGAGGCTGGATCGGATGTCGCGGGAGATGGGCATCAGCCTGTACCCTATCATCGGAGTTGGCTCAGCTCCTTTCAGAGGGAACCTGCGCCCCGAAACCGTAGAGAGGGTGGGGGCAGAGTACCCAAGCGCACACACATTCACCATTCAGTCGGCGTTCAAGTACGACAATGCCCCTGAGCGGGTCAGACAAGCGATACACAATCTGCGGGAGCGAAGGACGCACGCGCCTCAAGGTGTGGATGAAGAGAGGTGTCTGCGGCTCGTGCGACGATATGCTTGGGAATATGCGGAGCAAGTCGCGGCCTTGGCGCCGATCATCAATCAGGTGGCGAGGTACGTTCCGAGCAGGAGGAAGAGAAAACTGCACATCGGCCTGTATGGCTATTCGCGCGAGGTGGGGACGACCAGACTGCCACGGGCTATCAAGTTCACGTGCGCTTTGTACTCCATTGGTCTGCCGCCAGAGATCCTGGGGCTGAATGCTCTCGAAGAAGACGACATTCGGTTGGTCAAGGAGAGCTACCTCAACTTCGAGGATGATCTACGGGATTCTGTGAGGTACCTCAATCTGGACACTGGTTTCGTGCCCAAGGACTTGGAAGCAAAGGTGAGGAGTCTCTTCGGGGATCTGCACATAGATGGGGAGCACAAAGCAACAACAGACCACATTGTGGCTTCGCTAGAGGAGAACAAGACTGAGGACCTAGGAGAGCATATCTTGAGGGCGGCAAGTCTGAGGAACTTCCTGGGATAATGTGGGGATAGGCAACTGGCACTCAGCGTGGTCTGTCGGCACTCCTCTGTCGAAGTTGTCACGACTGGCGGAAGGACGAACGGTATGAGGGGGTGACGAGCATGTCGGGTCGAACGGTTCAGGAGTTCCAAGACGAAACAGACAGGCTGAATCAGACCGTGATGGAATACGCCGGGTTGAACATCAAAAGGTTCTACGGCCTCGATTCGCAGGTCTACGGGGAGGGCGCTCTCCCGAAGGCGACCAAAGAGTTGCTGGGTCTCGTTGCTTCGCTCGTGTTGAGATGTGACGACTGCATCAAGTATCACGTAATCCGGTGCCATGAGGAGGGCGTGGGCAGCGAGGAGCTGGAGGAGGCGCTGGCCATCGGTGTCATCGTCGGGGGATCAATCACCATACCACATCTCAGGAGGGCGCTGGAGGTGTGGGACGAGTTGCAAGGGGATGGGGGGTCCTCAACCAGGGAGGAGAAGTGACGGACAAGACGGAGAGATTCCGTGTAGTGCGACCCCGCATCAAGGGAATCGTCGACGGGACGTTCGGCGGAGAAGAGAAACTCAGCGCCATCTGCGAGGCGTTGCGAGATGGTGTGCGCTACTACGACTAGGTGGGATTCTATTTCGTCCACTCGTCGGAAAGGGAGCTTCTCCTCGGTCCTTTTTCGGGCCGACCGACCCAATACCTGACGATATGCTTTGATCGGGGCATCTGCCGCCAGGCCGTCGAGAAAGGGGAGACCCTCATGGTGCAGGATGTGTCCGAGGAGGCAAAATACCTATCCTGCAGCCCAAAGGTGCGGTCAGAGATCGTCGTCCCCGTTCTCAGGGAAGGAGAGATCGTTGGTGAGCTTGACATCGACTGACACACTCTGGCGCCTTTCAGCGGGGAAGACAGAGCGTTCTTGGAGGAAGTCTGCGACATGGTGAGCGGGCTCTTCCAGATGAGGCCACAACAAGGGTCACCCGCGGGGGTGGACACGACGAGGTGATCGACTACGACAGAGTCGCGTTGGAGTACTCTCGGCACCGCCAGGTGCATCCTGAGGTGCTGCGTAGTCTGGTCGCGATCGGCAGGATTGAAACTGCCTCCAAGGTGCTGGAAGTGGGGTGAGGCACGGGCAATTACGTCATCGCCCTAGAGGTCTCGGTTGGCTGCTCGTGCTGGGGCATCGACGCCTCGCCGCGGATGTTGGCCAAAGCCCGAGAGCGATCAAGAGGAGTCACTTTCCGGCTTGGGAGGGCCGAGCAACTTGACTTCCCTTCGGCATCATTTGACCTCGTGTTCTCCGTGGATGTGATCCACCACCTGGCGGACCGCCGACAGCATCTTCGCGAGGCTTACCGAGTGCTGAGAGCGGGCGGAAAAGCATGCACCGTTACTGATTCGGAGTGGATCATTCGCCATCGTGAGCCTCTGGCCGTGTACTTCCCTGAGACCGTTGAGATTGAGCTTGCCAGATACCCCCGCATCGCTGGACTCCGCGGAGTGATGGAGGAAGCTGGGTTTGCTGAGATCACAAACAACAGAGTGGAGTTCCCGTACGAGCTGACCGACATCCAACCATATCGTGACAAGGCGTTTTCATCGCTGCACCTGATCGCAGAAGAAGCCTTTGAGCGGGGGATGCAGCGGCTGGAACGGGACCTGCGGTCCGGGCCAATCCCATGTGTGTTGCGCTACGTGCTCCTGTGGGGAACGAAGTAGCAGACGCATCTGCAATCGAACTACACGACGGAGCGGAACCGTGTTCTGAATAGGGGGTCGCTCGTCGCCATATTGAGAGCAGAAGGGCTGCGCAGTCGAATGCTTCATGTGGTGTGAGGCCTTGGCGGCCGCGGGCGGGTGATGTGGCTGGTGGAAGGGAAGTGAGCCCCAAGCCCCCCTGCGGCAGTGGTAGGTGAGGGTCTGACATCGCGCTCACGGGGGCCCAGGATGCAGCCTACACCATCCCCGTGAACAAGACTTCGACCCGAAGGCGAAACTGGGAGCGATCAGACGCGGGAATCCTCTCTCAGCGCAGTGTCGCGGATGGCTGGTGGGCATGGTATAATAGTGTTGAAGGTGAGACTGGCGGGTTTGGACTGTCCAGGGGGCAGAGCAAGGGTTGGGGAAAGAGACCGTACTCGTAGCCATGAGCGGTGGCGTGGACAGCTCCATAGCGGCTGTGTTGCTGCACGAGCAGGGTTACCAGGTCATGGGCGGCATGATGCGCTTGTGGGCCGAGGAGGGCGGGCCCACCAACCGCTGTTGCTCTCCGCAGGCCATGGACGATGCCAGCCGGTTATGCCAGATGCTGGATGTGCCGTTCCACATCTTCGATTTCGAGGATGAGTTCAAGCGACACGTCGTGGACTACTTCGTGTCTGAGTATGGTCGTGGGCGGACACCCAACCCCTGCCTGGCCTGTAATCGTGAGATCAAGTTCGGCCTCTTGTTGGAAAGAGCAATGGCGCTGGGTGCCAATTACCTGGCCACAGGACACTACGCCCGCGTAAGGCGAGAAAACGGGCAGTACCAGCTCCTCAAGGGTGTGGATGCTGGCAAGGATCAGTCCTATGTGCTGTGTATGCTGGGCCAGGACGAGTTGGCTCACCTTCTCCTGCCCCTGGGGGGCTACACCAAGGAAGATGTACGGGCGATGGCCTTGGAGAGAGAGCTGACAGCAGCCGACCGGGAGGAGAGTCAAGAGATATGCTTCACTATGGGTGACTACCGCCAATTCCTGAGCATCCAGCCAGGGGTGGTCTTCGAATCTGGCCCCATCTTGGATGTCGAAGGGAGGGTGATGGGGCGGCACAAGGGACTGCCGGCCTACACTATCGGGCAGCGGGAGGGCCTGGGCATCGCCGCGCCGCAAGCTCTCTATGTGCTGGAGATAGACACGAAACGGAACGCTCTCGTCGTGGGGCAACGGTCAGATCTGGCACGAAGGGAGTTGACGGCGAAGGAAGTCAGCTTCGTCTCAGGGAGACCGCAGCTCGAACCTGTACACATCACGGCCAAGATCCGGTACCGGGCTGTGGCCTCTGAGGCGCTCCTGACCTATGTGGGTGGGGACGCAGCGAAGGTGCGTTTCATGGAGCCGCAGCCGGCTATCACACCGGGACAGGGCGTGGTCTTCTACCAAGGGGATATCGTGCTGGGTGGCGGTATCATAGACGAGGTTAGATAGCTGTGGACCTGCTGTTGTCACCTTCTCTGGTATTCTCTGTGCTGTTGGCTAGCCTGTATGGGGCTGTCTTTCACTTCATATGGGGCAAGAGTTGGCGGGACTTGGGCCTCTACCTGGTGGCAGCAGTAGTGGGCTTTGGAGTGGGCCAGATCCTGTTCGATCTGCTGGGCTTGTCACTGTACATGATTGGCCAAGTGCGCTTAGTTGAGGCCACCGCTGTCTCCTGGTGCTGTCTCTTTGTTGCAAGGTGGCTGAATGTCTGATAGAATTGAAGTTATGCCCGGGCATTGTGCGCCCGCAGGAGGTGATCAATGCTGGCCGTTGCGGTAATACGTGACATAGCCATTATCGTGCTCGCCGTTGAATCGTTAGTTGTGGGCGCGCTCCTCATCATTCTGATCTTGCAGATCAGGAGTCTGACCCAGATGTTGGAGGAGGAGGTCCAACCTATCCTGGAATCCACCAGGGAAACGGTCAGCACCGTGCGGGGAACGACCGTTTTCATCAGTGATACGTTTGTGAGGCCGGTCATCAGCGTGGCAGGTTATGCTTCGGCAGCCAACCGAGTCATCGGAGTGCTGGCGAGAAGGAGACGGCGCGAGGGTGGATAACCGAGGGTCTGAGCCTCGGCCCCTGCGCACGGCGGAAAACTTGGAATGAGACACAGTCTAAAAGGAGAAGACCGATGGATGACGTGAAGAGTCTGGTAGGTTTCATGGTTGGGTTCGTCTTTGGTAGCCTCATAGGAGTGGTTGTGGGCCTCTTGTTGGCTCCGCAGTCGGGCGAGGAGACCAGAGACCAGCTAAGACTGAAGGGCATTGAGCTGAAGACTAGGGCTGAGGAACTGAGTGATGAGGGGAGGGCCCGCCTTGAGGAGGCTGTTGAGGAAGGAAAGTCAGCTGCCTCAAGAAAGAAAGAGGAGATGACGAAGAGGCTCGAGGACGAGAAGGAAGCAAAGAAGCCCACTGCCAAGAAGGCCAAGGCCTAGTAACAAGTCTGGACTGTCAGAGCGAGTGCAAGGCGAGAGATCATCTCTTGCCTTGCTTCGCACATTGTGTTCTCTATGCGTCTCGAATCGTCTTGAGTACTTGTGGCAGGAGTGGCAGCAGGTCGCCGGCTACGGTTCCGGCGTTCCCCAAGGCTTCCGTTGCCATCGCTCCTGCGGCTCCATGTATGTACACTCCAGATCGGGCCGCGTCGTACGGGGATAGTCCCTGTGCCAGAAAACCCACGATGGAGCCAGCTAGCACGTCACCGGTGCCGGCGGTGGCCAGACCTGGGTTTGCGAAGGGGTTGATAGCGATGCGACCGTCCGGGGCGGCGATGACCGTATGTGGGCCCTTGAGGACTACGATTTGCCCCCATTCCTGAGCGGCTTCCTGGGCTGAGGCTACGCGATCGGCTTCCACCTCTTGGACGGAGCAGCTCCTGAGCCGTGACATCTCACCCGGATGGGGGGTCAAGACCGCCTGACCACGTAGGGATTGCCACCAACCCGGAGCGCGAGCAAGGGCGTTCAAGCCATCGGCGTCTATCACCAATGCTGGTAGCTCTTTTGTCTTCCCCCCGTCTGCGTGGTTGCCCCGCTTGGTATGAAGGAACCCTATCTGTCGCCTCGCATCTTCCACCTCCACGTCCAAGAGACGATGCACGAACTGGACCGTCGCGTCTTCACTCCCCAGCCCCGGGCCCACAAGCAGAGCGTCATACTCGGGGTATCTCTCCTCCAATAGCTTGATCGCCTCGGGCACCAGAGCCCCCAGGTCGTGAGGCAATATCAGGAAGGTGACTTCAACCAGCTTGGAAGCCAGGATCGGATGTAGGCTTTGAGCTAGGCACAGGGTCACGAGACCCGTGCCGACACGGGTGGCCGCTGCGCTGGCCAAATAAGCGGCTCCCGTGTAGTTGGGGGAGCCAGCAACGATGAGAGCCTTGCCGAATGTCCCCTTGTGCGCCGACCGGGGACGGAGAGGTAGCAGCCCTCGCACCAGCTCTCGGTCTATCAGTTCGACTGGGAGGTGAACGGTCAAGGCGGGGGGAATGCCTATGTCGGACACCACCAGTTGACCGAGATAATCTGCGGCGGGAAAGGAGTAGAAACCTCGCTTGGGAAGTGCCAATGTGATCGTCAGGTCAGCGGGCACGGTGGCTGGATCCATGGCGCCAGTGTCGCAGTCCAGACCGGAGGGGACGTCGACGGCCACGATCGACGGAGCGGTACCTTCGCTCCGGTCGATGTCGTTGCGCAGTAGATTCAAGATGTCTTTCAGTCGGCCACCAATCGGTCGCGATACTCCTGTTCCCAACAAGGCGTCAATTACTATGTCTGCATCGGCGACCGAGCGGCTTAGCTCAGTCAGATTCGCATCATCATCTGAGCGTAGGCAGGCGATGGTCCGCTCCTGAGTCAGACGGAAGTTCTCGTCACCTCTCCGCTTGCGCTTCCAGATGTAGAGTTGTACCTCAGCGCCGTCATCGTGAAGGTGACGAGCGACGACGAGTCCGTCGCCGCCGTTGTTCCCAGGCCCGACCAGCACGAGTACTCTCTTGCCTTCAGCTCCGAGATGCTTTGCTATCTCGCGCGCCACGGCCGTGCCCGCATTCTCCATCATGGTCGCATAGCTCAAGCCCTGGGCATCGGCTTTCTTCTCTATCTCTCTCATCTGTTCAGTGGTGGCGATCTTCATCGCAGATCCTTCCCTCTGGAGTCACCTCAGTCCAGATGCTATTGTATCACCGTGCTTCCTCGATGCCAAACAGTACCTTTTGACTATTGACACGGGAGCTTTAAGTCCAATATAATTTAGCTATGTTGCTTGTAGCACAACGGCTTCCTGCTAGGCCCTGATCGGTGAGGGCGCGGCAGCTCTTCGTGCGTGGTTGAGGGCCGACTTTCAAATACTTCGACGGGGAACGTCGGTTCGTGGTGCGTGGGGTGCGGGCATGGAGCAAACGCAAGGGGAGTGCGATCGCGGCTAGCCGCGTGACGACGCTGGGATCGCAACGGCTTGTGAGCAGATTGTGAGGGGGTTCGGTGTTCGCTGAAAGTGAGCTGCCGACGATAATGACTGTTCGAGAGGTGGCTGGGTATCTCAGGATGCACGAGATGACCATCTACCGTATGGCCAGGCAAGGTGACATACCCGCTTACAAGGTCGGGAATCGGTGGCGTTTCAATAGAACGCGCCTAGAGGACTGGCTGAGGGAGCATGAGGTTGGGCACCCCGAGGCATGATCGTCCTTCTCGGGGGCTCATCTTGGAGGTGGCCGTGGACCGGAGATGGGAAGGCGCTCGGTGAAGCTCAAGATCTCCCTGGGACAGATGGATGTCGCCCTCGGACAGCCACGTGAGAATGTGAGTAAGGTGCGCGAGATGACCGCTGAGGCCCGACGAAGGGGCTCGGCGGTAGTTGTCTTTCCCGAGCTTTGGTCCACCGGCTATGACCTGGAGCGTGTCGAAGAGTACGCCACGAGGACTGACGAGGGAGTTTTCGCCGAGGTGGCCGAACTGGCGAGGGAGCATTCCATTCATATCATCGGCTCGTTGCTTGCCGCCAAGGACAGCGGGTACAGCAACACAGCGGTGGTTTTCTCCCCCGAGGGCCAGCTTGTGGCCGAATACGACAAAGTTCACCTCTTCAGAGACATGGAGGAGGACAAGTACCTCGTGCACGGTCGGAAGGCCTCCGTTTTCGACCTCGCCTGGGGCAAGAGCGCTCTGGCAATCTGCTATGACCTGCGTTTCCCCGAGCTTTTCAGAAGATACGCGCTGGATGGTGCGAGCATCGTGTTCCTCACCGCCGAGTGGCCCTACCCACGGCTCATGCACTGGCAGACGCTGCTCAGGGCAAGGGCGATAGAGAATCAGTTCTTCATGGTGGCGTGTAACCGTGTGGGTGAGTCTGGCGATTGGAGTTTCTTCGGTCACTCCGCCATATATGGTCCTTCTGGTGAGTTGATGGTCGGCGCAGGGGAGGAGGAGGCGCTGGTGACGGCGGTCATAGACCTTGATGCTATCGATGAGGTGAGGAAGGGTCTCACGGTGTTGAAGGACAGACATCGGGACGTCTACTAGTGGAGGTGTTGCGCCAACTGGTGGTGACGTAGGTAATGGGATAGGCAACACGTGGACGATTGGTTTGAGGTCGTAACAGTGGCTCAAGATGTACACGCGATTCTTGAGCCTCGCCATTTTGAGCAAATGATCTCCTATCTGATCGTGGGAGAAGAAGCTGCCGTGCTACTGGACACGGGAATGGGCATCGGCAACATCCGTGCCCTGGTGGAGGAGATGACCGACAAGCCTATCGCGGTGGTGAACTCCCATTACCACTGGGATCACATAGGTGACAACCATCGCTTTGGCCGTATTGCGATACATGCTGCCGAGGCCCGTCTGCTAGAGAGGGAGGCGCCGGAGGAGTTACTGCAAGAGGCCATGCGTCCGGAGAACTTCTGGGGTCCAGCACCCCCAGACTTCGATCCGGCGAGCTATCGCATTACACCTTCGAAAGCCGAGCAGATGCTGGTGGAGGGGGATGTGTTGCGGTTGGGAGGGCGCCGCCTGCTCGTGCTCCATACCCCGGGTCACTCGCCGGGCAGCATTTCTCTGTTGAGTGAGGAGGAGGGTTTCCTGTTCACCGGAGACACCGTCTACGAGGGTCCTCTGTACGTCCAGTTTGAAGATTCCGACCTTATCACCTATTGTAACAGCATGAAGCGGCTCGCTGACCTGGCTCCTCACTTGCGGCTGGTCTTGCCGTCTCACAACCGTACGCCTCTGGAGCCGGAGATCCTGATGGAGGTGGCCGAGGGGTTCTCGCGCATAGTGGCGGGTGAGGCCCGGTGCCGAAGAGTGGAGTCTCCATGGGGCCTACTGCGAAGATATGAGTTTGAGCGCTTTTCGGTGCTTCTGCCAGTTGCCTGAGGCGTGGGGACTGGCACGGTCAGCGAGCACGTCTGAGGAGGGCTGGAGGGCAGTCCGCCTGGGAACCTGGGGCAGCATAGTAGTCAAGGGAGAGAAAGATGTCGGAGAATCAGGAGTACAAGGTCGAGTTGAGAGTGATCGAGCAAAGGGGAACCTGCGCCTTCGGCCACAAGGTGGGAGATTCTATCGTCTTCGACGGGCGCACCGTCGACGGTGCAATCTGCTTCAGCGCACTGTATAGCGTCATACCCAAGGTGTATGCCATGAGGTACGGGGTCGAGTTCCCCTGGCTGGAGGACAAGGATGTGGCCACCCATGCCTGTCCCGATGCGTACAATCCCGTGGTCTTCGAAGTGAGGAGGGTGAGGGAGTAGCGTCAGGCTGCAGGGTATATCTCAAGCATCTCCGCCAGCTTGTACAGAGCGAGATCCACCTCCCTTGTACCTCTGACGACCTTCTCGAGATCGGTGGCGACCACGTCTGAGCCGATGAGACCCAGCATCTTGCCATAGTTGCCCTGCACGAGCTCTTCCACCGCTGCCGCTCCCAGGCGGGTTCCAAGGAGCCGATCGAACGCTGTGGGGGCACCACCACGTTGGATGTAGCCCAGGATGCTTACCCGCACCGCGAAACCCAGTTCCTTCTCTCGCTCCTTGAGATATCGGTCGATGGTATGGCAATCGGGGTCCGCTCCCTCGGCGATGACGATGATGAAGTGAGCCTTGCCTTTGCCGTAGGCTTCTTTCATCAACTCCAGGATCTCTTCACAGCTAGTGGGTACCTCAGGGATGACTATCGCCTCGGCAGCACTGGCCATGCCGACCATAAGGGCCAGGTAGCCTGAGTTGCGCCCCATTGTTTCCACTAGGAAGGCCCGTCGGTGGGACGTTGCGGTATCCGTGATCTTGTCTATGGCTGTCAAGGCCGTGTTCATCGCCGTGTCCACGCCCAGGGCCATGTCGGTGAAGGGAACGTCGTTGTCGATGGTCGCTGGCACACCGGCGACTGTGACACCCTCCTGGTGCAGGCGCAGAGCGCCCTTGAGAGAACCATCCCCGCCAATGACCACCAGCAGATCCACATGGTGTTTCTTTAGGTTGTCCAACGCTTGCTGCTGTCCTTCGGCAGTCTTGAACTCGTCAGTGCGTGCGGTCTTTAGAAAGGTTCCTCCCTTGTGGGCGATGCCGCCTATAAAGCGACCATGTAGCTGCTCCACCTCTCCTTCCATGAGGCCAGCATAACCGCGGCGTATTCCCATGACCTCCAGGTCGTGGGCGAGGGCCGTCCTCACAACGGCTCTGATACACGCGTTCGTCCCTGGGGCGTCCCCTCCGCTGGTCAGTACCGCTAGTCGTCTCATCGTTCTTGTCTCCAGTGAGATTCTGGGCCAAGACCTACTCCAGGCTGGCACGGGAGCCTACACAAGTCCAGGAGTCCGTTTTCTCTCCAGTCTGAGGCACCCTTCCCCCAGCAAGTCGGTGATGGCCTCCTCCAGAGCCGAGGAGTACCTTGTGGTGTCATTGGGGAAGATCAACTGCACCAATCCTCCATCGCGAGGCACGTACAGGCTGAAAAGGTCCTGTCCAGCATGGCTTGTGAGGAGTGCGTGAGCCTCGCTGAGCAGCTTGACATCCTGTTCGCGGTCTCCGCTGAGAGGGATGTCGATGTGCAAGTGATGGCGGACTGCAGGTCTTCGGTTTTCCTCTTCTCCAACCGCATCTTTCGTCCAGGACTCGTAGTCCACGGCCGATTCGCAGATCACCTTGGCGATATCTTGCCTGACCTGGACTTTGCCTCTGACCAGAAGTATCCTGTCGGGTTGCCAGAGCTGCCGCGTCTTCTCGTAGGCATTGGGGAAGACGACTACTTCGATGCTGCCCCGCAGGTCCTCCAGCTCGGCGAAGGCCATGAGATTACCATTCTTGGTGGTGACCCGACGCACTCGAGACACCATGCCGGCGATGATCACCGTCTGGCCATGCAGGCTGTTGTCTACCTCGCCGCAAAAGGCGGAGGTATCCTTCTCCAGCCTGGGAGCTATTTGCTGAAGCGGGTGCTCCGACACGTAGAGACCGAGTAGTTCCTTTTCCCAGGCCAACTGCTTACGTCGAGGCACGTCTGTGTCACTGTCAAAGTGCAAGGCAAGGCCCGGGGTGGCCAGTCCTTCAAAGAGACTCATCTGTCCGATCTCCTGGGCATGGTGAGCTTGCTGGCTCATGGCCATCATGGTGTCTATCGCCTCCAACAACTGCCCCCTCGGTCCAAAGTCGTCCAGGGCACCACAGCGAATCAGACTTTCAATGGCTCGACGATTTACCTTCCTCAAGTCGACACGGTGACAGAAGTCATTGACATCGCGGAAAGGGCGGTCCCCGCGGCCTTCTAGAATGGACTGGATGGGTCCCTCGCCCGCGTTCTTCACCGCTCCCAAACCAAAGGCTATGCCTCGCTCCGCTCCGCCGTCCTCGGCATTCTTCTCGGCATCTCGAGGCTGTTCCCTGATGGTGAAGTGCAAGTCGCCATAATTGACATTCGGTGGCCAGACTGGGATCCCCATGCGGCGGCAATCGGTCACCTCCAGGGCCACCTTGTCGCTGTTGTCCTTGTCAACGGTGAGCGAGGCGGTCATGTACTCCACGGGATAGTGGGCTTTGAGATAGGCGGTCTGACAAGTGATGACTGCGTATGCTGCGGCGTGGGCCTTGTTGAAGCCGTAGCGGGCAAAGTACTCGATCATTTTGAAGATCTCTCTGGCGGTCTCCTCTGCCGTTCCTTGTTGAATCCCCCCATGAATGAACTTCTCGCGCTGTGCTTCCAGTTCTTCGGCTTTCTTCTTGCCGATGGCATGACGGAACATGTCGGCGTCACTGGTGCTGAAGCCAGCTAGCTCGCGAGCTATGCGGATGATCTGCTCCTGATAGACGATTACACCGTAGGTTTCCTCAAGGATCGGAGCCAACTCCGGGATCAGATAGGTGATGGGTAGTTCCCCGTGCTTTCTCTTGATGAACTCGGAGATGTACTCCATCGGGCCTGGGCGGTAGAGAGCAATGGTGGCCATCACATCGGCGAAGCAGCTTGGTCGTAGCTCGCGCAGGACGCGACGCATCCCAGGGCTCTCCACCTGGAAGATGCCGGTGACTTCACCCGACGACAATAGGCGATAGAGCTTCGGATCCTCCAGATCTAGGTCCTCAAGAGCGAGTTCGACTGCCTGGGTCTCCTTGATGAGATCCAGGGTCCGCTGGATGATGGTCAGCGTTGACAAGCCCAGGAAGTCCATCTTCAAGAGGCCGATGCGCTCCAGATCTCCCATGGCGTACTGGGTCAATACTCCTTCGCCCTTGATCGCCCTTTGCAATGGCACATATTCGGTGAGAGGTTCATCGGTGATGACTACCCCTGCGGCGTGGGTGGATGCGTGCCGGACCACTCCTTCTAGACTCCTGGCCGCTTGTATGAGGTCACGGGTGTAGTCCTGTTCTTGATAGAGCTCTTGCAGCTCAGTTACGGTCTCCAAGGCCCCGTCAATGGATGAGCCGAACGGGATCAGCTTGGCGGTTCTATCCACTTCACCGGGAGGGAGATCCAACGCCCGGCCGGCGTCACGGATGGCTGCCCGGGCAGCCATGGTGCCGAAGGTGATGATCTGGGCCACATGGTCTTTGCCATACTTCTCCACCGCGTACTGGATTACTTCGGCCCGACGGTCCTCAGGGAAGTCCATGTCTATGTCCGGCATCGTGCGGCGGCCGGGATTCAGGAAGCGCTCGAAGAACAGACCATGCTTCAAGGGGTCCAGATCGGTGATGCCCAGGGCATAGGAGACGATGCTACCTGCCGCCGATCCTCTTCCGGGTCCCACCAGGATATCCCTGCTCTTGGAGAAGCGAATCAGGTCCCACACGATGAGGAAATAGGCGGCGAAGCCCATCTCGCCGACGAGGCCAAGCTCGTGGTGAAGTCTCTCCTCGATCTCAGGGGTCACGTGCGGATATCGGCTCCTGAGCCCCTCTTCGCAGAGATGGGTGAGATAACTCTCCGTAGTGAAGCCCTCTGGGATATCGAAAGCAGGCAGGTGCAGGGCGTTGAGATCCAGATCCAGGCTGCACCGCTCGGCGATTCTCAGAGTGTTGCTCAGGGCCTGTGGGACTTCGGAGAAGAGGGCTGCCATCTCCTCTGTACTTCTCAAGTGGTAGCGCTCCCCACTCATCGTCATGCGCTTAGGATCGTTCACGGTGGTGTTGGTTTGGATGCAGAGCAGTAGCTCTTGCGCCTGGGCATCCTCTTCGCGGACGTAGTGGACATCGTTGGTGGCTACTAGGGGGATGTCCAGTTCTCGTGAGATGCCGACCAACTCCTTGTTGATGCCAGAGAGCTCGGGGATGTTGTGATCCTGCAATTCCAGATAGAACCTTTCGGGGCCGAAGAGGTCCCGGAACCAGGCCGCCGTCCTTAGTGCCCCCTCCTGATGGTTGAGGGAGATCAACGAAGGAATCTCTCCACGGGCGCATGCCGACAATGCTATCAGACCGGCGCTGTGCTGAGCGAGCAGTTCCTTGTCTATACGGGGTTTGTAGTAGAAGCCTTCCAAATGGCTCTTGGTCGTGAGTTGAAGCAAGTTCTGGTAGCCTGTGTTGTTCTCCGCGAGCAGGACCAGATGGTATGGTCTGGAGTCTCGCTGGGGGCTACGGCTGCACATGCCGCGCGGCGCCATGTACATCTCGCAGCCGATGATGGGCTTGATCCCCTGCATTATCGCTTGCTGGTAGAATTCCAGAGCCGCGTACATCACGCCGTGATCGGTGATGGCCAGGGAATCCATGCCCAGTTCCTTCGCGCCCTGGACGAGGTCCTTGATTCGGCTCAGGCCGTCGAGGAGAGAGTATTCGCTGTGGACGTGAAGGTGAACGAAGTTGGCCATTGTCCGAGCCCTGACGCGGTACTGCGCCGTCACAATCTCTAATGGGTATTATAGCACAAAACCTTGGCTGGGGAACGTCGGTTTGGTTCCCGCCGCCAAGTTTTAAGCTTCCCTTGCAGAGCACCACGTCCTTGTTGGTGTCAGCCGCGTTTTGGTATCATAGGAGGGCGCTCTTGCTTCAGGGTCGGGTTAAGAGATGCGGCGTGTGTCTTGCACTTACATCGCCACGCTGATCGTCTGCCTGCTGCCGTTGGCGTCAGGCTGCGGCGCCTTCCCCACTGGTCGAGCCGTCTCTCAGGCCGTCTCCGTCACCGGTTCCCACGGCTGTGCCCTCTGCGGATTGTTTCGATGCCGGTCTTCTCGGCATCGCTTGCCAAGTTGATCCTGGCTGGCCGCGAGATAGAGGTGGAACTCACTACTCCACGTAGACCTCTACCCTCTCGCCATCTTCCTCGTCCTCCACATCAACGATCTTGCCCTGCGCCCCTTCCTTGATGGCCTGCACGATGCCTTCGATGTCCAGATCTGCAGGTGCAGCGAACTTGGCACCTATCTTGGCGCCGAGGTCCAGCAAGTTCAGAGGCAGACTGATGTTCACCTTCTGCTTGCCGGTGTTGAGGTCCGTGACTCGCACGCGGAACCAGCGGGGCGAGCCTTCCCGACGGCCTTCGCCCGTTGACGGCTCTTCCAGGGCATCGAGTAGCTTGGCGCCCTCCTCGGCCGTTATCTGACCTCCTTCTATCATCCTCAAGATCTGCATTCTCTCCTCATCACTTGCCATTTAGTTGCCTCCGAAAGCCTATTGTAGACATAGAGTCAGTAGATCCAGCGTCTCCACTTCCACAAATCCGTATTTCGCAAAGACCTCTACAACCCCCTCATAGGAAGGCTGGATCTTCGCCGACAGCGGTCTTGAGGGATAAGCATTGAGGGTGGAGAGAGCTTTGGTCAGCAAGATCTCCTCCACCTCTCCTCGATGGTCAGGATGAACCATCATGGTCAGCGAATGGGGAGCAAGCATACCTCCCGCGCGAAGGTTCGCGAGACCCAAGAACCTATCGCCTTTCAGGGCCGCCCAGCGATAGACAGCCTGCCCTTTGAGCAGATCACCCAGCCCAGAGACCAGACGCTCAGGGAAGCTTGAACGATAGTCCTTTTCCTCCACTGAGAGGATCTCCCTGGCTTCAGGCGAGATGGTGTCGAGGGCTAGCCGGTAGACCTTTCTCCACTGATCGGCTTGCAGCGCCCTTATCCGATACTCCCCTGCCGGGACGCGGTCCACCCCTGGCACTCTCGAGAGTCTCATTCTGCTCACTGAGTCGACCTTGGTGAAGCCCAGTTTCCTGTAGAGCCTCTGCGCCGTGACGTTCTTGGCTCTCACTTCCAGGCTCACCCTTTGGGCACCTTTCGTTCTCGCCAACTCCAGACCTTCGGTCACCATCCGGAAGGCGATATCCTGTCTCCGATAGTCGGGATGAACGGCTAGATTGCTGATGAACCATTCCATCCGGCCTTTGTATCGCGTGTGGCCTGTGATGTTGCCGACGATGCGACCTTCTTCCAGCCACACGTATCCGCCAAAGGTGCTTGCCAGAGGGGATTTCGTCTTGCTGAGCAGCCAGAGTGCAGGCCCCAGCAGCCATGACAGGGTTCTCATCTCGTTCAGCATCTTTATGCTGCTCGGCTCAAGATCCTCGCCGAAGGATAGCTCTATCAGCTTTGTGATCGGCTTGATGTCCCACAGCGGGTTGAAGGGCCGCAGTCCGCTGAACTCGCTTTTTCCGTTGACGGCACTGGCCAACACTTGCTATGCCTCCACTGCCTGCTCTGACGCTGCTCGCGTCTCTAGGGGCAACGGCCCTGGGGGTGTGGTCTCGGGTTCCTTCATCATGATCAGGGCGGGTATGACGGCCAACGTGGTGATGATTCCGGAGGCCACGAAGATGGTACTCATGCCGAAGGCATCAGCCAGGAAGGCCGCGCCACTCATGGAGATCAGATAGCTCAGGGTAATGGATGTATCGACGACGCTGCCCACCCTGCCAAGCTTGTCGTCAGGTACAGTCACCTGCATCAGAGTACTCAGGGCGGCGTTGAGCGGAGCCAAAGCAACTCCTGCGAAAAACAGGGCAATCAGGATAAGGGCGAACTGACTGACGAGCCCGCAGGCGGCGACGGAAACACCCAGCAGGGCGATGGTCCAAGCGACTATCCGGGTCAGGCGGAAACGCGAGGCCATATTGCCGATGAGCACGCTTCCCACCAGCATGCCCACCCCCTGGGCAGTTTGGACGAAGCCCAACCCCTCTGGCCCGGCCCCGAACTCTCCTTGGAGGTAGGGCACGAATAGAACCTCTATGGCTCCCACTCCCAGCAGAGCCACCAGGAGGGTGACGACGATCCCCGACACGGTGCCGTTGTGCAACATATACGAGAAGCCCTCGCTGAATCGCTGCCACATCATCTTGATGCCTATCCGCTCCTGGTCCATCGTCTCGCCGCGGGTGGTTATGGTCATGATGGCGATGACTGAAGCTAGATAGGTGACGGAATCTACCATAAAGGCCACCGAGGTGCCCAGCCAGGCGATGAGAAAGCCGGCCAGAGCGGGGCCGATGAGCATCGCTGCCACGCGGCTGGTCTGGGACAGGGCGTTGGCGGAGAGCGGCTTCGCCTCGCCTTCGACGATGCGGGGGATCATGGCCGTCTTTGCTGGCCAGAAGAAGACGCTCACCGCGGAGACCAAGAAGCCCACGATGTAGAAGATGTACACTTGGTCGGCACTGCGCACTGTAAGGAAGGCTAGCACCAGCACGGCTCGCAGTAAGTCGGAGAGAATCATGATCTTCTTCCGATCCACGCGATCGACGATCACCCCGGCCAGGAAGCTGAAGAGCAGTTGGGGGAGCGTGAGGGAGATCATCATCAGGCCCATAGACGCCGTCGAGCCCGTCAGTTGGTTGACGGTGATCAGCAGGGCCAGAAAGGTGAAGCTATCCCCGATCTGAGAGATGACCTGTCCCAACCACAAGGCCAGGAAGTCACGATTGCGCAATACGTCGACGAAGGAAGCCCTTTGCTGCTGGCCCGCTTCCATTTATCTTTCCATACCTTTCAGAAGTTCTGCAGCTTCTTCGGCGGATACCTCGCCGGCCTGAAGCTGTTCCAGGATAGCCCTGCGCTTCTCCGCGCTGACGGTCGCCTCTGCCGCTACTTCATAGCCCAGGGCGCGGATGACGTCGTTGAGACGGTTGCGCACGGTGGGGTAGGAGATCCCAAGTTCCTCCTCCACCCTGGTGATCTTACCTTCGCACTTGATGAAGGTCTCCACAAAATGAAGCTGCTCCGGCGTCAGACGGTAGAACTTACCTAGGTTGAAGTGGCCCTCTATCGCCGAGTCGCAGTTGCGGCAATGAAGCCTGGTGACCGTCAGTTCGTCTCCGCAGACTGGGCATCTTCCGATGAGTTGATGCATGACTAGTCTCCTTTCCTGGGTAGGTTGACCTACCTGGTAGGTGCAACGTAGCAAGAGCCAGAGGCGAGCAAGTGTTGCTTGTGCGCCTGCTGACGATGTTGTGACAGCCGATGCTCGTACAGGTGCTTCGCTAGTGGGAGTCGTCCGCGGTGGACTTCCTCTTGCCGCACCTCCAACCTAATCCTATACCCTATCCACGTCAGTTCCATTGCTTCCTCCTTGAGTTTCTTAATCTCGACATTGAATATTATGATAGAAAGACTTCACTTTGTCAAGTATTAGTTGAAGATTCATGGCTTTGAGATAAGAAACTTTAAGGTGGGGCTTGAATATCATCGCCAAGACAGAAGGGGAGAGCGTGTGCTCTCCCCCAAAACGAGGTCCTATGAGCTCTCTGAACCGGGAAGGGTCAAGCTACTCCAGGCCTATGATCCACACACACAGCCCTGCCAGGAGAGTCGTGACCACCACCAGGGCCAGTATCTGGCCGGGCAGAAGACCCACGTGGCGGACCGCAATCAGCAGCATGATGACCATGCCTAGCGCCAGAGCGATCCACGCCGCCAAGTTGGGATGCTGACTCACGAATTGCTTAACCTGTGCCATTTTTCTCTAGCCTCCCCTTCCTCACCACTTCGCCGCTTCTTCAGCTCTGTGCTTGAACGGGCAGCATGACCCGCTTCTCTCGTAGTTTCTTGGTCAGCAGTATGTCGTCGGGCGACTTGTGCTCCTCAGCCACCTCGCGCCAGGCTTTGGTCATCTGTCCCACACCCGTTCGCTCATAACCCAGTTCTCGATAGAACTTGATGGCTCTCCAAGACGAGCCGCTATCCACCAGCAGCAAGGCAACCTCGCAGGACAAGGCCTTGGCCTCCTCTTCTACGCGCCGCAGCAGCGGAGTGCCCACCCGCCGCCGCTGGACAGGGGGATAGACGTAGAAATCCCTGAGACAGGCCACGAAATTGGTGGCCTGCCAACCCACGACGCCCATGACCTTGGTGGTGGCCGAGACCCAATATCCCCATTCGAAGAGCCTTTGCAGCATGTCGGTTCGATCCAAGGTCACCCGGCCCTGGCTGCCCTTGCCTATGATCTCGGCGATGATGTCCAGGTCATCCCGTGACGCGCGACGCACAGCTAGTCCTGGGACCACTCGCGCCTCCGAATCTTGTTCCACTCTCTCCTGACCTGCTTCCAGGTCTCCGGGGCTGTTCCCGAGTTATCGATCACCACATCGGCCAATTGCGCCTGCTGCTCCTCCGTCATTTGAGCCTTCAACCGTTCCCGCACTTCCTCTTCGTTGACGCCCCTCGTTTCCAGCAGCCGCCGCAACCGCTCTTCAGCGGGGCAGGTTACCAGCCACAGTGCGCTGAGTTCGGGATAGATCCCGCTTTCGATGATCTTGACGGCCTCCACCACGATCACTTGCTCGTCGGCCTCCTGGATGATCTCCCTGAACCGTTCATCCACGGCTGGGTGAACGATATTCTCGAGTCGCCCCAGAGCCTCACGGTCATCAAAGACCAAGGATCCCAGCCTCTTGCGATCAATGACGCCGTCGGGGTTCAGGATTACGTCACCGAAGGCGTCGACTATGGCCTGCGAGACGGACGTCCCCTTTCTCATCAGCTCATGGGCCAAGTTGTCGGCATCTATGGCCTTGGCCCCCAGTTGCTCAAGCATCCTGAGGACGGTGCTCTTGCCACTGCCGATGTTCCCCGTCAGCCCGATGACGTACTTCATCGCGGCTCGATTATACCATACTCCACCCGAGCTATCAATTGGCAGATTTGGGTGGATACGCTATAATTGCGTATCATCGGGGGCGCGTTCAGGAATGGCCACAAACCGAGGTGTGTGGGCGTTATCGGGTATGGTTTGTATACTGAGCTGGCTGGGATTGGGCTACGTTGTCTACGTTACCGATCCCAGCCAAGCGGTCAACCGCCTCATCTTCATGGTGCTGCTGTTTGTGGCTCTCCTGACCACCTTTTCCCCCGTGGCCCACTTTCTGCACTTCCGTTTCACACGTCGCAGATCCTATCGAAGCAATGTGCAGAGGTCTTTCCGCGAGGGAGGGTTGGCGGCCCTTTTCCTCGCCCTGTGTGCCTGGCTACAGATGGGCCAGGCTCTCAACTGGATCAACGCTCTGCTCTTGCTCAGCGCTCTGGCGCTAATTGAGGTGTTTATCTTGGCCAGAAGCCCATAGTGAAGGAGAATTGTGATGATCGAAGGTGTGAAGGTCAGAGGACTACGTTTCATCCCCGACGAAAGGGGATATCTGATGGAGATTCTCCGCTCTGACTGGACCGAGTATGAGACGTTCGGCCAAGTCTATGTCACCGCAGCATATCCTGGGGTGGTTAAGGGCTGGCACTACCACAAGTTGCAGACCGATCACTTCGTCTGTATCCATGGCATGGCCAAGGTGGTGCTGTACGATCGTAGGGAGGATTCACCATCATTCGGCGAGGTCAACGAGTTCTTCATTGGCGAACGTAACCCTTGTCTGATCAAGATACCTCCTTCCGTGGTGCATGGATTCAAGGGCGTGGGCCAGGGTGTGGCTCTGATTGTGAACGTGCCGACCGAGCTATACGACTACGACGATCCCGACGAACACCGCCTGCCGTACGACACTGACGAGATCCCTTATGACTGGGGGCTGAAGCAGAAGTAGGGCTGGACAGACTCGTCACCGCCCGCGCATAACGAAAAGAGCCCGCAGTGCGGGCTCTCTTGATGTTCCTGCGTAGGGTCAGCGGTGTCGGAAAATGATGTCGCTGAAGAACTCCGGCCCCTGTGTACAGTCCAACACTTGCCAGGTGAGAGGTTCCGACAAGGGAACAGGGTTGGCTTCACTTTGCACAATCTGCAGGGTGGAAGTTTTGGCGCCATGATATATTGGGTTTGGCACCTGGATGTTGAATTTGAAGGAGCCTGGTTCCTCAATCGGGTCGCCGGTCACCCAATAGTCAGTGTAGCCGCCCAATTGCCATTTAACTGTAACCTCTCCTGTGAATGGGTTCCCCGCTGCGCCTAGTATCCGGCCCTCTACACCCAAATTGCTGCAACCCCTGTGGCCCTCTTGCATGCTGCCATCCACGTAGTAGTAGGGATGGGATGGCTCTGGCGTGGCGGTTGGAGGGCGTGGGGTCGACGTGGCTGCGGGTTGCGGGGGGCGCGGCGTTGCTGTAGGCGCGGTGCCTGAGGAGGTTGACGTTGGGCTGGGAGGAGGAGAAGTGGGATTCTCCCCTGAGGGAATGAGGAGTTCCTGCCCGATGTTGATTATGTCGCTGGTCAGCCCGTTGAGATCCTTGATAGCCTGTCCAGTGGTGTCGAACCGCGCGGCGATGCTGCTCAGGGTGTCGCCGGGCTGGACGACGTAGGTGGTGTAGGGTGGCGTTGGTGTGGCCGAAGGGGGGGGAGTATCGGTGGGAATGGCTACAGCTGTATCGACAGGTGTGGCCGTCTCGGTGGGCGTGGCGGTTGCAGTGTGCGTGGCTGTGGCGGTGAATGTAGAAACCAAGCTCTTGGTCGGCGTCGGCGTCGGGCCGGATTCCCCAACGATCAGGGAACCTAGAGAGCAGCCAAGGCTTCCGAGCAGCAACATGGATAGGAACAGTGTGATTGAAGCGGTTTTGCGATTGATGATCCATCCCTCCTCAGATCAGCGGTTTGTTTGGAAGTCTATGATAACCCATTGACGCCCACTGCCGCCAGGCTCGCAGTCGTGGGTGTCGGTCTCAAAATAGACCCTCTCGGAGAGGGGGTTTCCGTTGGTATCTACTACTGCTACCCACCACATTCCCGCTCTGGGTCCCTCGGAGCCCAGAAGGGCGTCGTAGAAACCTTCTCCTTGACTCGGATCGGTAGGTGTGATAAGTGTGGCGCACCAGTATTCGCCCTCTATGCAGACCTTCAACCTTACACTTGCCAATTGGTTTGGAGGTTCGAGATCCCATATCGTGCCCGTGAGCGAGGTAATCGCGCAGTCCGGGAGATACTCGATAGACCCGTACAGGGAATACTGGTAGGCGATTGTGGGTGTGGCCGTGGGCGGTCGCGGCGTGGGTGTGGCAGGAGGTCGCGTGGGTGTATGCGTTGGCGGGCGCCGGGTGGCTGTCGGCGGGACAGGGGTGTATGTTGGCGTGTCTGTGATCACAGGGGTGGGTGTCTCGGCGGGTGTATCCGTGGCGTCGGGAGTGGGTGTCTCCGTTGGCGTAGGCGCGTCGGCCAAAGTGGGTGTGAAGGACGGCCTTGGCGTCTTGGTCGGCGTGGGCGTCACCGTGGGAGACGGAGCGATGAGAGACAAGAGAGGGCAAGTGCAACTCACGGTAGTCATCATCGCCGTCAACATTACCGCCAGAACTGTGCCATTCTTCCTATTCAAATCCGTTGTCCTCTTTCCCTGGCCCATCGCCTGCTGTGTTCGCGGTAAGGACTTCGGTCTTGTGCCATGGAATGCTTGCCTGGAATACTATCCTCCCACGTACGCGAAGGTGATGTTTGTGAACTGCCCGGCCTGGCTGCAATCCACAAACTCTACGTGTAGCTCGTCTGATCTGGGCACAGGATTGGCTTGGCTTTCTACGATGTCTATGATGAAGGGCTGATATCTCCTGTTCTGAACGAGTTCAAGGGGAGAAAAGCCCCACTTTCCTGGGGAGTGACCCCCCGCCGTACCACTCAGCTCATACTCCACGTTGTCCCACCAACGCAGCCG
>JAUWLF010000049.1 GCA_030613785.1 Chloroflexota bacterium | reverse complement strand
CAAGGAGGCCCTTTGTGACTACAACGGTTGTGATAGCCATTGGAGGCAATTCGCTCATCAAAGACAAGCACCATCAGACCGTGCCTGATCAGTTTGCGGCGACCCAGGAGACTTGCATTCGTGTCGCCGACATAGTGCAGCAGGGATGGAAGGTGGTGATAACTCATGGCAATGGCCCTCAGGTAGGGTTCATCTTGTTGCGTTCTGAGTTGGCCAGCGATGTCTTGCACACTGTACCCCTGGACTCTTGTGGCGCCGATACGCAAGGCGCCTTGGGATACATGATCCAGCAGCTTCTCGACAACGAACTCCTGAAACGCGGCGTGGAAATCCCGGTCGCCACGGTCGTGACGCAGGTGGTTGTGGACGCCAACGATCCCGCCTTCGACAATCCTACCAAACCTATCGGTCCTTTCTATGATGAGGAGAGGGCACGGCTCTATGAGCGGGAGCAGGATTGGGTGGTGGTGGAGGACGCCGGGCGAGGTTGGCGACGAGTGGTTCCTTCTCCCGCCCCCCGGGAGATCGTGGAACTCGAGGCCATCAAGACCTTGTTGCGGTCAGGGTTCGTAGTGATAGGCGTGGGGGGCGGAGGTATCCCTGTCGTTCGAGATAGAGAGGGCAACCTGCGGGGGGTCGAGGCAGTGATTGACAAGGACTATGCCTCGAGCCTTCTGGCCTGCGGCATCGATGCCGATCTCCTCCTGATCTCCACAGCGGTGGAGAAGGTGTATTTGAACTATGGAGAGCCAAGCCAGAGGCCCTTGGATCACCTGACCGTGGCTGAGGCCAAGGAGTATCTAAGAGAGGGTCACTTCCCACCGGGTAGTATGGGTCCCAAGATAGAGGCGGCCATCCAGTTCTTGGAGGGTGGAGGCCAGGAAGCTCTCATCACCTCACCGGAGAACCTGTTGCGGGCAATGAAGGGGGAGACTGGCACCAGGATCACCATGGGTTAGTCCGCGGAGACTCGTGTGTTGAGAGTCGCAATCGTACACGATTGGCTGAACCAGGTGGGCGGGGCGGAGTCGGTTCTCGAGGTCTTGAAGGAGACATACCCCGAAGCCCCCGTCTATACGTCTATCTATTGGCCCCAGGCGATGCCCGCCCGGTATCAAGAGTGGGACATACGGACTTCTTGGCTGGATAGCCTGCCGCTGATCAAGAAGCATCACCAGCCTTTTCTCCCCCTCTATCCCCTGGCCTTTGAGGGGTTTGACTTGGGGGGATATGACCTGGTGCTCAGTAACAAGAGCGCTTTCTGTCACGGCGTGATAACGCCACCTGGGACCACGCACATCTCTTACTGTCTCACCCCCACGCGCTTTCTGTGGGATTATCATGAGTATGTCAAACACGAAGGACTGAACCCGCTAGCTGGAGCTCTCCTGACTCCGGTCTTGCCGCTCCTGCGCCTCTGGGATAGGATAGCCGCCGACAGAGTGGAGCACTTCATCGCCATCTCAGACACCGTGCGACTACGCATCGAGAAGTTCTATCGGCGAGAGGCGGTGGTCATCCATCCACCGGTCGAGATTGACTGTTTTCAGGTGTCTGACAGCCACGACGACTATTTCCTCATCGTTTCCCGGTTGATCCCATACAAGCGCATTGACCTGGCGGTCAAGGCCTTCAATGTCCTGGGTTTGCCACTCAAGATCATCGGGGATGGCCGAGATCGGCAGCGTTTGGAGGCTATGGCGAAATCCAACGTGAAGTTCCTTGGCCGCCTGTCGGACCACGAGGTAGGACAGTACCTCTCCCGGTGTAAGGCGTTCATCTTTCCGGGCGAGGAGGATTTTGGCATCGCCCCCTTGGAGGCCCAGGCCGCAGGCAGGCCCGTTATCGCCTATGCTGGCGGAGGTGCTTTGGAAACGGTGGTAGAGGGAGCGACAGGGCTGTTCTTTCGGGAGCAGACGCCAGAGTCTCTCGCGGAAGCGGTGTCCATCTTCGATGCCGGTGATTTCGAAAGCGCCGCGATCAGGAGACACGCACAGGGTTTCGACAAGGAGACCTTCAAGAACAAGCTCCGTGCGTTTGTGGACGACGCACTGGCGCCATGAGCAGGGAAAAGTTCTCTCTTGACGAGATCGAGGTGGGCCATGAGTTCCTGCCGCTCAGCTACACCGTCGGTCAAGAGCTAGTGAGGAAGTACGTGGAGGTCGTGGGAGATGAGGATCTCCTTCACAGGGATCTCTCCTATGCGCAGGGGGCTGGCTATGGGGGGATTGTCGCTCCCCCCACCATCGCTGCGCTCTACGTGCTCAAGGCGTACCGCACCGATTCGCCCCCTCCTCCAGGAGGTGTGCACGTCCGACAGAAGTTCAAGTTCTATCGTCCCATTATCGCTGGAGATACCCTTCATGTTCAGGCCAAGGTGACGGACAAATACGTCAGGCAGGGCAGGAGGTTTCTGGTTATCGAAAGCCTGGCCCAGAACCAGACCGGCGAGGACGTGGTGTGGAGTGAATCGACTTCCTTCTGGGCCCAGTGACGCCATGCGGGGATCTGTGTGGAGAAGAGAATGCGCTTGGAACCTGTCGTCCGGACCGTGACGCACGAGACGATAGATGCCTATGAAGAGATACTGGGCATCAGAAACCCCCTGCACTTCGATGAGGAGTATGCGAGAAAGACATCCTTCGGAGGCATCATCGCGCACGGAATGATGGGCCTGGCTTATATTTCCGAGATGATGGCTCGAGCCTTCGGAGATGGATGGTACCAAGGGGGGCAACTGGACACGGCCTTTCTCCGACCGGTCAGGCCGGGCGATACCCTCACCACACGGGGCCAGATCACAGGTCAGACGACGGTCGAAGGGGAGACTTACGTCGTGTGCGAGGTATTATGCGAGACTCAGGAGGGCAAGAGGGTGATAAGCGGTACCGCCCTGGCCAAGGTGGCGAGGCTGTGCGAAGATAGCCCTCCTCCCGACACCAGTCTCGAGAAAGAGAAGGCGTGACATGGAGCTACGTGAGTATGGGAACATCCTTCGGAGGCGATGGTGGATCATTGTTGGCCTGACCCTGGTTGCCCTGGTCGGAAGCATCGTTTTCCAGTCTCACCCCACCTCCATGTACCAGGCCACCATGCGCTTCACCATCGGGGTACCCCTGGAATCCGACAGTGAGAGGGTCACCATCGACCCGCTCTACTCCGCGTACTTGGCGTCCGAGTACATTGCCGATGATTTCACCGAGATCCTCAAGAGCGAGTCGTTTGCTCAGGATGTGAGTGAGCGGCTATCCGAACAGGGGATAGTCGTCTCGGCAGGAGCCATCCGGGGTTTCACCGTCGCCGAGAAGCAACATCGCATCCTGACCATGCAGATCACCTGGCCTGACGAGGGCCAGTTGCGGGCCATCGCCGAGGCGGCGAAGGGAGCTCTGGAGGAGGAGAACGCCAAGTACTTCACCCAACTGGGATCTGAAGGCGCTGAGGTATTCGTCATTGACTCGCCCACTGTGGTCTCCTTGGGGGTCAGCCTGAAGGACCGCCTGGAACTCCCCATTCGAGTTCTGTTAGGCCTCGTTGCCGGGGTAGGGCTGGCGTTTCTCGTGGACTACCTTGACGATACAGTCCGTGATCCCGGGGAGTTGGAAGCCCTCGGAATGAGCGTGTTAGGACAGATACCGCCCGCTGGTTGGCGGGACCGTCTTCCTTGGCGCCGTCGCCCCTGAAAGTCCCCTTCCGGTTTGCACGCAGGCCTAGCCCGCCCGCACTCCTCGCCTTCTCCGTCTACGCAGCCACCACAGGATTGCAACGAAGGTCGCGCCCAGCAGGAAGGCTGCCAGCAGCGGCACCAGGATAGCGAGCACGCTCATCACGAGGGCCGCTACATCCTCGACGGTACTCACTGCTGGGTTGAGGACGCCGCCACTGGTCGCCGTCACCACCGGTCGAACGGTAGCTTTGACGGCGTGAACGCCCCCAGCCACGAGGAGTCCGCAGATCAAGGCCAGGACCGGATGTACGTCGCTGATGATGCTGGCGCTGCCTGCGAAGAGGACTGCCCCCGCGGTCGGGCGAATGAAGGTCTGCAAGATGTCGTTGGCGGTGTCAACCGCAACGATCTTGTCGGCCAAGACCTCGATACCCAGGAGAACGGCGATGACGGCGATGACCCACCCATTGGTCAGGAGGTCGTAGGGCGGTCTCAGGGTTATCAGATCGGTGAACCGGCCCATCAGAGCTACGACCAGCAGGGGGAGATAGGCGTTCAGCCCTGCTGAGGCCGACAGCCCAAAGGCGGTGAAGATGCCGGAGAAGGCCTCTATCATTGGTCAGTTCGTCCTACGCTAGGATTGACGGCTTGCACACAATGAAGTATAATGTATATAGCCATATACAGCAACACGGGGACTGGACATGAGTGCCATGGTAAGAACGCAAGTTTATCTTCCGCAAGAAATCTACGAAGAGCTGCGACGGCGCAGCGAGAAGTCCGGCGTATCGATGGCCCGGGAGATCCGCAAGGCCTTGGAGGAATACCTTGAACTCTCGGAGGCCAGAGTCCTCAAGGAAGAGGACCCTATCTGGGAGATGATAGGTGCGATAGAAACGAAGGATGGCGACCTGTCGGTTCGTCATGACACATACATCTACGGCCGGGGCGAAGCTGATGAAGATCTTCGTTGACACGGCAGCATGGTGTGCTCTCTACGACAGAAACGACACCTATCACCCAGAGGCCACTTCCTTTCTCAAGGAGCTTGTGGGACGGGAGCTACGCCTGGTCACCAGTGACTATGTTATCGATGAGACTCTGACATTACTACGCTTCCGAGCAGGGCATCGAGAAGCAGTTCGGTTCGGAGGTTGGATATTGCAGAGTGACTTGGTCATCGTGGTCGAGGTAGCCGCGGAGGTGCGTCATAGAGCCTGGGACATCTTTGTGAAGTATGTTGACAAAGATCTCTCTTTCACCGACTGCACCAGCGTGGCCATCATGCAGGAGAGAGGCGTGACCAACGCCTTCACCTTCGATGACCATTTCCGACAATTGGGCTTGGTCATGAGTCCGTGATGGTCAACCCTGGAAAACGCTCGATAAGGCTCCGCAGATGCCACAGAAGCCGCAGCCAAGTACGGGCAAGACAACGAACAAGATGATGCTCAACACCGAAAGCCCCAAGGCTACGTAGCCCAGGACAAGGCCGACCTGCGCCATCCCCCGGCCTCCGATCTCGCCCTCACTCCGATCTATCTCCCCCAGGGCGGCGTGCCCAAAGACGACCGCCAGGACACTACCGATGATGGGCAATACCAGCCATCCCAATATCCCCATGATCAAGCTCACCAGAGCCATGCTGCTCGTCGGTGGCGCTGCGACGCGAGGCGGTTGAGTGACGTCAGGTGAGGGCATCTGGAGCGAGCTCCCACAGTTGGAGCATGCGCTAGCCTCATCGGGGTTCTCAGTGCCACATTGCGGACAGAACATGACTTACCTCCATCAGTAATCCGGGGGGTGTACGCCAGCTTGCACGATCCGTCAGGGACTCCTTGTTTGAGGAACCCATTCGGCGTTCCTCAAACCACCCTTGGAAGGACCAGCGAGTCGGTACCTGCCGGCTAGGCAGACAAACGGCTCGTGCCCTCGGATTGGCGTCCAGGCAGAATGAGGGCAAGGGGAGCGAAGGGGAGTCAGCCTTCGCTCCCGGGTGTGCCTTTGTGTGAGATCAGGCGACTGCCAGAGACTCGCGCTGCACCTGGCCCAGGACGTGTGCGATTACCAGGTAGGCCCACATCATGGTGAAGAGCAGGCCGATGAAGCAGGCTATGACGCCGAACTCGCCGATGAAGCCGGCCACTCCAGCGATGATGATGGCCACTATGTAGTTCGCTAGGTTGGCGCGGATGAAGCTGAAGAGCTCGCCAATCTGGAAGGCGGACATGATCTCTCCAGTCACCGCATACCTGATCATGGCCGCGGGCATGACAATCCATACCACGATGATCCAGATCAGGTACAGGCAGCTCGCACAGGTGCCGAGTAGCGCCACCATGCTGGCCAAAGCATCGCTTTCGGCGACGCCGGCCACGGCGAGCAATCCCCACAGTACACAAGCTACTAGCCAGATGGGGATGGTGTACACCAGCCCGATGATGACCAGCATCAGCCCCTTCATGAACTTGCCGCCGAAGTCGTCCCACTCAGGCAATGGGATGTCCATTCCATCGGCGGACCTCTTGAGGGTCTCCAGCATGTATCCGACGACCATGAAGTTGACGATGGGGATGAAGAGCAGGATACCACCGATCACGATCTTCATGATCCAATTCTCATCCTCGAACATGTAGGTGAAGGATCTACCAATATCGAGAGTCATCTCGACCATACCTCCTTTGTAGTTGATGCGAAACACTAGCGCTGCGGACCATACGTTGACCTACCGGCTTCATCACCTCCCTTCCACAGGCCTGCCCCATCAACTGACCAAGCCTGCTGCAGAGTCGCTGTGAGCTACGGACCCCTGAAATTGCAGCACCACATTATAGCAGAGTTCCCATTACTTGGCAACAACGTGACAGATCTAGAAGGGGATGCCGAAGGCCAGGGTGAACTGCCAGCGCAACGCCACAATGACCGCGATCTCTATCAAGGTGGCACCGAAACCCAGAGCGATGGGCAGGGCGGCGTCCCACCAGGCGACGGCCTGGGCCTCTCGCCTGATGGCGATGATAATGATCAAGGAGTTGACCACGGTGAGCATGGCCAACACGCCCAGAACACTGATTATGGCCACAGGGTACAGGAGGAAGTCTAGCTGGGCCTGCACAAGCACCACCATGGGGAGGGCAAGAAGGAGGATGATCAGCCCCAGGTCTCGCAGGCCTGCCAGTGCTGGTTTGGTGTCCGGCTCCTTCCAGAGGGTGAAGTTGAAGATGGGAAAGACGATGATGCTCAAGGCCAGGCCGTGAAGGGTCCCAGTCAGCAGTCGCAGCAGGTTGTGGGGCTCGTACAGCAGGGGCCTGCCAAGCATCAGGGAGATGTACGAGTTCAACCCGTCAATAGCCATGAGTAAAATGAAGCCCACCAGTAGGACCAGAACGCGGGCCGGAGGCATGCGCGCAGCCTTGCCTTTGCCCAACGCCAGCAAGCCTACGAAGCCCAGCAAGGCTCCAGTGAATGTCCCCGTGCATCGGGCGCAGACAGGCAACTGGCGACCGGCCAGGTGAAAGGAGTGATCTGGCAGGCGACCGCACACGGCAGACCCCACGGTGTCCGCCTTGTCAAGACAGGACGCGGGCCACAAAGGAGAGAGGAGCAACAACAGGACAAAGGCGGTGAAGGCGATGACCGCCCACGTCAAACGCCGCCGAGCGGAGGCGCCCGTCATCTTGCTCTCGTGTTCGCTCTTATCCGGCAATGCACACCTCGTTCAAGGGTACTATGCTCGTCTTCGTCCGTCCACGAGTGGTCTCGAGAACGCTCCAGAGCTTTGTTCACGAAATCCACACACCTTGCCAGATTCTCTCTGGCCCGGCTGGGCGACCAGGCTTGGAGCGCGATGGGGCTGACCTCGAGGGTGATCAATCCCTCGTAGGAGTCGGCTCTCAAACGCCGCAAGAACTCCACCAACGGGAGGTCTCCATTCCCCGGGATTTGGTGATGCTTGAAGTAACTGTGGAGATTGAACCACGGTGGGATAGAAAGCTCGGACCGGAAATCGCTGAGATGGATGTTGCCCAGGCGACCTCCAAAGATCTGATAGGCCTCCCCCAGGTCATACGGGAAAGACGCGGCATGAGCCGTATCCAAGGTCAAGACGAGATCGTATTCATCGGCGAAACGGCGCAGATTGCCTGGAGTACTCAGGATATACCGCCTGTCCGTGGCCCGGAATACCGCTTGGTTCTCTAGACTAAGCCTGGGAGATGAGGTTCTTAGTTCCCTGACGCAGACCTCCACCGCCTCCTTGTATTCCCGCCCAAGTTCGTCTGTCACATTCAGAGCCTTGGGTGCGTGGATGACGACGAACTGGCAATCCAACTCTCGTGCCCAGGGTATCATCTGGGGCAGTAGCCTGTGATGCTCTCTCCAGTTGGGAGTGGGGATCATCGGAGGATGCAGGGTGAAAATGGGCAGTCCGTGCTCTTGAGATAGCCTTCGCACATAGCGGCTGCCTCTAGCAAATGCCTCTGGGCCGAGGACCAGTTCCAAGCCCTCAAAACCTAAGTCCCTGGCCAGGGCGAAGATACGACGCAGGGGATAGAGGTAGAGCGAGGCGGTGGACAGGCTCAATCTCAACTTACTATTCCCACCGGCCGCCTGTAAAGTTCATATTTCTTGATGTATCTTTCCACTTCCTCCGGCACCTGATACTTGATCGGCAGACCTTCCTTGACGCGCCGTTGCAGTTCCGAAGCGGAGATGTCCACCTCAGGCATGTCGATGATCTCCATCCGAGAGGATATGCCCGGCACTGTTGCTTCCAACTCGGCCATGTCGATCTCAAAACCAGGTCGCCTTGCTACCACCAGACGACATAACTGGATGAGTTGTTGGGGTTGGTGCCACGTGGCCAGCTCCACCAACGAATCAAGCCCCATGACGAAGTGGATGTTGGTCTCCTGTCCCAACTGCTCTTGTAGGATGGAGATGGTGTCGACCGTATACGAAGGGCCGGGACGGTCTGCATCGACTCGTGAGATCTCGAAATAGGGGTTGGACGCGATGGCGAGGCTTACCATCGCCAGGCGATGCTCTAGCGGAGTCACCTCCTCGTTCAACTTGTGGGGAGGCATGCCGGCGACGGCAAAGAGCACCCGCTCCAGGTTCATCCTCACGCGTGCCTCCTCCGCCGCTGCTAGATGTCCGTAATGTATGGGATCGAAGGTTCCCCCGATGACGCCTATTCTATGCACCGTGTTCTCCTATGACCACTCCAACTCGGAGTCTCCAATGTATACCGTGTCGCCCTTCTGCACGCCGGCCTCCTCCATCGCTTTCACCACGCCGATTCGTTCCAGCGTCCGATGTAGACGGCGCATGCCCTCTTCGTAGCGCCAATCGGTTCTGGCCACCAGCCGCTCCACACCTCTCCCCGTTATCCGAAACCCATCGTCCTCCACGGCAATGGTGAAGCCTTCATCCACCTCAGGAGGGCGAAAGATTGCTATCTCCTCCGGCGCTACCTCTTCCCTGGGCAAGCCGTCCAGTAGTTGCAATACCAGAAACAGCATCTGCCGGACCCCTGACCCAGTGGCAGCAGAAATGCTGCAAACTGGGATGCCTCTTGTTTCCATCTCTTCCTTGACCAGAGGCCAGAGCTCCCGTGCCTGAGGCAGGTCCATCTTATTCAGTACCACCAGTTGAGGCTTGTCCGCCAGTCGCGGGTTGAAGAGCCTCAACTCCTCGTTGATGTCATCCAGGTCCTGCAACGGATCCTCTGCCGCGCCGTCAAGGAGGTGGATGAGTATCCTGGTGCGTTCTACGTGACGAAGGAACTCGTGCCCCAGCCCGACGCCCTCATGAGCACCCTCGATCAGTCCAGGGATGTCCACCATCACGAAGTCCCGGTCATCGACGCTCACAACGCCCAGGTTGGGAGCCAGGGTCGTGAAGGGGTAGTCGGCGATCTTGGGCCGGGCGGCGCTGACCGCAGCCAAGAGAGTCGACTTGCCGGCGTTGGGGCAGCCTGCGATGCCGACGTCGGCGATGAGCTTCAGTTCCAGGATCAGCCAGCGAGCCTCTCCTGCTTCCCCTCGCTCGGCGATGCGAGGGGCCTGATTGGTGGACGATGCGAAAGCGGCGTTGCCCAATCCCCCGCGGCCTCCGCGCGCCACCAGTGCCTTCTGTCCGGCGGTCGTGAGATCGGCCAAGACCTGGTCGGTCTCCGCGTCGCGAACCACTGTTCCGGGGGGCACTGTCAAGAACACATCCTCGCCTTTCTGACCCTGCATGTTCTTGCCTTTGCCGTGGCCACCCCGCTGGGCTTTGAAGTGCCGGCGCCCTTTGAAACTGATCAGGGTGTTCAGGTGGGGATCGGCGATCAGATACACCTCGCCACCGCGGCCGCCGTTACCCCCATTGGGGCCTCCCAGGGGCACGTACTTCTCGCGGCGAAAGCTGACACATCCATCTCCGCCAGCGCCAGCTTCGACATGGATCTTTGCCTCATCGAAGAACAATGCGCTCACCTCTCGACCGTTAGAATACGCTAAGAGCGTCGACTCTGTCAAGATGAGGGTGTGGAAAAACGCTTCTCAAGGCTGCCGCTGGATTTGCTTGCCCTGACCCTGCCGAAGGGTAGCCCAGCGGACGGGAGCATTGCAGATCCCGCCGCAGCATGAGACTGCTGGGCTTCTTTCGACACCCTGCCAAGATGGTGGCCCTCTCTACCACAAGTCGGATTTGTGTGGTATACTTGATTTGCGTTCGAGGCACCGGGTAGGTTTGTCACTGATGATAGCGAGGGCCATGGTCTTGGAGTGCGACAGCAGGCTGAACACTGGAAGTCGCCTTGAAGAGAGCGGATAATGGAGAGTGCAACGAGTGAGTCGTTTGTCACTGAGCTGAGGGCCCAGCTAGGTGACGTATTCTTGACACAGGACATCTCCGTGCTCGGCGATGGGCGTGTTGTACTCTTTGTAGGAGAGCTACTGGGGGATGCGGAGAGCGCCTTCGCCATCCTGGAGAAGCGGTTCGGCAGCCTGGGCTATCTGCCAGTCCTTAGGAGGAGCAGAGGCCGAGATGAAATCCTGGCGACTCCGGCCCCAGCGGCAAAAGAGGGCGCACGACCCATCATCAATCTACTGCTGTTCGTGGCCACCGTGGGGACCGTCACACTGGGGGGTGCCTTGCAGGAAGGCTACAACCCTTTGCAAGATCCACCGCTTGCCATCCTCAGCGGTATCCCTTTCGCCTTTGCCCTATTGGCAATACTGGTCACTCACGAGTCGGCCCATTTCGTGGTGGCCAAGGCGCACGGCATGAAGGCGACTTTGCCCTACTTCATACCGATACCCTTCAGCCCTCTGGGCACCTTCGGTGCGGTGATCAAGATGGAATCGCCCATCAAGAACCGTAAGACGCTCTTCGATATCGGTATCTCAGGGCCGATAGCTGGACTGGTGGTGGCAATAATTGCCCTCGTGGTGGGGCTAAGGCTGTCCGAAGTGACGGTGACGCCTCCTGGTGCTGCCGTCATGTCTCTGGGGACCGGGCTGCTGGTGGACTGGATCACCGAGTTGGTGTTGGGCCCGCTACCGGATCACGTGATGGTAATCCTTCACCCTATCGCCTTCGCGGGTTGGTTCGGCGTCTTCATCACGGCCATGAACCTCATACCTCTTAGCCAGCTTGACGGAGGCCACGTGGGATATGCCTTTTTCGGGCAGGCGCACCGGCTGGTTGCCACCTTTGTCTTCCTCGGGTTGCTGGCGATGGGCCTGTTCTGGACCGGGTGGTTTGTGTGGGGCTTCTTCATCCTGATCTTCGGTGGTTTGAGGCATCCGCCTCCGCTGAACGACATCACGCCGCTGGATACGAAGAGGAAGGTCCTGGCGGTTCTCTCCTTCGCCTTGCTGTTCCTCTTGGGTACGCCTCGCCCGTTCGGCTAGGGCTGTGCCCTGTCTCTGCGTGTTGCGGACAATACCCCAACCGCTGTGGAGCATCTTCTAGCCTTGTAGTGCATCTGTAGCCCCCCGTCGCGGAGCCGGAAGACGGAAGGGTGGTCATGCTGGCCGATTCGGGCACCGGCAAGAACCGACAAGGAGCCCTCAGATGTGCTATTGCCCTGCGGAAGGCGGGGAGCAGTCGGCGAGCGAGTTCGCTGAGAGCAGCACTGCTCATCTCCTTGGGGGTGTTGCACTACAGCAGTTACACGGATATGATGTCAGGGCCCAGTGAACATGCGGGACCACAAGAGAGAGGAGAAACGACAAGATGAAGAGGTGGATCTTTGTCTGCATGCTCGCAGTCGCGGTGGTCGGCTGCGAGGCTGCAAGCCCCACGACTGATGAGGTCTCCATTCACTTCGTCTGGAACTACGCTGCGGGCGACTATGTCAGAGGGGCGCCAACCGTGAGCGGCGAAGTGGCGTACCTGGGGGCGGACGACAATGTCCTGCACGCTATAGACACACGTACAGGAGAGGCCCTTTGGGTATATGAAACGGCGGACAACATTACCTCCTCGCCCGCCGTGCTGGGCGACTTGATCCACTTTGGCTCGTGGGATGGCGCCGTGTACGCCTTGGAGGCCGCAGAGGGCGAACTGCGGTGGCGATACGAGACCGGTGGATGGGTGACTGCTGGGCCCGTGATTGATGGCAACGTCGTCTATGTTGGCTCCCACGATGGCTTCTTCTACGCCTTGACCGCTGAGGACGGGGATCTGCTGTGGCGGTACGAGACCGGCGAAGGGATCGAGGCGGGAGCAGCCCTCTTTGAGGACTTGGCCCTTGTTGGTTCGAGGGACAATTATCTGTACGCGCTCGACGTCACCAGCGGAGAGCTGAGATGGCGGCACCGAACAGAGGGGGACATCGTGTCTACACCCGCCGTCGCCGCTGGAACCGTCTACGTGGGCTCTGTGGATCGAAAGCTCTATGCCCTGGACGCTGCCACTGGACGGCTCAAATGGACCTTCCAGGCAGAATGCGCCATTGAGTCATCACCAGTAGTCAGCGATGGCGTGGTGTACTTCGGTGCCAACGACGGACGGCTGTACGCACTGCGAGCCGCAGACGGGCACCTGATCTGGCGATTCCAGGCGAAGGAGATCATCCGCTCCTCGCCGGTTGTATGGGAGAATCTGATCTTTGTGGCCTCAGACGATGCCTATCTGTATGGCGTGGACCGCAGGACGGGGGCACTGGAATGGAGCTACCACACCGGCGACGCCATCGCGGCGGGCCCTACCGTGGTCGATGACAGGCTTTTCGTCGGCTCCACCGACCGGCGATTGTATGCTTTCAGCCTCGGGGCGGAGTAGGAGGGGATTATGGTATCTGAGCAGGCATCGGTGAGGAATAGGCGACCCGACTTGAAGCTTCTGGGTTTGGCTGCTGCCCTCGTAGCGTTGTTGGCAGCGGTGACCGTGGCATGGACCTTCAGGCACTATCTAATGTCGCCTGAGGACCTCTATCGCGAGGCCCAGAGCGCCCCGCCAGGACGGGCGGCTCTGCTCTATGCGCGCCTGGGAGAGGTGCTTCCAGAGATTGAGGAGTATGCCCGGCTCTGGGCTGCCCAGGCCGCAATGCCAGATATTGAAGCACTGCGGACGCTGCGGGCTGTCGTGGCTTTTCGCCCTCAGAGCCCTGCTGCCTATGAGGCCCACATGGCGACGGCTCGTTATTACGCAAGCATCGAGGCACCAACTGCGGAGGATGAGTATAGAGCGGCGCTCAGACTGCACGACACGGTAGCCGTGCACATAGAGCTGGCGCGTCACCTGGAAGAGCAGGGAGACAGCGAAGGTGCCTACACCGAGTACCTGGAGATTCTAGGGGAGCAGCCGGACGCTTTCGCTGGTATGCGACGCACCGGGCGGAACCCGTTGGACGTAGCCGAGGACTTGAACGCCGCTTTCTACTATAGCGATGCCCACGAGACCCTGCGAGGGATCGATGACACCGCTGCGTTGCCTTTGCGAGCGAAGGCACTGAGCGGCCTGGGGCGGTACGAAGAGGCCGGGGAGGCTTATCAGGCCTGGTTGGAGCAGATGCCCGACGACGCAAGCGCTACGTTCGGCTTGGCCGGGGTGTTGGTGCGCCTGGGCCGTCCCGACGAGGCCCTGGATCTCTACTTGACGATTGACACTCCCGACAGCTCGCTGGCCCAGGCTGAGTTGTGGGAGGAGGAAGACCCTGAGCAGGCCCTGGCGCTCTATCTCGATTCACCCTACCCGGTGGCCTGGTGGTCGGCGACGACGATGCTCGAGGCCCAGGGCCGGCTGACGGAGACTTTGCCGGTGTACGCTCGCGTGGCGGAAGCGGATACTTATCTCGCCGATGACGCTGCTTATCGGCTTTCTGTCCTTTCCCTGAGAGTCGGGGATGAAGAAGCTCAGGCCAAGGCACTACTAGATGGCCCTGGCTTCAACTGGTTGGCACTGCGGGCTGCTGATGACGAGTTGAGCTTGGCCACGGCTCCGCCCTTGACCACGGCAGGCGGCGAGATTCTGCACAAGGCAGAGGCTTTGGAGTTGATCGGACGTGAAGACCTGGCGTACATGGAACTCTTATTGGCTGCCCAGGCCCGGGGTACGCCGGAAGTAGATCTGGCGATGGCGGAGGCGCTGCTATCAAAGGGCTATGTGGTCGATGCTCAGGCTATCGGTGAGCAATATGTGGAACATCGTCCGAGGGCGCCCTTGGCATTCTGGGAGTTGAGCTATCCGAGGGCCTATTCGGCCACTGTGGAGTCAGCGGCGGCGGAGTTTGATGTTGATCCGTTGCTCATCTGGTCTCTGATGCGGGCGGAGAGTCGGTATGATCCAGAGGCTTTCGGCTACGCCGGGGAACGGGGCCTGATGCAGGTCATGCCTTCGACCAGGGTCTGGGTTGCAGAGCAACTCGGTGAGGAGATCGGTCCGGGCGATGCCTTTGCCCCAGAGGCCAACATCCGTATGGCAGCGTGGCTGCTGCGATTCCTCCTCGATTACTACGATGGGGACGTGGAGTTGGCTATCGCGGCCTACAACGGCGGTGCCGGCAGTGTGGATGCCTGGCTGGCGGATCCACTAGTCTCGGACCGTGATGACTTTCTACGTTGGATCGGGTTTGGGTCGACACGCGAATACCTGGAGCGAGTGTCCCTATACTACTTGATCTATCAACAACTATACGGCGGTAGCAGCTCTACGGAATAGGCCGCAGCAGCACTCTCATGACGTGAGGTTGTTGATGGGCTATGCCAAATTGACTTCTTCAATCGCTAGGCGTATCTAGTTCTGGGTGCGTCAACGTCAAATGAAAATCTTCCCAGGGATCGTGATATGGCCAAACTGGACGTAGTGATTCGTCACGGTGAGATTGTGACCGGTGCTGGCTCGATTGGCTGTGCTGATATCGGAATCTCGGATGGTATCATCGTCCAGATTGGAGGCGCACTTGCAGGACACCTGGAGCTTGACGCAACGGCAAAGCTTGTCCTGCCCGGTGGCATAGATGCGCATGTACATCTATCGGTTCCCCCCGAAGAAGAGGACGTGGATCCTAGCTGGGTGGATGATTATACCAGCGGCTCCGCGGCGGCGCTCACGGGTGGCATCACCACACTCGGAAGCATGGCTTTTCCGGCATCAGGGGAAACACCTTTGGCTGGGCTGGAGCGGGAGGCGGCCATAGCCCGCGAGCAAACGATCGCCGATCTCTTTCTGCATCCCGTGCTTGATCACGTGACCCCGCAGGTTCTGGACGAAATCCCCAAGTTACTCGACGCAGGCTGCAACAGTATCAAGGTTTTCACTGTTCTCTCGAATTTCGACTGTCAGGTGCGCAGCTATGTAGAAGCCATACGGCGTGCGGGTGACAACGGGTTGATAACGCTGATCCATTGTGAAGACTATGCTCTGATCGAAGACGCGACAGCGCGCCTGGTGGCAGAGGGCAAGTCCTCGCTCCGCTACTATGCAGAGAGCCGCCCTGTGATCTCGGAGGTAGTTGCAACGGAACGGGCGGTAGCCTTTGCCGAGGCGACAGGTGCGCCTGTTTACATCGTTCACCTATCATCGGCACGAGCCCTTGAGGTATGCGCCGAGGCCCAGTCCCATAACCTACCAGTCTATGTCGAAACACGGCCGCTCTACCTCCACCTCACGCGGGAGCGTTTTGAGGACGAAGATGGGGCAAAGTACGTAGGCCAGCCCCCGCTGCGTGAGCAGCAGGATGTCGACGCTTTGTGGGCTGGCATTCGTCAGGGCGTCGTGCATACCGTCTGTACTGACCATGCTCCCTGGTCATTGGCCGCCAAGCTGGATCCGGCCCATACTATTACCAACCTGCGACCGGGAGTTGCGGACCTGGATACTATGCTGCCGATGCTCTACTCGGAAGGAGTGCGCTCCGGTCGCATCACGCTGAGCCGACTTGTCGAGGTGACCTCCACTAACGCCGCTAAGCTGTTTGGCCTCTATCCACGCAAGGGCACGATTGCCGTTGGCAGCGATGCAGACTTGGTGGTTTTTGACCCAGAGCTCACGCTCACGATCGAGGGCTCCGTGCTGAAATCCAACTCAGACTACTCGGCTTTTGAGGGGTGGCAGGTGACCGGCTGGCCTGAAGTCACGCTGCGACGGGGCGAAGTCGTCCTCCGCGATGGCGAGATTATTGGCCAGCCGGGTAGTGGCACAATCGTACCGCGTGGCGCGACCAACCCGCTCTAGCACAGCTCTTCAGCTAAGGTGTCGAGGCTAAAGGGCGGCTCCATACCTCGTGCGTAAGCCTGCCGTGCGAGTTCGGATTGCGACAGACCGGCTTGGCGTGCGGCCGCGCCAAAGGAAATCCTGCGCCTGGCATACCGATCCAGAGCCTGGTCGATCTTGAACTGACGTAGCCCACGCTCGAGCAGGTCTACCAGAAGATCCTCGCCAACCGAATGTAATTCCCGGGCCAGCGAATCCGGGATGGTCAGAGTCAATGGCTGTGTAGACATCAGTCGCCTCCATCCACGGATACCATCGCAATCAACTAAATCGTATCACAGATGGGGACCATGTGCAAAGGGTCAAGCGAGAGGGCTTCTCCATCCTGATCTTCGGTGGTTTGAGGCATCCACCTCCGCTGAACGACATCACACCGCTGGATACGAAGAGCAAGGTCCTGGCGGTTGGTTCCTTCGTCCTGCTGTTCCTCTTGGGTACGCCTCGTCCCTTTGGCTAGGAGCGTAGCCTGCGCGTGGATGCTGTGCGTAATTTTCCAAACCGCGTGGAGCACCTTTCGGCCTAGTAGTGAGTCTGCAAAGCCTGGGAGAGCACTACCTTGACAAGCCAACTGGAGAATGTCTGCCGACGGGCATTGGAGCCGCCAGGGGGTTCCAAACAGAGGTACCGTTGTTCTGTGACGAGATCGAACTAAGGAGATAGAGGGATTCCGTTGGTTGGCTTGACTATGCTGCGCATCGCACCCTCACGATGGTGCGCGCGTTCGAATCCCGGGGGCGGTTCGTTATAAAGGGCAGCACATTCCAACCGCTTGAGGTGACCTTCTGATGCCTGCTGACGCGGATTCGAGTTCCGAGGGGTGTTCGAAATAAAGGACCCGTTGTTCTGCGACGGGATCGAACTAGCGCGCTAGGACACGCTGTGTTCTTGGAGGTCCTGATTTCAGAGGAAGTCGGGGGAGGGGAAACCTTAAAACCGTCACCAAGAACTTGACAAGGACTGCATTATAGCATATAATAGATGTAGTATCCGATGGTTTGCGACATAGCAAGCAATCAGTAGCCCGTTCGCAACACATGCACCGAGCCAACTACGCTCGCGAGCGCGGTGCAAGGTCTTGGGAGCGGAGAGGTGCAAAGAGCGTTGATCGCCCGTCCTAGGACAGGGAATGATCGGCGCTTTTCTCTTTTGCCGAGCGGGCACAATCCCGGCGGCGATGAGCTGGACCGGAAGACCGAACAGGAGAGGAGTACCTTCCCTATCTGGCTGCTGGCCCTTACCAGCGCCTACAACGGCGTTGAGGACCCTGCCACTGGCACGTGGGTGGATCTCTCACCTTACTATGGCGCCTGGGTTACGCCCAACGTGCCGGAGGTGATGCGGCTCCTGCGGCGGGCGGCGGATTTGCATCCGGAGCGGCAGATCGTGGGCTATCAGGTCGATGCGCAAGGGACCGAAGAGCAGGTGAGGGCGGTTTTCAACGCGCTCAGGGCCGAGGGGATTGTCTACAGCAATTCGCTCCTCTCCTTTGGCGCAACCAAAGGGGAGAACATGCAGCGGGTGCGACTGCCGCGCGAGTCGCTGGCAACCAAGTCGGCCAATTGCATTGACGGCACGGTCCTCATGGCCAGTGTTCTTGAGGGTGCATCCTTGAATCCGGGTTTGGTGCTCGTGCCCGGCCACGTCTTCCTAGCCTGGGAAACCCAGGACGGAAACGGCGAGTGGGACTATGTCGAGACCACCATGATAGGCTCTGGGAGCTTTGAGGCTGCATACGAGTCTGGGCAGGCCCAGGCGCAACACTGGCAAAGGCGATTCGAACAGTCCCAGGACCTCTACTACTTCCGACTGTTGTCTATGCCCTACTTGCGCTCTCAACTGGGGATTACTCCGATGGAGTAGATGAGCCACAGGGCACGACGCGACCCGATTGTACACGCTGCGCGTGACACTGAGTGGACTTGAACGCCCAAGGGACAGAGAAGGGAGGTGGTGCAGTGCAACCTTGTGGGCCAGCTTGATTTCAGGGTGGAGGAGGTTGGCTAGGTGAGTTCAGCCCCGCAAACAATTGTCAGAGACACACGTCCACGAGGAGGTAAACATGAGACTCTCGAAGGGGTTCATCGTGCTCAACTTGTTGCTCGTCATCGTCCTCTTTTTGGCAGGCTGTGGACAACCTAGTGAGCCAGGTCCCATTGGTCCGACAGGTCCTGCTGGTCCGCAAGGTTCCACTGGTCCACAAGGCCCCGCTGGTCGAGAAGGTGCCGCTGGCCCAGAAGGTCCCACTGGTCCACAAGGCCCCGCTGGTCCAGAAGGTCCCGCTGGTCCAGAAGGTCGCATTGGTCCGGCCGGTCCTTGCGGCATCTGCGGATACGAACGGGTAACCGAAGAGTACTTCGTGCCAGCCGGCGGGTTCATCAGGGAGACTGCACTCTGCCCAACGGGAAAGGTCGTGTTGGGGGGCGGGGCACAGGTGGTCGGTGAGGGTACCCGGAACTTTAAGACGGTGATCCGAGAATCAGTCGGGGGAACCATTGGAGGCGGAGCACAATACCTGTGGCTAGTGGCGATACAGAATGACGATTCCGTTGGGCACAACATAGGTATCTTTGCCTTCTGCGCCAACGCCCAGTAGCGGACGTCCTTCGGGCAGCTCGCTCTAACTGCCTGCGTTCTGGGAACCGCCTTCTTGATTGGCGGATTATGTGCCAACCGCTTGCCTGGCGAAGCGGGCGAGTTCAGCGAACCGAGGCCGGCAGATGTGCTGTTTCGTTTCGTGTCTTTCCCATGCCGTCCGTCGGTCTTGCAGATCCTGCTGACGCTGGCGACCGCGCCGGCCCTCTTCGTGCTCGCGTGGCGGGTGCTGTCGGCTGCGTCTGCACCACAGCAGGGGCGCGTGCATCGCGCGCTGTGATTCTCGCTGGGAGCGTTCCTGGTGACACACGATACCTCATTATTGAACAAGGCTGACATTTACTAACTGCGTGGTGAGAAGCAAGCCAGACTGCGTCGGCACCAACCAGTAGTGCCGCTTCGCAACGTAGTGCAAGGGAGGAAGTGAGAGGTGTAGAAAGCTTCGATCGATCGATGGCGCTAGAGCGGCGAGTGCTCGGGGCTTTTTGTATTTCAAACGAACACGATCCCGCTGATCACCGTCGAAGACCCGCTGCCTATCCTGGGTACCGCTGGAACCCTGGGCGTGGACTTCTGCTTCCAGGTGATCGACCTGAAGATCGACTTCCATCCAGGCAATCAGTTTGCGCTGCCGGGCGAGCCAAACCCGCCGCTCGCTCGCCAACGGCTCACTTAATACTGCGTATACTAGGAAGTTAGCCGAAAGTCGCCCACTTTCCTTCCAGACGATTGTGATAAGTGGTTGTGTGAAATGGAAGTGACAGCAGGAGATGGTGAAGCCTCCTTTATGGCTTTGGGCTAGGAGTACGGGAGTCTCTCGTTGTGCCACGGTCCACAAATAGAGTTCGTGAAAGGAGATGAAGCAATGAACAGGCGATCGCCAAGCAAGATTCTGAGTGTGGCGGGCTCACTACTGCTAATAGCGGGGATCACGGCATGTGATACGCCGGTGCCGTCGATTCCCGAAGTCGTCACGCCCACGCGGACGATTCCCGAAGTCGTCACGCACACACCGTCATGTCCGGAAGTCGAGGGAGTTGAAGGGGACCTTTTCAACGTGATCCACCAAGTGGAGGTGGACGAAGAGGGGAGCACATCAGACTACCAGTGTGAAGAGATCCCCGAAGATGCATTCACTACTCAAGAACGCATCGAGCCAGAGCCCCCCAAGGAGGATGATGAGGGCACGCCCGCAGAGCCGGAGCGGATCCACCCGCTGCTGCTCAGCATGATTGGGGAGGCCCCAGAGGCCGTCGTGCCAGTGATCATCATCCTTCGCGAGGACATCCAGGTCCCGCGGTTCCCGGACTTGCCCCCCGACGTCCGGCGTGATTCTGCGGAGGGAAGACGTCTTTCGGGCATGACCGAGGACCTGGTCAATGACTTGCTGGCCCAACGAGGTGTGAGCACGGAAGAGTTCCTGGGCACAGTCGAGGAACAGGGTATCGAGATCGAAGTGATCGAACAGTTCTGGCTCATTAACGGCTTCCTGACTGAGGTGGAGCTGCGCCAAGTGGGGGACTTGCTAGAAATCGAACAGCTTACCTACATCCTTCCTCAGATAACAGGCGAAGAACCGCCGCAGGACGGGAACCCCAACAACGACGTCGACGATGGCCGCACCAGAATAGTCTCGGATCCCTACTTCAACCTCAATCTCACATCAGGGTACATCGGCCTGCTGGACACGGGTATCCACACCACCCATGACCTTTTCAATAACCCCTCGAACGTTGACTACATCCGCGACTGCGTGAACGGTGGCAGCTACTGCTATGACGACAATGCCGCCAATTGGGATCCCAGTGACGATTGCTGGAACCACGGCACCTCAAGCGCGGCCATTATCGTCGCCAACGACCGGTTGGGCGACGCCTACAGGGGCGTCACAGCTATCACCCTGGATAGCTGGAAGGTATACGGGAACGATTGTGGGGGGCTGGACAGCGCTGCCGTTGTGCGCGGCTTCCAACGGGCTATTGCTGTCTTCGACCGGGTGATCGTGGGTGAGATCCAGGCGGTCGAGGACGAGAACGGCCCCATCGCTCTGGCGGCCGACAACGCCTATGATGCTGGCGCCGTCATCGTAGCGGCTAACGGCAACTATGGCCCCGCCCCGAGCACGGTTTCTTCACCTGGGCTGGCCCATAAGGCCATCGGAGTGGGCGCCTACGATGTGGTATCGCTGGCGGACCAAAACTACCAGGGACGAGGCCCAGCGCCTGACTACCGCTACAAACCGGACTTGCAAGCGCCCACCAATACGGAGACGGCCAGCAGCGCCGCTAATGACGCACTGAAGACCTTCGGCGGCACTAGCGGAGCGACGCCCTATGCCAGTGGCGCGGCGGCCTTGATGCGCAACTGGCTGCGCCAACACAACACGTTCGATAACGGGCAGGTCTACTCCCGGCTGATCATCTCCGGTCCACTAGCCTGGCCCAACTTTGACAATACCTCAGGCGTGGGCCACCTGCAGATGCCCACCTGCGGCCATGCCTGGTGGGGCAAGGTCAGTGTCAACGATGGAACGGTCATCGACATCAACATCAATCTCGGCAGCGGCCGCCTGGACCTTGAGGCGGCTTTGTGGTGGCCCGAGGCCCAGACTGAGCTGCACGACGATATCGATGTGCACCTGATCGATCCGACCGGCGTTGAGCTAGCCAGAAGCTACTCTGGCCCGAGTATTTTCGAACGAGCGCAGGTGAGCGGCGACCTGTCCGAGGGCACCTGGACGATACGTATCAAGGGGTACTACGTCAGGAGCGGTCCCCAGACGGTGTACTGGACGGTGGATGTACATGGTTGTTGATTGAGAGAAGCGCACAGAACCCGTTCAAGCCGGTCGGCTTCTTTAGCAGTTCGAGTCACCAACACTTCTCGAAAACGCAAGTGGCACGCCGACTTTTCGATGAGTTCGACGAGGCCTGCTTCGGCACCGACTACTCAGTCGTTCAAGGTTCAGAGCCTGTTGCGTAAGGTCGATTCGTACGGACCTTATGATCAGTGCGCGCTTGCCATAGAGTTGCACACGTATCCGCGCACTCGAGACGGCTACTCCCGAAGTCGCGCCTACAAGGGACACGACGCGTCCGCATTCGCCGTGCTGAAGAAGAAGAGCTAGTCAGGGGAGGAACGCATCATAAAGAGCGACTGTACCACTGCAGGACAGAAGAAGTCAATAGCGGCCTGGTTCTGGCTGGCAGCGGAGGCGGACAGTCTCGAAGAGAAGCGCCGTTGCCTCAAGACGATTCTCCAACTTGACCCTGACAACGAACCTGCATCCGTCGCTTTGCTACTGCTGGACCAGGAACGGCCGACCAACTGACCGGGCCCGACCTAGCCATTGCCACTTGGCCATCTTGCTGATATAATCCACTTGAGGCTCCGCTGCGATGGTTCAGGATTTCCTGACGGCGTTTTTGGTAGATCCGCCGCCTCCTCGACAGCGGGGCCTCGTCCTGTTATACCGTACGACCCTTGCACCCTGTTCGGAATCGTAGTATAATGTTGGTACTTCGACTCCCTACTTCGTGAACCTGCTGACACACGTTACCACGTCTTGGACCGACCATCGTGTTGAGACCGTCATGTGCGCATGACAGGCGACCCCATCCTGGCGATGATGACGGCATTCTGGCAAATGGTTTGCCGCTAATCACACTCGCAAACCTCAGGCAACAGGCGGTTGAGAAGAGCAGAGACCCGCGCACGGCGAAGAAAGGAGGTATGCCATGGCATACTACACAAAGAAGGACCCCACAATTTACCATAAATGCAAGAACTGTACAGTGGGAAACAATATCGAGAAGGCAAACCTAGCGGAAGGGCAACCAACTGGCGCCAGATTGTGCAAGGACTGCCAGGAACTGCAGGCAAAGGGTCAGTGCACCCCTGGAACACCGAGCCCAGCATTCTAGAAGACTGGTCAAATCCCCTGGATGGCTCAAGTGATTGAGGGAGATGTGAGCTTGCGGGTCTCTGCTTCACTTTCCTGCCTTCAAAAGGGGGCAATGCTGAACGACTGGCCGCCATAGCTCAGCCATAGCCCAAGAGATAGGCGCTGAGGTGATCCGAGGCCCTGTGCGCTATCCTGGACACCTGGTAGCCATAGAGGTTGGCGGAGTGGACATCCGAGAGTACCTCTATGAGCTGAAAGACCAGGCGGTTATGACAATCGTAGCCCTTCTGAATCCCATGCAGGAAACGCCCGCTATCTGTGGCCTGTGTGGCAGGCACTATTCCGATGGAGAGTGCCCTACTTGCGGGGATCGAAAAGGCCCTAGAGGAATCGCTAAACGTGCTTGTCCACTATCCGTTCCGCGGCGCACCCGTCGAGATTGATAAAGACAGGGTCTTCCAAGCACGGGCGCAGGTGGGCAGGCTTGGCAGCCAGTTGAGCAACTGGTCACCAGACTGAACGAACAAGAAGGCAGGTCATTGTGGCTCCAAGTAGTCAAGTTCTGCTCTCTACCCGACTCCCGACCCTGACAGCATAGTAAACCCCGAGTTCAACGGCGACAGCAACCATTAGGTTCATAACGCCTCCTTTCCAAGCAGCAAGAGTGAATAGTAGAAGAGTTACAAGGAGTGTCGCGAGGGTTCCTAGGTTGTTAAGTCTGCTACGTCGGTCGGGAGCACCAGCGCCCTTGGCGGGTGTCGGGAATCGAGTATAGAGTAGAACCGACGTGATAATAGTATACCACAAATCTCACTGCGAATCAAATTCTAGCGGATGCTAGGGTTAGCTGTCGCTGCAGCCGACTGCGCTGCGACGTGGGTTGACCGCGAGTGTAGCCTCTCTCTGCTATCAAGGTGCAAATCACCTGGAGGCAATGGTGCAATCTCCCTGTTGGTCCGCTGTTGTGACTGAGGGTTTCCTCGTGCGGCCGAGTGACGCCAACGCCCCCGCCAGGAAATGAATGCCTCGGCTCAAACGACCAAGCCCCGGAGGGATCGCCTGACGCTGTTCGGTACATCCGCCGCCTCCTCGACAGCGGGACCTCGTCCTGCTACTAGCAGGGAGTACGTGGCCGACAGATCCTCACCGCCCGACAACCTAACGCACCGCAAGCCACGGGCGCTAGATCGTGGGATCATCTGGGCCTGCTAAGTCACTTGCTGGCGGCCTCCAGGCTGCTAAGGCTTTTTTCGTTCCGCCTTCCATCTCGCCGCCTGGAGCGGTTCGTCCAGGAGCTGGGCACGAGGGGCGCCCGGGCGGTGCTCCTCGGCTTAAGCGCCAGCCTGGAGGGATAGCCCGACAGTCTCGTGGCAAAACAGCGCAAAGGACCGCCCTGGGGAACAAGGTCTAGCAACCAAGAACGGCATTTGATTTTGTGAGCCAAACTGTGTATAATGGTGGTGGGATAAGCCGTCTGATGTCGAACTGCTAGGAAGGAAGCTGGATGGCAGGGGAGGAGCAGCCGGCAAAGCCAAGGGGGGCATGTGAGCAGCGTGCACAAGAGAAGCAGGTACAGGAAGAAAATCGGCCCTCGAAAAAGGCCAAGCCGACGGCTTTCTCCGGATGAAGCCGGGTTCAGCCGGGTGAGGAGTATAGCTCAACTGTGGGCGGAGTCCCGCGACCTCCCCTGGAAGCTGACTGACGAGGAGGTCAAGGCGATTCACCGCGGGGACTGCCACTACTGCGGGGCGCCGCCGTCGAACGTGTGCGCGTATCCCAGGAACTCGGGCGACGTCCACTACGTCTACAGCGGCTTGGACCGGCTCGACAACTCCGTGGGGTACGTGCGGGGAAACGTTGTGCCTAGCTGCGGGCCGTGCAACCATGCCAAGAGCACTCTCTCAGTGGCGGAGTTCGCCGACTTGGTCAAGCGGATAGCGGCGCATCTGCCAAAATGGGACCACTGCCGCGACGCTGGCGGCAAGCCGCAAGAGGCCACCCCTGAGCCCCCGCTGTGAAGATTCAGGACTTCCTAGCGGCGTCTGATACATGCGCCGCCTCCCGATGGTGGGGCCTCTTGTCGTATGTGTAACCGAGGTGGCGTCCCCTTCAGCCTTGTGGTGCAATTGCAGCACATCGCCCCCGTCCTCATTAAGTCGCCGAGGCGCTGCACCGGTTTCAGGCACACCCGCTGGTTGGCGGCAAGGCGCGTACCAAAGGAAGGTAACAGATGCGGAGGGCCATCCACAGGCGGACCCTGCTCGTGTTTGGTCTCATCACATCGGTGTTTGTTCTCACAATCTCGTGCGGTGGCGAAGGCACACCAACGGTCGTGCCAAGCACCCCCACGCCAGCCTGCCAATCCGAGGCCGCCGCCTACCTAGCTGAGATTCGGCCACTGATTGACGAATTCCGCGACACCGTGGAGGTCGCAGATTCAACAGCACGCATCGCTCTCAGCGCGGTAGTTCAGGACATGCAGGAGATACGGCGGGACCTCGCAGATGTGAGCAGCCCTGACTGCGCCGAGCACGGCCGCGCGCTCTTGATGGACGGCTTGGGGAACGTCATTGACGCGTATCTTGCCTTCATGCGTGACGAAAGTGAAGCCTGTGTGGCTATCAGGATGAGACAGGGTGCTGACCAGCTGTCGACGGCACTTGACGAACTATCTGCCTTGTCCGAGGGTCGGCCCACCCCCACCCCCCCTCCCGAGCCTACGCCGACACAAGAGTGGAATGGCGTCTGCGTGGGCATGTCCGAGAGCGAAGTAAACGGAGCTTGGTACCAGACGAAGGATGGCCGCTTGCCTTCGGCCTATATAGACGAAGACGGCTCTGAGGTGTCTTCCAGTTTCGCACTAGAAGGGGAGCGCAGCGCGTGGGTATACGAAGATGTCGTGCTCGTCATGGAGAATCCCTGTCAAGCAGGCCTTCTTGGGGGCTGCTGGTACGTAGTTGAGATTCGTCCTCGCTAGCGCTCACGACTGGCCCTGCGCGGCGATATCCTGACACGGTCCCGTGCTCTGAATCCTTCTTCTCGAGGTGGCCGGGCAACCTGCCCTCTTGCCACAGGCCCGTGCAATTGTCAGAGACCGCACTGGCTCAGGATTTCCTGACGGCGTTTGGTACATCCGCCGCCTCCTCGACAGCGGAGCCTCGTTCTGTTATTGGCAATTCCCCTTGCGACACCTGCCAAGTTGTGATACAATTGCCTGACTTCGCTCGGGTAGTTCGTCGAGCCGTTGACAGTCGATGTTGCCCTACGCCAAAGGTGGCAACGCTCACCGATCGGGCTGGAGGACGTATGTCAGATAGGGGAGCAGTGAGGGGTTGCGAACTAAGAGCCGCTGATGATCGGCGGTGCTCGGAGCGGCTAGTTGTCTATCATCTCAATGGTGACGAGGACGACAACAGAGCCTGGAATCTGGCCACCGTTTGTCATATTCATCTTGCGGCGCTGCAGGGCGACGACGACGACGCCTTTTGGCTCCAGGCTGACCTGGAGCTGGGAGCGGTGATGAAGGTCCCGGTGGAATGGCGGTGTCCAACGTGCGGGGCCGATGTGTGGGACTATGGAAAGCGCCTTGAGTATGACTGGCCTGGGCCGATCATTGTCTGCCCAGACTGCGGGGCCGAGTTTGAGACGGACCCGAGTGAACGTTGACGTGCATCGATCTTGAGTTCAGTATTTGGGACCTCCAGAGTCCGAAGCACCTGGAACGGGAGCCTGGGGTGCACGTCGATTGCCGACAACGGTTCTCAATGCCAGAATATCGTTGAGGGCTTGCTGCTTCAGTACACTACTTGGAACGATGGTCACTTACTGAAACGAACTCCTCCTCAACAGCGGGGCCTCTTATCGTATCTGAAACTGAGGTTGCGCTCTCTTCACGTTCGTGGTACAATTGTCTTACAATCGCGCCAAGAAACGACCCTTGCGATTTGGCCGGATCGGAGCGTTGTGGCCAAGGTGAGAGACGGGCACCTCGGCAAGAAGACTACTATTTCAGGAGAGCCCGTCTGTCGCAACCAGGCGGGCTTTCTCACTTTGCCAGAGACTCATGGATTAGGCGATGCTGCATCCGAACCCACGATCCTCTACCGCGTGCGGTAGAGCCCAACAAGCAACTGGAAAGGGAGGTACTGCATCATGGCGCGCAAAAGGAGCGCAACGAGCTCTGCTGAGTCGAATGCCCTGCCCAGATTGAGGGTCTCTAGGGGACAAGCCCAGCCGCAGATTGCCGCCCGAATAGAAGCGGGACACAGGCTATTGGAGTCGGCGATTCAGACCGATGATGATCTGAATAGCGCTGAAGCGGAGTTTCGTCGGTGGGACGAGTATAATACGACGATGTTGCGAAGGCTATTCGACACAGCCGAGCTTGCAGACGAATATGAGCCCGGCGTTGGATTTGTGTTTCTGGGAAGCCTGCCTTTGCAGAAGGAGATCGAGTCTCATGGCAAAGACGTCCAACGTAAGATCGACCGCCTGGAATCAATCAGCGGAAGGTTGAATCTTTACGAAGAGCCATCTCTGCCAACGGTTCCAGAGGTCGGGCCGTCGCTCGGCACGGACATTTTCGTAGTACATGGGCGCGATGAGGCAGCAAAGGAGTCCGTAGCGAGATTCATAGAGAAGCTAGACCTTGCTGCAATCATACTCCACGAAAAGCCCAGCGCGGGCAGGACCATTATTGAGAAGTTTGAGGACGAATCATCCAGCGTGGGTTATGCGGTGGTACTGCTAACGCCCGATGATATCGGTGGCCCCGCAGATGAGCCGGAGGACCTGAAGCCGCGGGCTCGGCAAAACGTGATCTTCGAACTTGGATTCTTACTCGGCAGATTGGGACGCGATAGAGTCTGTGCTCTGCATAAGAATGACATCGACATCCCATCGGACTACGAAGGCGTGGTGTATACCCCCATGGATTCCGGAGGGGGTTGGCGGTTGAAGCTTGCCAAGGAAATCAAGCACGCTGGAATAGACGTTGATCTGAACAAGGCACTCTAGCGCGTGCGGAGAAGCAAAGGTCGTCAGACCAGACAAAGCTAAAGAACTAGCCCTCATAGCTCAAGAGATAGGCGCTGAGGTCATTGGAGAGGCTGTGCGTTATCCACGCCGTCAGGCAGACCCCCTATATCTGGATGCTGTAGAAAGCCTCCATACCAGGATACCAGGCCGTCTCCTCCAGTTCCTCCTCGATTCTCAGGAGTTGGTTGTACTTGGCCACCCGCTCGCCACGGCAGGGAGCGCCGGTCTTGATCTGACCAGCGTTCAGCGCCACCGCCAGGTCGGCGATCGTCGTGTCCTCTGTCTCTCCACTGCGATGGGAGATCACCGTCGTCCAGCCTGCCTTCCTGGCCATCTCCACAGCGGCGATGGTTTCGCTTAGGGTCCCTATCTGATTCAGCTTGATGAGGATGGAGTTGGCAGCCTTCTCCTCGATGCCCCGGCGTAGTCGCTCCACATTGGTCACGAAGAGATCGTCTCCCACGATCTGTATCCGGTCGCCCATCCGCTCCATGAGTAGCTTCCAGGCTTCCCAATCGTCCTCGGCCAGACCGTCCTCGATGGAGATGATGGGATACTTCTCCACCCATTCTAGATAGAAGTCCACCATCTCCGGGCCGCTGAGCGTCCTTCCCTCTTTGCGCAGATGGTATCTCCCATCCTCGAAGAACTCAGACGCCGCGGGATCCAGGGCGATGTGAACGTCCTTGCCTGGTTCATATCCCGCCCCATCGATGGCTTCGAGTATGACCTCAATCGCCTCCTCATTGGATCCCAGCGATGGGGCAAAGCCTCCCTCGTCGCCCACGCCAGTGTTGTACCCTTTCGCTCTCAACACCTTCCTCAGGCTGTGATAGATCTCCGTTCCCGAGCGGAGTGCTTCCTGGAAGCTGGGCGCGCCGGTGGGCATGACCATGAACTCCTGCAAGTCGGTGGAGTCCTCGGCGTGCCTGCCTCCATTGAGGATGTTCATCATCGGCACAGGCATGGTCTTCGCCGCCACGCCGCCCACGTATCGGTAGAGGGGCAGCTCCAGGGCACCAGCCGCTGCCCTGGCCACAGCGAGCGATACGCCCAGGATGGCATTTCCGCCCAGTCTCGACTTATCGGGCGTGCCGTCCAGTTCAATCAGGAACTGATCGATCCCTTGCTGATCAAGGGCGCTCCAGCCGACGAGCTGTCCCGCTATCTCGTCGTTGACGTTCTCCACCGCCTTCAGGACGCCTTTGCCCTCATACCGTTGCGGGTCGCCGTCGCGCAACTCCAAACACTCGTAGGTTCCCGTCGAGGCGCCCGACGGCACTATTGCTCGTCCCACGGCGCCGTCAATGAGGTAGACCTCCACTTCGATCGTGGGGTTGCCACGAGAGTCCAGAACCTCCCTGGCCAGGATGTCCTCTATGATACTCATGGTCAGTCTCCTTCGGCGTGGACCACGCCAGGCTACTTCAGTCCCAGAGTGACGTACAGGCTGGTGAAATCGAAGTGCTCGTCGAGCAGCTCCTCGAACCGTTGTACCTTCTTCTGCTGTTGGAAACGGCCTTTGCCAAAGAATCCTTCGACGATCTCCACGGTGGTCAGAGTATCGAACTTGCTGACGATGATGGGCACTCCGCTCTCCTCTGCAACACCCATAATCATGTCCTGCGGATGGAGATTTCCCGTCAGGATGAGGCATTTGGTGGAGGTTTGCAGCGCTGCCAGTTGGATGTCAGACCTGTCACCGCCGGTGATCACCGCCTTGTTGGGCTTGCGGCGGAAGTAACTGAGGGCGATATCAACGGTCATGGCTCCCACCATCAGGTTCTCCACCAATTCCTCGCCCTGGTCAGCGCGAGCAACTATGTCCGCCCCCAGCGCCTCTGCCAACTGCCTGACGCTAACGGACATGAGGAATCTTACCTTGGGGAGGATGCCATAAACTAACATGCCCTCACTTTGGAGGTAGGGCTTGGCTATTTGCTGTGCCGATTCCATCAGTCGCCGGGGGACGCTGTTCATGACTGCACCGATCATAGAGTCGCCCAGCACGCCCCGGTAGAACAGCACGGGGTCCAGGGCTAGCAGGCCGACGTATCGGATCACCGTCAGAGACTTGGCGTCCAGCAGCCTACAGACCCCGTTGGCGGGCAATCCTACCAGTCCACCTGCGCTCAGACGGTGCACGCCCTCGATCAGCATCACGTCCTTGCCTTTTGCTACGCGCTTGTAGATCTCCAGGAGCCGCTTGGGATAGTCCAGTTGCTTCTGCCTCCTCATGATGGACTCCACCGCCAGGGGGTCCAGGGGTATGGGCACCAGATCGGAGACCGGCTCTTGTAGTCCAAGCTCCCTCCTGATGAACTGCGCATCCTCGTCAACCACCTGACCCTCAAGGCGTCTGGCGGACAGACTTATGGGCTTCATATAGCCTACGGAGAACCCATCTCTCTGGAGGCGCTTGCCCAAGCCTAGACAGAGCGCGGTCTTGCCTGATGTGCTTTCGGTTGACGCGATGTAAAGCGTGACCATTCTCCTACCTCTCTTCCCTCTTGCATGGCCAACCTGCCTGATACAAGGCTTTCCCCCCAGCAGGGTGCGTCCCAAGTTCGTGGCGCCAAACATCGAAGCATCCTTCGATACGGCCGTTACTACGTTTCGGCCTATTCACGATGCCAGGCTGGGCGGACAGAAAGCCTTCATTACCTGTGTGGCCAACCATTGTCCCGAACTCCCGCCAGCGGGGCTGGCCCGAGTCTGCCTCAGCCTTCCTCGGCCAGTACCAGACGCATGTCTATGGCCACTGCGCCTTTGCCCTCCTCGTGGACCATCAACGGGTTGATGTCCAACTCTACAATCTCAGGG
>JAUWLF010000152.1 GCA_030613785.1 Chloroflexota bacterium | reverse complement strand
CTCTCTGGATAGTGTGGATTCTCTGGCGAACATGGTTCAACCCATGGCGGAGAGAGCGAAGGAACTGGTTCGCTCGCGAGGGACGGGTGGACTTCCGGAGACAGGGTTCTCAGGAGAGGTGCGCAGGAATCCGAACTACGTGAAGATCCTTCTGGAAGCGGTGGCGAATCGCCATCCTCGGTACTACTAGTGGTGCTCAAGGAGATGGTCGGCGCTCGTCAGCCGTTTGTAGTAGGGCTTGAAGTCAGGCCAAATAGCGGAAGCGAGGTGGGGGATTGAAAGGAATCCTGTCCCTCGCGACGGTTGCAGCGATTCTTGTGTGCGGTGGGTGCGTGATGACAGTTCCCTCAGAGTCTGAAGTCGGCCTGCGAACGCCGGTGGCCTCCGAAGCGACTCAGATGTCGGGGCAGCGACAGGAGCAAGGGGGGGCCTCCCCAGCCGCGAGCGGTGTCGGGGAACCAGCCCTACCAACCATCGCTCCAACTTGCACCACACCCGTCGCGACAGCAACTTCCGCCGCCTTGCCCTCCGCAACGACATCCGCCATGGCTCCTCACGAAACCGCGGTGGGTGGGGGCGCGGGACCCGTGCCCCAGTCGTGCGACATGGTCGCCGAGGGTGAGGTCACTGTTTACCAGAGGCCAAGCGCAGATGCCACGGTCTTTGGCTCCATGCCAGCCGGATCTCGGGTCACGGTCGAAGGGAAGACAGCGGATGGCTGGCTGGGCTTCGACCCCGGGGTGGCTCAGGCGGCGAACTTGGGGGTTTTCAGGCTGCGCTGGATTCACGAGAGCAGCGCCATCCGGCTGGAGGGATCATGCGATGGCCTCGCGAAATTGGTGGGACCGCCTCCAGGGTTTTGCTTCACAATGTCCATGGATGAGGTGCAAGTGTATGCTGAGCCTGACGTCTCCTCGAAGGTGCGAGCTACGATGGTGCCGGGGGACTATGCCGCGGTGTCGGCCATGACCAAGGATGGCTGGGCCAAAGTTGATCTCAGCGTCGGCAATACGGGGTTGCATCTCAGCGGGTGGATCCAAGGGGCCACTCTCAACTTGAACGGTCCGTGTGATGATCTGCCAACGACAGAGCCGTGATCGAACGCCCTGAGCTGAGCCGTCGGGCTGAGGTAGATATCCGAGCGGTGCTTCTCAGTACCGACGTCGTTGTATTTGGGATGGCAAGGAGGTTGACGTGAACAGTCGAGAGCGAGTTCTTCTTGCCTTGGCACACAAGGAGCCTGACCGAGTGCCGATTGACTTCGGTGGACTCGTCACCTCGCTACACCACGAGGCTCACCGCAACCTTCTCAAGCACCTGGGGATGCCGGCCGACGAGGCGCCGATCATGGATACGTTCCAGCAAATCGTGGACCCGGCACCTGCTCTCAAAGAGATGTTCCACGCCGACGTTGTGGGTTTCTTCCCTCATTCAGGTTCGGATTGGGAGTTCAAGCTTGACCCGGTAGCGGATACCTTTGTCGATGAGTGGGGGGTGCTGTATCAGCGGCCGCCTGGGGGTTACTGGTATGATCTGGCGGGCCATCCGCTCAAGGAAGGAACGATCGAGGAGCTGGAGGCCTTCCGCTTTCCCAATCCGAGGGACCCCACTCGGGTCGAGGGCCTGGCTGATGTAGCAATGGGTCTGCTGGAGAACACTGATAAGGCGATCATGATTCATGCTCCCATCGGCGGGGTTTTCGAGCAATCATATTGGTTACGGGGCCTCGAGCCTCTGTTCAGGGACATGGCCCACAATAAGAAGTACGTCGAGGCTCTCGCCCAGAGGGTGCTGGAGTGGCTGTTGGAGTTCTGGGACTTGGTGCTGGATGAGGTCGGACCTCACGTTCATGTCGTCGAGTTGAGCGATGACCTCGGCGGGCAACTTGGGCCTCTGTTCTCGCCTGACCTGTATCGCAATATCTACAAGCCTCGACATCGTCGGTTGACCGACCTCATTCACGGCAAGACAGAGGCGAAGATCTTTCTTCATACGTGCGGATCCATTTACTGGGCCCTTCCTGACATTATCGACAGCGGGATGGACATCATCAACCCCGTGCAGGTTTCGGCCAGGGACATGGACACAGATAGGCTGAAGAGGGAGTTCGGCCAAGACGTTGTGTTCTGGGGTGGAGGAGCGGATGCCTCGCAAGTGCTGCCGTTCGGGACACCAGAGGATGTCAAAGAGGAGGTCAAGAGGCGCATCCACGATCTCGCGCCGGGGGGAGGCTTTGTCTTCGCTCCGATTCACAACATCCAGGCCGAGGTACCCCCGGAGAACATCGTTGCTCTCTTTGAAGCTGCGTACGAGTATGGCCAGTATCCCATCACTGCATAGGGTGTGGCGGCTCGGCGGAGGCGAGACAATGTGGAGCAACTTGCAGGGCAGGAACATGGCCACAGAGCCAGGTGGTCGACGCAAGATAGGCTCTTGGAGGAGACTGCGTGGACTTGCAACAGATCTATGAGTTAGTGGTCGTGGGCGACGCGCCTGGGGTCGAGGAGCTCGTTGAGCAAGCCGTCGGGACAGGCGTGCCGCCCCTGGAGATCATATCGCGGTATCTCATTCCAGCCATGACGGAGGTGGGGGCTCGTTTCGAGCGAGCTGAGTTCTTCGTGCCAGAGATGATCATTGCGTCTGGGGCGATGCAGGCTGCACTCACCGTTCTGAAGCCATTGATGGCGGAAGGGCAATTGGACACGGCTGGCCAGGTGGTGCTCGGGACGGTGCAGGGAGACGTGCACGACTTGGGAAAGAACCTGGTGTCCGTGATGTTGGAGGGAGGAGGTTTCGCGGTCACCGATCTAGGGGCGGACGTAGGCCCCGAGGCCTTCGTGGAGACTGTGCGGGAACACAAGGCCGACATTGTGGGCATGTCTGCCCTGATGACTACTACCATGCCAGCTATGGAGAGGACCATACAGGCCCTGATCGAGGCGGGCCTACGCCACGGCGTGAAGATACTGGTGGGTGGGGCACCTCTGACCCAAGCGTATTGTGACCAGATCGGGGCCGATGGCTACGCTCCCGATGCACCGTCAGCGGTACGGAAGGCGAAGGAACTGCTCGGTATCGCATGAAACCCTAGCCTGGAGAGAGCCCAGGGTATTCTGAACGTGGTAGGCACTCTTCCGAGTGCTCGGCTCTCGGTGACCAAGGTCCAACACGATCTCAGCCCTTTCCACACGCCGTCCAGGCTTCGTGCCTCGCTGTTTCAACCAGATCGGGTGACAGGAAATCAACATTCCTCTCCAGAAGGTCCCGGCAGAAAACCATTCCCGCCTCCAGGAGCTTTCGCTTCTCAGCTTGCCCGAGTGACGTAAGACACGTTACGGGGAGCAAGCCACTTTCCTCAATCAGAGATCGCAGACTTCCCTGGGGTGGATAATCCCAACTGATAACTCCTAGACCCACACACTTGGCATACTCTTTCACTTTGGACGTGACCTTGGTGTTGGTCACCAGCCAGGCTTGGTGTAAGTGCTGTCTGTGACCTGAGATCTGAACCCACGCCTTCTCCACATCCAAGAAGCGAGCATAGGTGTAGAGCGCGTCTCTGATGTCGGATCTCGTTCCCGGCAGGTTATGGAACTTGGCCTCGATCATGAAGTGCTTCTTGTCCTTGTGGGCGATTACGTCTATCTCGTGATCAACACATTTCCCCTGGAGCGTCTGTCCAACCGCGACTCGATATCCCCGGGCTTCGAGAATGCCAGCGACAAACCTCTCGAAGGGAAACCCTGAGGGTCCAAGTTGCATGATGGCTCGCTTCAGGTTGTACTTGGACACCAGAGGGCTTCTCAGTTCTCTCAGCAGAGCGAAAACGTGGCCGTAGATCTCCTTAGTCGAGATACCATCATAGAGCTTGTCCCTCACCTGACCTACGATCTCGTCTGTCAACTCCCTTTCCGCACCCGCTCTTTCAAGGGAGCTTCTCACCTTCCCCTCGGAGAACGGCTCATACTGTCCAGAGCGTTTCAAGACCATGATCGGCTGACTGCTCATCACCCACTCCCCTGTTCGCTCCTTACCCTGACTTGCTCACAACCGTGTCAGTCCAGTGCGGCCAAGAGCTTCTATATGATCGCGACATCTCAGCTTCTCAGACGGCAGGTTGCTCGAAGTTGCGTATTCTCTGCAACACCTCCTCAGGGGAAGCGACAACGTGGTAGACCCTGAACTCGTCCGGTCTCATGTACATATGTTGCTTGAAACACTCAGTGATTTCTTCCCAGAACTCGCCGAAGAGGATGAGAGGGATGCTGTGACCGTAGTGGATCCTTGACAGTGCCCAGCTCATCCCAAACTCACTGATGGTTCCTGTCCCGCCCTTGAAGACAACGTGAGCATCACCCATCTCCAAAAGCTTCTGGGTCCGCTCGAAGTAGTTGGCGGTCACCATTTCCTCATCAAAGTGATTGAGAGGATCCCTCCCCTCGTAGGTCGCGTGCTCATATTTGGGGTAGTAGGTCACACCGATGACGCGGCCTCCGCTTTCATGGGCTCCTTCAGTTGCGGCTCTCATCACGCCCGGCCCTCCACCGTTGAGGATGGTGATGCCATTGCCAGCCAGCAGCCTGGCGGTCTCTAAAGCCGATTCGTAGGTTTCGTCGCCTGGTTGGAAGTCAGCCCCTCCCAAGAACGACGCCTTTGCAATCCTCACGATGCCCTCCAAGAGCAGTGTCCATATGATTAGTTCCGGAATCCCCAAGTTCCGCCCGCGATGCGAGCTGTGTTCGCTGTTGCAGCCAGGAGGCATACCAGGGACAGGCACGCTCTCATCGACCGGATGCTCACTGTCATCACGATCCCAGCCTCCGGGGCTGTGTTGGCGGCCTAGCCTAGAGCTGTTCGAGCATCGTAATCATACAGGGAAAGCCGAGAGAGCGCCAAGACGCGGCAAGCTGTAGAGGCGAGAAGACAACCATAGCATCTCGGTGATTACGATGAGCACTGTCCCCGGCAAGGCCGCGTCCTTAGTCAGTCTCTGTCAGTATGATTTGGGGCTTCCCTCTCCCTACCGCCCCTCGCCGAATCCCAATTGCTTTCCTAGGGGAAGCGTGGTAGGTTGTGTTGAGAGTCCATGCCAGAGAAGAGCCTCACTTTGTCGAGAGGAGCGGAAAAGGTGGTACACGGGAGAGCTGGACTGGGTTGAGGTGGGGCGGCTGCCTGGGCATACCGAACGGCGTGGATTGGACAGATGAACCCGCTGTGCCAACGCACGGTGGTTGGGGTGGAGACCAGGAGAGGGGGTCTGGAATGTCCGAGGAGCGGGATTTCGAGCGAGCCTGGTTGTCGAAATTGTCCAGTTGTCTAGACGAGATTGCTGGAGAAGAAGTCCGAAAGGTAGTGCTGAGAGGAAGTGAAGGGCTGTCATCGCGTTCCGGTCGAGGGGAGGTGATTGAGTGGTCCAAGGGAGCAATGGAACGATTGTAATCGCTGGTCGAGGACAAAGAAGCCAGAGAGATCATGACTGGCTGTGCATGCCAGTATCCGAAATCGGCTCTGCAGGAGATAAGGAGAGAATACGAGCAAACGAGAGATATTGATTTGGCGCACAAGATGCTCCAGGAACAATTCGAATCGTTCTTGAAGAACACCCTTGACCTGGATGACCAGCTTGTCGATGAGATAGTGGAGAGGGGATGGGGACTGGCAGGAGTTAGGGAGGAGAACACCATCATAGCGACAAAGACACCCAAGAGCGGGCATCTTGTCGAGTGTATGAAAGAAACGGACCCCGAGAAGAAACGGCAATACTACTGCCACTGCCCCAGGGTGAGAGATGCGTTGAGGACGTCGGAGACGATCTCTCCAACATACTGCTACTGTGGAGCTGGTTTCTATAAGGGCATTCTGGAAGAGATCCTGCAAGAACCTGTGGCAGTAGAGGTGTTGGAGAGCGTGCTTCAAGGGGATGAAGTGTGCAAGATCGCGGTACACTTGGCTTCAGATCTGTAGTCAGATGCTGGGCCGCCTCGCGATATAGGGCATTTGGTCGGTTGTCACAGCCGACCTCGACGGCATTGCGGCCTACATGTGCGTCCGAGGGCGGTACTGAATAGCCTCGGCGAGATGCGCCGTCTCGATGGTCTTTGAGCCCGCCAAGTCGGCAATGGTGCGACCCAGTTTCAGGACACGATGGAACGCCCTTGCGCTCATCTGCAACTGCTGCATCGCCGCACGCAGGAGGCTCCGACCA
>JAUWLF010000065.1 GCA_030613785.1 Chloroflexota bacterium | reverse complement strand
TGCCGTCCCAGGGGAGACGGAGGACGTCTACGAGACCTTATTTGCACCTACTGAGAGCCAGAAAGGAGAGGGCGCCATGGTAACATTATCATTTGAAAGAATGGCTTCCCTTCGGTAACATTCTTATTTGACTGGACACGGGCTCGACACCTTGGTTTTGCCAAGACTCCTGCCTTGTGATAGATTAGGTATTGCTCAACGCAGCATTGAGGCACTCGGGTTGCAGTTGGGGCAAGGATGGAACTACTGGAAGCAGGGGCTGAGGAATGGGGCCTGATACTCACGCCAGACCAGGTCGAGGCGTTCGAGCGCTACTATCAGCAACTCGTGGTCTGGAACGAGCGAGTCAACCTCACCGCCATCACGGACTACGAGGAAGTGCAGATTAGGCACTTCCTCGATTCGTTATCCTGCCTCCAGGTTCTCACCGATCTCGCCCCTGAGGCGCGATGTATAGACATCGGTGCGGGGGCCGGGTTTCCGGGGCTGCCGCTGAAGATAATTCGTCCTCAATTGCGGCTGACCTTGCTGGAATCCACAGGGAAGAAGGTGCGCTTCCTGGAGCACATGGTCAGGAAGCTAGGGCTCCAAGGGGTCGAATCGATCAAGGGGCGCGCGGAGGAGCTGGGCAGGCGACCCGATCGCCGTGAGAGTTACGATGTGGCCCTCGCTCGGGCCGTGGCTCAGTTGCCAGTGCTCCTGGAGTACGCGCTCCCACTGCTTAAACTGGGAGGTGTGTTCGTGGCCCAGAAGGGGATGGAGATCGAGGAGGAGTTGGAGGTCGCTGGCTCAGCAATGGAGGTCTTGGGGGGACGCCTGAAGGAAGTGAGGGAGGTTCACCTCCCTGGACTGGAAGAGCCGCGCCATCTGGTGGTGGTGGAAAAGGTGGCCCCGACGCCGCAGAAGTATCCTCGCCGTGTGGGCCTCCCGGGCAAGCGCCCTCTCGCAAGTCGCTAGTCGGCCGGAGCTAGGAACTCAGGATCTCTATCCTACCCCCCTCGATTCTCGAAACCGTCGCCTGCTCCAGGAAAAATGGCGCGAACGAATCGAGGTGGGTGGTGGTGATGATGACCTGCTGGTCCCGGTCGATGACGCCCATCAGATACCGTCTCCGAGCCTCGTCCAGTTCAGACATCACATCATCGAGCAGTAGAATGGGATCCTCCCCGGTCTCGGAGCGGATCAGTTCCATCTCGGCCAGTTTTAGCGAGATGGCGATGGTGCGCTGCTGCCCTCGCGATCCGTAGGTGCACATGTCCACACCTCCCACGAGGAAGCGGAGGTCATCCCGATGGGGGCCCATGAGGGTCATGCCTCGCTCTGTCTCCTCCTGCTGTCGAATCTTCAGTTGTCGGTGGAAGACAGCCTCTATGTGCGCACTGCTCATGGCCTCGCCCCCCTCCATCGGCGCGGAGGCGCGCGCCATGTGCAGGGGCAGTTGGTAGTGGATTTCGCTGCCCTCCTCTCCCTCCAAAGGGAGAGTGCATCTGTACAGGAGGCGCAGGCGCTCTTCACCCCCCGTCAGACGAGGATGGATGTCCTGAAGGAGGTCATCCAACTCGCCCACGATCTCCAGACGACGAGCTATCAGTTGGCTGCCCTTCTCTATCAGCCGTTGGTTCCAGAAATCCAGTTGGTGGGGGTCTCCAGGTCGCTCTCTGAGCCTTCGCAGAAGGCTGTTTCGCTGGCTAAGCACCCGGTTGTACTCCCGGAGGGACCGGGAGTAGCGGCGATCTATCTGACAGATGGCGGTGTCGAGATAGCGACGACGGGCATCGGGGGAGCCAGCGATGAGGTCAATATCCTGCGGCATGAAAAGTACGGTCTTGAGCTGGCCTATGAGGTCCATTGCCCGTCGCTTGACCCCGTTGATCCTGATCTCCTTCTGCAATCGGTCAGGCGTCTTGAGGATGACTATACTCACCTCGCGCAGAGCCTCGCTTCCCTCAACCCGCGCCTCCAGGCGGGCAAACGGCGTCAGCTCCTCGTTGGCCAGCCAGTTGATCAACTCGCGATCTGTGCGGGCGCGAGGCGAGTCGGCGGTGACGAGATAGTAGATGGCTTCCAATAAGTTGGTCTTTCCCTGGGCATTGTCACCTTGCAGGACCGTAACGCGGTTATGGAAATCCAGGTCCAGACGCACATAGTTGCGGAAGTTAGTGAGGGCAAGATGAGTTAGGCGCATGACTTCTCACTTATGGGTAGGTGCAAAGCGACAGGATGGGAGAGATGGGTCGCACACGGCGCATCAGGATCGTCCTTCCGGCGGCTCGATCAACACCCCGTCTGGCGGCAAATCCCTCCCCGGAGCGACGATTACCGCATCGTTACCTGCCCCCCGACGGCGAGTAGTCACCTCATCTTGTTCGGGATCGGGTACCTCCCGATCCTTCAACTCCGCCCGCAAAGCCGAGAGAGTCTCCCAGTCAACGGGGGTGATGCCATAGACCAGCGCATTGTCGAGAATCTGCTTGGCTAGAGCATCTAGGAGCAGGAACCCCAACTCACTCTCGTCACGGAAGTGCTGCCACTCCAGAGAGGCATCCTTGACGAAGACGCGGGCGGCTGGCGTGCGGGGGGCATCCTTCAAGAGAGCCAGTATGTGCTTGTGCTCTTGACGAGCGACGTGCAACTCGGAGCCTACAGGGGCCCTGATATCAGTGCCCATCAGGAGTACGTAGAACTGGGAGGCTGCAACGGCTTCGAAAACGGCGCGCGGAGGCTCACCCCTGCTCGGCGTGTATTTGATCACCCAGCCGGCGGACACAGGCAAGCTGGCGATCGTCTCGCCGACGACCTCGCGTTCGGCCTCCAGATCGGGCCCAGTGCTGACGAAGATCCGTAAGCGACTTGAGGCGGTCATTCCCCGTTAACAGAACTCCTCTATGCGGCCTACTTGCCCAAATCCTCAGGTTTGGTCGAGGGCCGAGTAGGTGCTGCGTCTGTTTCGTGAGGGGTCGTGCTCTGGGAAACGAACTTCACATCGCTCGGAATATCAAAACCGTCAGGCCACGTAGTGGCGCTATCGTACTGAGCTGAACTCAGCTTGGCCCCATCCAAGAGCGCTCCGTCGAGGTTGGCGCTGTTCAAGTTGGTCCAGCTCAGGTCGGCTTCGCTCAAGTCCGATCTGGTGAGGTCGGTCCCCTCCAGATAGGCTCCTCGCAGACCAGCTCCCCCCAGGTCAACCTCCATCAGGTTGGCCCCAGACAAAATGGCTCCCCGGCGGTCAGCCCCCCGCAGGTCCGCGCCCCGCAGATCGGCACCGCGGAGGTCCGCTCCTTCCAGCTTGGCTCCCGTCAACTCAGCCCCTTCTAGCTTGGCCCCCCGCAGGTTGCTGCCTTCGAGATTGGCGTCGGACATCGTGGCCACCACCAACGAGGCGTTGATCTGGGCCCAGCCCAGGTTGGCGCCGGTCAGAATGGCACCGCTCAACGTGGCCTCGAAGAGGTTGGCCCTGCTCAAGTTGGCTCCTCGTAGGTCGGCCCTGCTCAGGTTCGCCCTGTACAAGTTAGCCATCAGCAGGTTGGTCTTGCTCAGGTTGGCCCTGCTCAGGTTGGCGCCAAACAGGTTAGCTCCGAAGAGGTCTGCCTCACTCAGATTGGCCCTGCTCAGATTGGTCCCGCTCAACTTGGCTTCGGAGAGATTGGCCCCACTCAGATCTGCGGACCTGAAGTTTCGTTCTCCTGCCCTGTATCTGTCTACCAACTCCTGTCCATCCATTCGATCCTCCTGACTGCACTTCGTAATCAGGGAAGGGGTGACTCTACCCCTCCCACTGTACGCCCATTTGTGCCGCCAATTCAGATGGCGAATTGACGGGTCTTTGACACGTGAAGTGCCGGCACACGTATGCGGTGGCCCGCCCTTCCAACTGGTCTCTCCCCATGAGCAGAGGGACAATCGTCCGTTCGCCGTCCTCCAACCCGAGCGCGACCACCTTGCTGGGTCTATAGTGGCTATACACCACCTTCAGCAGCTCGCGCGTGTCGTCTGCTGTGGGATCTCCTACAATCGCTATCTCCTCTGGGGACGAGAGGTAGAAATTCAGGACGGACAGCAAATGGCCGAAGGCGGTTGGATGCTGCCCCGCGGTGGCACCCATAGCGCGCAGTATGTCCACCGCGATGTTCTGATATGCAATCTCGCCGGTGAGGCCCGCCAAACGCAAGAGGAGGTCAGCAGCCATGGAGTTCCCTGCAGGGACAGCGCCGTCCTCCCAACTCCTCGGTCTGGTGATCAGCACTTCCGCTCCGTCGGTGTCGTAGAAACCAGGGCCCGTATTATCCTTGAAGAGCGATAACATGGCGTCCGCCAGAGTCCGTGCCTCGAGGAACCAGCTCACGTCGAAGGTCGCTTCGTAGAGGGCTAGCAGACCGTCGCTCAGGAAAGCATAGTCCTCCAAGTAGGCCGTCGCCTTGGCCTGACCATCTTTGTGGATGCGATGCAATCTGCCATCGGGACGCAGGGCGCGGAGGATGAAGTCGGCGTTGCGCACGGCCGCCTCTCGGTAGTCCTCGCGGTCGAGAATGCGAGCAGCCTCGGCGAAGCTGGCAAGCATCAATCCGTTCCAGGAGGTGATGACCTTCTCATCCCGACCGGGGCGTGTGCGCTGTTCCCTGGCCTCGAACAGCCGCTGACGCCCCCGTGCGACGACATCTTCCAGTCGATCCATGGAGACCTCAGCCAGATGGGCCACCACGTCAGGGTCCCGAGGGATGCTGAGAACGTTGCTCCCCTCGAAGTTGCCCTCCTTCGTCACCGCGTAGTAGGCATTGAAGAGGTTACCTTCTTCGGCACCGAGAAGAGACTCGATCTCGTCGAAGGTCCACACGAAGAACTTCCCCTCCTCCCCTTCACTGTCCGCATCCTGCGTGGAATAGAAACCACCCTCGGGAGAGGTCATCTCGCGCAAGACATAGTCCAGGGTCTCCTCGGTGATGCGGCGATAGAGAGGCCTGCGCGTGGCCTGATAAGCGCGCACACAGACGCGGCTCAGCAGGGCGTTGTCGTAAAGCATCTTCTCGAAGTGGGGTATCAGCCACCTCTGGTCCACCGCGTAGCGATGGAATCCCCCGCCCAACTGGTCGTAGACTCCTCCTCGAGCCATTTTCTCCACAGTTCTCTCCACCATGCGCAGCGCGTGGGTATTGCCGCTCCGATAGTACTCGCGGAGCAGGAAATCCAGAGTCATGGCCTGGGGGAACTTGGGCGGCGTGCCGAATCCTCCATAGGTGGCGTCGAAACCATGGCTGAGGTTTCGCACCGCTTGGTCGAGAGTGGCCGAATTGAGCTCTGAGTCGGCCACAGCGGGAACTGCGTCCTGTAGAACGACGTGCGCGGAGATATCTTCGGCTGACGTGAGAATGCTGTCCTTCCGCTCCCGGTAGGACTGGGCCACGGAGATCAGCACCCTGCGGAAGCTGGGTAGACCAGGACGGTCCTCGGGAGGGTAGTAGGTGCCCCCAAAGAAAGGTTTGCCTTCAGGAGTAAGGAAGGCCGTCAGGGGCCAGCCCCCTCTGCCGGTCATAGCCATCACCGCACGCATGTAGATGGCGTCCACGTCAGGCCGCTCCTCCCGGTCGACCTTGATGCTCACGAAGTCGTCGTTCATCAGTTGAGCTATGGACTTATCTTCGAAGGACTCGTGGGCCATGACGTGGCACCAATGGCAGGCGGAGTAACCGATGCTCAGCAGGATAGGCTTGTCCTCGGCCTTGGCCTTTTCGAAGGCCTCCTCCCCCCAGGGATACCAGTCTACAGGATTATGCGCGTGCTGTAGCAAGTAGGGGCTCGTCTCGTGGATGAGCCGGTTTCCCTTGTTCAACTCTCGTCTCCGGGCGACGCTGGGACCAGCTTGGTGAACTTCCTCCTCCCAACCTGGAGCACGGCCTCCTCCTGGACCTCGATCACCTGTTCGATGATCTTCACCTTCTCCCCGTCCAGGCGCACCCCGCCTTGCTGGATCAGCCGTCGGGCCTCGCTCTTGCTCTTGGCGAGGCCGCTGTCTGCCAGCAGATCGACGATGTTTGTAGGGCTCTCCATGGTGTAGGTGGGCATCTCGGGGGGCAGTTCCCGCTCCTGAAAGACGGTGCGGAAATGCCGCTCTGCTTCGTCGGCTGCCTTATCGCCGTGGAAGATGGAGACGATCTCGCGCGCTAACTGCATCTTCGCATCTCGAGGGTGCACCGAACCGTCAGCGAGGCCCTGGTTGATGGTGGCGATCTGGTCGGGTGTGAAGCGGGTGACGAGCGTATAGTAGTCGATCATAGCATGATCGGGAAGGCTCATCACCTTGCCGTACATCTGTTCTGGAAGCTCGTCAATGCCGATGTGGTTGCCGGTGGTCTTTGACATGCGCAGATAGCCGTCGGTGCCCACCAGGATGGGGAAGGTGAGGCAAATCTGTGGTCTCTGCCCAAGGGTCTCCTGAAGCTTGCGCCCTACGAGCAGGTTGAAGAGCTGGTCGCTGCCGCCAAGTTGCACGTCGGTCTCCATGGCCACGGCATCGCGACCCTGCATCAAGGCGTACAGGAACTCATGGACCCAGATGGGATCCCCCTTGGCGTACCGTCGGGCGAAGTTCTCTCGGGCCAGGAACTGCTGCACCGTGAAATAGGAAGCCAGTTCGATCACATCGATGAAACTCAGGCCGCTTAGCCACTCCGAGTTGTGCCGCACGATGGTCTTCTCAGGGTCTAGGATCTTGAAGGCCTGCTGTACGTACGTCTCGGCCTTCTCGGCAACCTCTTCAGGCGTTTGCTGTCGACGGGCGCTCTCCTTGTCGCTGGGATCTCCTACCAGGCCTGTGAAATCGCCGATCAGGAAGATGGCTTCGTGGCCCAGATCCTGGAACTGGCGGAGCTTGCGCATGGTGATAGTGTGGCCCAGATGAAGGTCAGTCGACGTGGGGTCGTACCCGCAGTATACGCGCAAGGGCCTTCCCTCGGCGAGGCGCTCTCTCAGTTCGGTCTCCATGGTGTCTCTCATCTGAGGGTCGCCAAACTCGACCCCTTGCATCAAGATGGGCATCTGTTCGTCTATGGGTTTCATCTCTCGCTCCTCATGTTGCTCTCAAGGAAGGGAGTGCTCCGTCGCTGGTATGTCAGACACGTAGACCCACGAGATTCGTGGGTCTAGGGAGTGGCCGGATCGTAGCGATGTAGCCGCGCGCCGCAGCCACGCTACAATCCGGCGGGATAGATGTACCGCTGGATACCGCGCACACTAGCGCCGGGAGTTCTAGTTACCATGTACTGAGCACAAGCCATCCCCATGCCTCGGGATACCTCGGAATGCGATCTGAGATCAATTATAGGACAGAGGGAGCGAAAGGGCAAGATGGCCTGCTCTGTGGAATCCCCCGACAGTGCATCTTTCCCAGGTTGATGGTATCTCTCGTTGTTGACGCCGCGTGGCGGGAGTTGTGATGTCACGGCGTATAGGGACTTGTCAGAAGGCAGTAGTTCAGATCAAGGTGGGCACTCACGCATGATGCCAGCGGGTGAGGAAGGTGGTGAAGCAGTCTCACTGCCTGTCTGGGTCAAGAGCCATAGAGGGACGGACCGGGTTGGGCCGGGGGATCGATTTCAAGGCCATACTCTGGGGCGCGGCGGCCCCGGAGGAGGAAGGTTTTCCCCTGGTAGCTCGTGGGCCAACAGGGAAAGGCCGCCGCGCCTGCAATTCTCAGGGCCAACCATCAGGTGCAAGGGAAGCGATGCGAGGCGGAGGCCCTGAGGGGTGCACGGCCTATTGGGAGCTACTTCTTGAGATGCATGGGCATGACCACATACACCAGGTTCTCGTCCCCCACAGGTTTGAGGATCCCTGGTCGCGAGGAATTCGTGGTCTCCAAAGCCACTTGCTCGGTGCCCAGCACGTTCAGCATATCGATGATGTAGCGGCCGTTGAAGGCTATCTCCATCTGCTCGCCTTCCACGGCGGCGTCCAGTTCACCTACATTCTGGCCGACCTCAGCGGCCGACTCTACGATCAGTCGCCCAGGATCTGTTTCGGTGCCCGGGATGATCTCGACGCGGACGATGTTGGCCACATCTCGTGAGAAGAGGACCGATATTCTGACCGCGCGCATCAGGTCATGAGCGTTGATCACCGCTCGCGTGCTGTGACTTGAGGGGATGATCTGGTTATAGTCGGGGAACTTGCCTTCGATGAGCTGAGTGACGATCTCCACGTTACTCAAGCGGAACAACGCCTGGTTCCGATCAGGAGTTACGATGATCTCGACAGGTTCTTCCTCTTCTGCACTCACACGGGCCAACTCGCGCAAGGCTCGCGCGGGGATGATCACCTCCAGAGGCTCCGGCACTTCCTCGCTCAGCTGGGTCTTGCGTAGCGAGAGGCGAAATCCATCAGCCGCTACCATCGTCAGTTCCGAACCCTGGAACTGGGCCAGCGCTCCCGTCAACACCGGGCGACCCTCATCGGTGGCGGCGGCGAGGATAACCTGCTCGATCATCTGGCGCAGGGTCTCCGGGGGCAGAGCGATACTGTGGTCGGAGACATCGGACGGTATGAGGGGGAAATCCTGAGCGTCTATGCCCCTGATATCGGCCTCGAACTGGGCACACGTGAGGTGCAGGCTCTTGGTGCGGGTCACAAGCTCCATCTGAATCTGAGCCGGTGGCAGGCTGCTGACAAAGTCCGACAGCAGACGGGCCGGAACTGTGATCTCTCCATCTTCCTCCACCTTGGCTCCGATCCAGCAAGTGATGCTGGTAGAGAGGTCGGTAGCCGCGAGCTTCAGCCGGCCCTCGTCGGTGGTCATCAGGATGTTGCTCAGCACTGGCAGGACAGCCCGCGTGCTCACCACGCGGCTGACAATGGAGATGCCTTTGGCCAGGTTCTCTTGTAGGCAAGAAAGCTTCACGACGCTCCTCCTTCTTGGGTCCGTCATCCCAAATGTAGTGGGGTCAAGAGGACCGCAGTGCCACATGTAGTGGCATGCGCAGAAAGTATACTACAGTTTGAGGAAGCTGTCAACCGACCACCGTGGGCGTGGGTGTGGGTGTGGAGAAACGGCTCTGGGAGCTGGCGCTGAAGGGCAGATCTCGCCGCGGGACATGCCATCGCTGAGCCTAGTGCAACTGCGAATCGCGCGGCACCATAGTGGCGTGGGCATTTTCGGTACCCTCATCTGGCGCGTGGAGACAACTGCTTCCTCAATATGCCCCGATCTCCCGCAAATGCTCGTCATCCATGCCAAAATAGTGAGCTATCTCGTGGCGGAGGACACGATGGACAGTGTCGCGCACTTCCTCAGGAGTACGGCAGTGCGTCAGGATAGGCAGCCGGTATATGCTGATCTTGTCAGGAAGGACCAGATCGTAGTTGTGGCCTCGCTCGGTAAGAGGCACGCCGTGGTAGAAGCCGAGAAGCTCCGTTGGATGATCTACCCCAGCCTGCCGCATAGTCTCCCCGTTCGGCCAGTCTTGGACAACTATGTCCACGTTGTGGATCCTATCCCTGAAGTATTCAGGAAGAGCGTCCAAGGCCTTGACCACGAGTTTCTCAAAGGCAATCCGTCTCATGGCGAACGCATCATAACACCGAATCTGAAAGCAAGCAAGCGGGCTCTACATGGTACAGGCCGCGGCACTTTGGAAGCCTTCTAGATCTCCTTTCGGCCTGTCTTCGCGAGAACTGAGCGTGTGAGAAAGGCCGCAACTCCCGGTCAGCCTCCGCCAGCCGGGGTTCCTTTTCCTCCCAACTGAAACCTGGACATTCGTACACGTCGAGAACTGTACGAGCGCTGCTTGACAGATGCTCTAAAGTATGTTATAATATAGGTGTGATTAGCACATATAGCGCAGAGCATCTTACCGCCAGTGGGAGGGCTTTCTATGCCCAAGGGCAGACGACGTAGAAGAAGGGGGCGCAGTGGTGCGACATATCCGCGCCGCACCAAGAGCTTCATCCAGTCTTCGCTGCTGCTACTGCTGCGAGAGGGAGAGGGGCATGGTTACGCCCTCATGGAGGGGATGAGGAGGCGGGGGCTGGTGGATGATTCCCTCAATCCCAGTATGGTTTACCGCAGTCTGCGAGAGATGGAGGAGCGGGGTTGGGTCGTCTCGCACTGGGACACTGAGGGTTCGGGACCTTCGCGGCGAGTATACCGTATCACTCCTCAAGGAGGGGAGTTCTTGACAAACTGGGCTGGCGATCTACACGAGATGAAGGGCACCCTGGAGCGCTTTCTGGAGACCTATGAGGCTGGGCGGGGAGGGGAACAGCGATCATGACCGTGCTGGATGATCTGTTGGCATCTTTGGTTGATGACGCAGCGGTACAAGAGGTCCGTATGTGCGTGCACTGGACCGCCGTGGTGAGCAAGCAGTGCGGGTTAGCCTCCACTCTCCATCCCGAGATGCACCCGCACGGACATGTATCGGTGCGAGAGGTGGGCAGCCTCCATGAGCGAACTGCCCTGGAACTGGCTCAGTATGCGAAATCCGACAGGCTGCCAGAGGCCAGTATCGGGATGGCGGCCATCAACTCGCTGCTGGATGTAGATGAGGCACATTGTGTGGAACTGAACGCGGAGGCCTGGCTTGCCATGCAGGGGAGGGAAAAGAAAGTGGCTGTAGTGGGCAGCTTTCCGTTCATCCCACGACTGCGCGACAAGGTGGACGAATTGTGGGTGTTGGAGAGACACCCTACGAGGGGCGAGTTCGAGGCCGATGAAGCGAGCGAGATCATCCCTCAGTGCGATGTCGTGGCCATCACCGGCACGGCGCTGATCAATCATACCTTCGAGGGCTTGCTGGGGCTATGCCGCCCTGACGCCGCGATCATGGTGCTGGGACCCAGCACTCCTCTGTCGCCAGTGTTGTTCGACCACGGGGTAGATGTGATCTCGGGTACCAAGGTGGTTGACACAGCTCTGGTGCTGCGGCTCATCTCCCAGGGGGCAACATTCCAGCAGGTGAAGGGGCCAGGTGTGAGATTGCTGACTATGACATCGTCCAAGAACCAATCATGACCAGGAAAGGAGGTGATGTGGATGCGTAGTTTCAGATGCTATGGCTGTGGATATCAGTTCCAGGTAGCCCACGGCGTTGCGGGTCCAGGGTTGCAGATGACCTGCCCCCAGTGCGGGGGGCGAAATATCCATCGAGCCGGGAGCGACAGGGGCTTCGCCCGTACAGGGCGGGGCCGAGGCCCGAGTAGCCTGGGCCGAGGACGAGGTGGGCTTGGTCGGGGTCCCCGCTGGGTCTGCCAGTAGGGTGGCCTCTGTAGAATGGAGCGACAGATGTGGAGTCGCCAGAACGTTGTGAAGGAGGTGACAGACATGCCGAGAGGAGACGGTACGGGGCCGAGTGGACAGGGGCCCGGCACAGGAGGTGGCCGCGGACGGAAGGGTGGCACCAGTCCGGGCGCGGGTCCCGGCGGGCTGTGCAAGTGCCCCTCGTGTGGGCACACGCTTCGCCATGGGGCGGGTCAGCCCTGCTACGATATACCCTGTCCTAAGTGTGGCACAAAGATGGTCCGAGGGTAATCCCGGTGGATGCCACACTGGAGAGGATGGGCATCTACTCCCTGATGGTGAACATCGGGCTGGTGGTACTCAAGCTGGGGCTGGCTGCCGCCTCGGGCAGCCTGGCCCTGGCTGCCAGTGCCACCGACTCCGCGGTTGACATCTTCGGGTCGCTGGCGGTGCTGATGGGTCTGGTGATTTCAAACCGGAAGACGAAAACCTTTCCCTTTGGGCTGTACAAGGTGGAGAACGTGGTTTCCATCATCATCGCCTTGCTCATCCTTTTCGCTGGCTACGAGATCGGCAAGGAAGCCCTGCTAGCACCGACGTCGGAGGTGATGACCGAATGGTGGGTGCTGGCTGGGGTCGGCTTGACGGTGCTCGTTCCCTTTCTGTACAGCCGGTACGAGATGAGGGTAGCGAGGGAGACCAATTCGCCGAGCCTCAAGGCCGAGGCGCGGCACTTCCAGACGGACGTGCTTTCCAGCTCTATCGTCTTCGTGGCCGTGGCGGCCAGCGCTCTGGGCTTCGCTATTGACCGCGTGGCGGCCTTGCTAATTGTCCCGTTCATCGCCAAGTCTGGCTGGGACCTGCTGGTCGATGGCATGAAGGTGCTGCTGGATGCCTCTCTCGACGCTGAGACGTTGGCAGAGGTCCGGGGAATCATGGAAGCCTACCCCGGGGTTGTCGAGGTGAAGTCGGTGGTGGGGAGAAACTCGGGGCGATACGTGTTCCTGCAAGCTGACGTGCTGCTGCGCACCACCGACCTGGAGCGCGCTCATCGGCTGAGCGAGGAGTTGGAGCGGGCGATACAGGGTGAGATCACGAACGTGGAACGGGTGATCATCCACTATGAACCCCAGGCCAAGACCAGTTTCATCTATGTTGTGCCCTTGCAGGACCGCATGGGGACTGTGAGTGGGCACTTGGGCAAGGCCGCCTACTTCGCCATCGTGGAGTTGAGCGCGGTGGATGGCGCTCTACTGCGTGAGGAGATCTTGGCCAATCCCCACAAGGATCTCGAGAAACAGAAGGGTCTTCAAGCGGCCAAGATGCTGGTGAGCCAAGGGGTAGATGTGCTCCTGGTGAAGGAGAAGCTGGAAGGTAAGGGGCCTTCCTACGTGTTGGCCGACGCCGGAGTGGAGACACGGCTCACCGAGGCGGAGAGCCTGGCTCAAGTCTTGGCCGAACTGGGTGTCGACGGTAGGTGAGGAGTCAGAGCGAAACCTCGTCAGGACCCGTAGTACGCCGTCCTGTACGTCCAGTAGTGCCCGTAGATCCTGTGGATGAAGGTCTCCGTCTGAGCTAGGTCCACCTCCTCCACGAAGAGATCGATATCGGTCACCTCGCCGTCTCTGAGCCAACGAGCCACGTTCCCCGGACCGGCGTTGTAGTGAGCCAGAGTGCGGAAGACGATTCCATCCTCGTACTCCAGAATCCACTCCAGGTACCAGCCGCCGCACTCGACGCTGACCACTGGCCGATAGAGGTCGGTGTGCTGGAAAGCGGTGAGGCCGAGCTCCTCGGCCGCCCATTCCGCCGTGGGTTCGATGAACTGGGTCAGGCCCCGGGCGGGGTACGACGAAGTGGCGAAGGGGTCGTACCAGCTCTCCTGCCAGATCAAGGCGAAGAACAGCAGGGGTTCCAATCCGCGATCTTCCGCCTCGGGTACGATGAGGTCGGCGAAGTAGACTGGATAGTGAAGCTTCTGTAGCAAGACCGGGACGTCATAAAGGGAGGTCTGCGGCGAGAGGTTCAGGATGCGCTGGGCGCAGGCGATGGACTGATCGTTGAACCCCTCCCTCTGGAAGAACAGCGCCAACTGATAGAGGGCCCAAGGATCGTCTTTGAAGCGGGTGCGTAGTTCCCGGAAGCGAGCTTTGGCGCTGTCTCTCTGCCCCACACGCAGCAATTCCAAGCCCCTGCGCAAGAGAGGGTTATCCCTGACCCTGGGAGCGAGCTCCGACAGGGGTTGGCCCTGCCCTTCGCCGGCCCAATCGGTGAGCCACTCTTCGAAAGCCAGCCGCTCTCCCTCATCCCCCATCTGGTACAACTCCTGCTGGTAGATGTCGGGCGGGTTCTCAGGCGGGACGCCCCTGAGGAGATCTGTGGCGCGCAAGCCGTAGTAGCCGGTGGGGTTGGTGACCAGCAACTGGTTGAGGTACTCCAACCCCTCCTCCGTGTCGCCGCGCTCCAGAGAGGCTTTGCCCAGCCAGAAGAGGGTTCTCGCCCACATGTCCGACGACCCGTAATCGGCGAGCAGTCTCTCCCACGTCTGCCGCGCTTCATCGTATCGACCGAGCCGGTAATGGCCCAATCCGGCACGGAAGAGGGCCTGAGCGGCGAAATCGCCACCAGGAAAGCGCTCCACCAGGCCCAGGTGGGCGGCGATGGCCTGATCGAAGTCCCCCTCATCCTCGAGAAGGTTGGCCAGCTTCCATTGGGCATCATCGGCCAGGGGGTCTTGGGGACGGGAGGCGAAGAAGTGGCGGTAGGTGTCCATGGCGGACTCTTTGTTGCCGATCAAGAGCCAGGACCTGGCGATCTCCAGCCAGGCCTCGCCGACGAGTGTGCTCTCGGGGAAATCCTCTATCAGAGTCCCCAGTTCATTGATGGCTAGATAGTGGGCGTCGTATCCGCGGTAGGCACGGGCGGCGTAGTAATGGGCCTCAGCCGTGTCCTCTACGTTCTCGATGTAGTCGTAGAAGGCCAGGACCGCGGGATCGTAGAGGCCGTTGTGGTAGTAGATCATTCCCCGCTGGAAATCGTCGACCGCGGTGCTTTCCATCTCGTCCAGTGCCTCCAGAGCCTGGTAGGCACGGAAGGTGGCAGGGTAGGTGTTGGCCAACTGAACGAAGGTCTCCGCCGCCTGGCCGGTGTCCTCCCGCTCCTGATAGGTGAGTGCCATCTGATACAGGGTCTCCGCACGGGTTCCATCGTTCTGCGCCTTGTCGAGGACGGTGCGATAGTATCCGATGGCGACCTCGTAATCGTCCAGGCGGCGGGAGGCGAGGGCCAGGTTCTGCAACGATTGAAGCTCCAAGGTGAGCGGCGGTGCCAGGCTCAGGACGTCTGTGAACTCCTCGCTGGCTTCCTCATACCTCTCCAACTCCATGAGGGCATACCCGATGTGGAGGTGGACGTAGTCGGAGATGGCGGTCTCCTGGGCTCCGTATTCCTGGTATGCAGCGATGGCTTCATCTCGCCAGCCCAGCCCCTCGTAGGCCGTGGCCAAGCGGAAGGTGGCAAAACCGTAGCGTTCGTCGTCCGGATAGCGCTGCCTGAACTGTTGCAGGGTTTCCATCGCCTCTGCGTAGTTCTGAATCAGCAGATACACGTCCCCCAGGTGATAGAGGGCCTCGCGGGCGATGGGGCTGTCCGGCTGTGTCGAGAGAATGGCTTGATAGACGGCCACGGCCGCTTCGTAGTCGCCGTTCCGCTGATGAGTGAGCCCGGCCTCTAGGGCCTCGTCAAGCCTGAGGATCGCTGTGGGGGTGGGAAGCGGCGCAGGCGTGGGCGGCTCGACGGGTGTGGCTGTGGGTGGTGGCAATGGCGTGGCGGTGGGTGAGGCCAGGAAGGGAATAGGGATGGAGTCACCGCAGCCCGTGATGAGCACGGCCAGGGCGACGATGACGGGCAGGAGACATCTGTCGACTCTCATGAAGAGCCTAGTGAGACTTGATTGCGTCCTCATCCCATTGCACATGGGACTATCATAGCACAAGTCATGGCTTCCTCCCACCTTGATATCCAGGAGTAGAGAGCATCATCACGCTGTGGTCGCGATTCGTTGCTCTCTGTGTGCTCCTGAATCAGATATGGGGAGAGATGCTGAGATCCTATGCCGCGTCTTCAGTAGCCAACAACGTTTTGCATTCGTCCTGAGATGCTAAGAGAACTCTGTAGCCTTACGGCATGCAGTGACGCTACGCCAATGTCGCCGTTCGCCGCACGCCTCAGTCGGTCATGGGGGCGGGCGAAAGGGCACTTCATCGAGTAGCGGTGGCCGGATTGGCACCGGCCGAAGTATGTGCCAGAGGCGATGATCCCGGAGTTGAAGGGGCTCGGACAGCGGGGGTGGGGGCTGGTCCACGCAGTGGGATTGCGTGTCTGGGAGAGAAGCCAAACACGGCTAGCCCGGCTATCCGCCCTCCAGGCTCTCAAGGGGAAAGAGGCTTATGCCGTGGATTGGGAAGTGCCTGGGGTTGAAGGTCACCAAAGTCACGCGATGCTTGATCGACGTGGCGCCGATGATGGCGTCCGGAACCGAGAGGGTGATGCCCTCGGCTCGACATCCTCGGATGTAGTCACCGGCTCGGTCAGCGATGTCTGCATCCAGATCGTAGGTGATGAACCTGGACAGCAGCTTCTGTGTCTTGTACTTCTCCTTCGGCAACATGCCCGCGTGCACCTCCGAACGGGTGACCGTGGCTACGGCCAATCGTTCGCTCTTGCCGAGACTGCGCATTAGCCTGATGGCGTCTCTCCGGCCCCTCAGATGACGAATCAACACGCCGGTGTCCAGCAGGTATCTAGCCTTCTTCACTCTGCGTCGCGCCCAGTTCGTCGAGACGAGCGTGCCAAGATCCGCGCAGGAGATCTATCCAGCTATCTATAGTCCTCATCGCTCATCAACTTGGGATGATCCTCATCTCTCCAGCACCCCGCTGATTCCTCGATGGCCTGCAATTGGTCTTCCAAGGCCAGTCTTTCCTCCACCGCTTCGGCGATGAAAGCGCTCCGCCGACGAGGGGGAACACGCTCCTTCAATCGCTCCAAGAGGGTTTTCGGGAGGGAAACAGTCATCTTCTGGGTTTCCGAAGAAGTCCTGGTAGCCATCCTCAGTATACCTCCAAATCGCTTCCATTATACGTCTTCGAACCGTGATGGTCAAGTACGCTTCGGAGGTGACCCTAGAGCTTGTCACTACTAGGAGGGTCCTTCGATCAGGGCTTGAGCCTTCGGGAGGCGAAACAGAGTCCGCATCAAACCGCCGCCGCGATCCTCCCCCATTGCTATGGAGTAGCGACATAGGCAACAGTTGTTCGGGGATGTGGGCAACAGATGATGATGGGCTGCGTGAATCCTCGCGAAGGTTGCGAATCCTTCGGGAGGGTGCGGCTAGAACCGAAAGAGCGAGGTGATGAGCCGCCAGTAGCGGCGCATGTACAGGCGGGCAGCGAACTTGAGCATGTGTCTCCAAAGCAGCCTCTTCCAGGCCATGGGCGAGGCCAGACCTCTGACTATCTTGATGGGATCGGTGTAGAATGAGGCGAAGCAACGGTTATACAGGCCCATCACCTCTTCGCGGGACAAGTGCTCTGTGGCCATGATGGGGTATGCCATGTCGTACAGGGCGTAGTCCGTGGTCTCTAGCCAGCCCTTCTCCTTGGCCTCGTCGAATACCTCTGTGCCAGGGAAGGGGGTGTATATCGTGAAGATGGCGTGGTCTACATCCAGCCACTTGAGGAAATCCACCTTCCGTCTGATGGAATGAGCGTCGTCCTGCCGCGTGCCAACGATGATCAGCCCTTCAGAGACGATGCCGTGCTCCCTCAACAAGCTTACCGCTTCGCGCACCTGCTCTACGGTCAACTCTTTGCGCAGATTCTGCAACTCTTCGTCCGATGCTGCCTCAATGCCGATCTGTGCCATCAGGTTGCCGGCACGGCGCATCAAGGGCAGGTACTCCTGGTGCTTGATCAGCAGATCCGCGCGCCCCTGATAGAACCATTTGAGGTCAAGCTCGCGACGGAGTATCTCCTCGGAGATCAGGCCCATGTGCTCGCCGTCCACGTTGAAGCAATCGTCCCCGAACCAGATGGACCCGATCCCATACGTGCGATGAACCAACTCTAGCTCATCTCCCACCATGACCGGATCCCTGGGGCGCCAGGCAGGCCCCCAGAAACCGCGCTCGGCGCAGAAAGTACACTTGTAGGGGCAGCCCCGACTGGCCAGGACAGTGCAGAACTGGTCGAACACGGTGAAGTGGTAGGCGCCCATGGGCAGGAGATGGTAGGCGGGAAGGGGTAGCTCGTCAACATCCACAGGCTCCGCCGAAGGCGTCTGCACGACTTGACCATCTTTGCGAAAGGCGATGCCTTTCACCTGGGCCCAGTCCCCCCGTTCATCCAGGCAACGCACCAGGTCCAGGATAACGCGTTCTCCCTCCCCCCGGCCCACGACGTCTATCTCAGGGTGGTTTTGCAGCGTTTCTTCGACGGTGAAGGTGACGTGAGGTCCGCCAACCACGGTGACGATGTCCTCGTCTATGCCCTTGGCGATGTGCATCACTCTCAACGCGGTGGGGAAAAAGGTGGTCATGGCCGAGGCGCCAACCAATGTGGGCTGCGCATCGGCGATGGCCTGCTCGAGGTCAGACCAGGTGAGCCGCGAGGCGTTGCAATCTGCTATTTGTACCTGTACGCCATTGGTCTCCAGCACCGCGGCGAGTTGCGCCAACCCTGACGGCGGAGCGACGAAATCGCCCATGATCTCCCAGGGCTTCTTTGGTGGTTCAACGAAGAGGACTCTCATGGTGATGATTGTATCACACGTGCTGATAGGAATCCAGAGTTCGGCGGTTCAGGGTGAGACCCGTAGACGGACGGCATGCCTGTTCGTAGTGCGCGCTTCAGCGCGTCGAAAGGGTTGACCCTGCGACGGGGTCAGGGCAAGACACCTTGGTACCAGCCGTCCTGGGGGGCGTTCTTGCTACACCGTCGGCCTCAATGCTTGCTTCGCGGTAGTGGCGGTGATAGAATATCGACGCTGCCGCCCCATCCTGGAGGGCAAGACAGGTCTTGAGGGATCGTCGCCCAGAGGCGCGCCGTGCGGGGGAGTCCTCTTGCAGAACGATCGCCCATCAAAAGGGAACCGCTTTCAACTCCTGTTGGTCCTGCTCTTGATCGTGGGCGCAGCCCTGCGGCTCTACGGGGTGAACTGGGACGGTAATCACCACCTCCATCCGGACGAGCGGCAGATAACCATGGTGGTCTCTCGCCTGGGGATGCCGCCTCTCAGCCAATGGCCCAGCTTCTTTGCGCCTCCCCCGCTGTCCACACCTGGAGAGCAGAAGGCGAACTTCTTCGACGCCGAGACGAGCACCCTCAACCCTCGATTCTTCGCCTATGGCTCACTGCCTTTCTACATGCTCCGCCTGACCTCTCATCTGCTTACCATCCCTGCTAACCTGTCCCCATATTTCGCTTCGTGGCCCTCTGTGGCTGAATTCCTGGAGGCGCTGCGGCGGATGTCTGACTACGATCACATCACGTTGGTGGGACGGGTCCTCTCCGCCCTGATAGACACCGGAGTCATCTACCTGACCTATCTGATAGGGAGAAGGGTATATGACCGCCGGGTGGGCCTCCTCGCCGCCGCTTTCGTGACCTTCACGGTGTTCCACATCCAGGTGGCCCACTTCTACGCGGTGGATGCACTCTTGACCTTCTTCGTGCTCCTCTTCTTCGTCTTTGCCCTGGACTTCGCGCGGCAGGGAGGACGAAGGAACAGCATTCTAATGGGCGCGTCCCTGGGGTTGGCGCTGGCGACCAAGGTCAGCGCCGCTCCCCTGTTCCTGGTCGTTCTAGGCGCCTATGCCCTGCGCTTCAGACAGAAGGACGCTGCCGACCTGAAGCAGGCCCTGATGCTCCTTGCGCTCACCGCAGTGACGTTCGCGCTGGTCTTCTTCATCGCCGAGCCTTACGCCATCCTGGATTTCAATGCTTTCTCGGCCGGCATCTCGGAGCAAGCAAGGATGGTGCGGGGCATCGCCGATTACCCCTATACGAGACAATACATCAACACGCCGGCCTTCCTCTACCAGATACAGCATAGCATCCTGTGGGGCATGGGCCTGCCTCTGGGCCTCGTAGCCTATTCTGGCCTTGGCTTCTTCCTGTGGCGGGTGGTGCGCTACCGACGGGGAGCGGAATTGCTGCTCCTGGCGTGGGTGGGACCTTACTTCCTCGTTACAGGGAGCTTCATGGTCAAGTTCATGCGCTACATGCTGCCCCTGTTGCCCTTCTTCCTCATCATGGGCGCCAAGATGCTCTTCTCCTTTCGCGAGTGGTTGGAGAGCCGGATGGTCGGCAGGGAGAGCCGGGCCTCGGCCATCTGGTACGGTGTGACCGGTTTTGCCATCGCTTGCTCCGTGCTCTATACCTTCGCTTTCATCAGCATCTACTCTCGGCCCCATAGCCGCATCCAGGCCTCGGAGTGGATCTACCGCAATGTGCCAAGAGGCTCCACACTGGCCTTGGAGCACTGGGACGATGATCTACCTTTGAGTCGATTGGTGGACGGCCAGTCACGGGGCATCGGCGAGTACGAGACGCTGAAGATGAACCTGTACGAGCCGGACAGCGTGGAGAAGTACTGGCACATCGTCGACAATCTGCGTGAAAGCGACTACGTCATTCTGTCCAGCAATCGCCTCTATGGCTCCATCCCCCGACTGCCCTGGCGGTATCCTCTCACCACGCGCTATTATGAGCTACTCTTCCAAGAGCAACTGGGCTACCAACTCCTGGGCACCTTCACCTCCTACCCTGGCCTCTTTGGCTTCTCCATCAACGACGACGGTGCCGACGAAAGCTTCACCGTCTATGACCACCCCAAGGTCCTCATTTTCGGCAAGAGCAGGCAACTGACCGATCAGGAGTTTCGAGACCTCTTCGACGAGGCTCTACGGATCGAACCCCGCAGGAGCCCTTCTGACACTGGGGACTCCGGCGCGAGCCGCTCTGGCAAGACTCTCCTTCTCGACAGGCCGGTGGATGAGCTGCCGGTCATCGCCGAATGGGGATGGAACCCCTTTGCCAATGCCCATCCCCTGCTATCGGTCATCGCTTGGTGGCTGGCGGTGCAGGTTCTGGGCCTTCTGGCCCTGCCATTGACCACCGTGGTCTTCCACCGCTTGGCCGACCGGGGCTATGTGCTATCGAAGACGATGGGGCTGCTAATGGTGGCTTTCCTGGTGTGGATAGTGGCCAGTTATCGCCTGCTCACCAACAGCCTCCCGACGACTTTGGGAGCTTGCCTGGTCTTGGGTCTGGCTTCTCTGTACCTCTTCTGGCGCAGAAGGGAGGAGATGCTCCATCTGTGGCGGCAGCGTAGAGGCCTCATTCTGCTGAGTGAGGTTCTCTTCGCTGGAGCCTTCCTCCTCTTCGTAGGCATCAGGCTGCTCAACCCGGATCTGTGGCATCCGTGGAACGGGGGCGAGAAGAGCATGGAGTTCGCCTTCCTCAACGCCATCACCAAGAGCGCCCATTTTCCTCCCTACGACCCCTACTATGCCGGCGGCTACATCAACTACTACTATTATGGGCTGCACCTGGTGTCTATCCTCATCAAGCTGACGGGGATTGTGCCGTCGGTGGCCTTCAACCTGGCTGTGCCCCTCCTCTTTGCCTTGACGGTGGTGAACGCCTTCTCTCTGGCGTACAACCTGACCCGTCGACGATTGGCTGGCTTGTTGGCGATGACCTTCGTGGCACTCATCGGCAACCTGGATGGCATGGTCCAGGTGGCGGAGGGGTTGGGGGAAGCCGGGGGGCTCAGCTTTCAAAGCCGCATTCCAGGGGTGGAGGGATTGGTCAGACTGGTGCCTGGCCTGGTGCGGGTTCTCCTGCGTCAAACGCACATGCCCAGGTTCGATTATTGGCGGAGTTCCCGCGTCATCCTGAGTACCATCAACGAGTTTCCCTACTGGAGTTTCCTTTTCGCAGATCTTCACCCACACATGATCGGCATACCCGTGACCATCTTCCTGCTGGCTCTGGCGCTGAATATCGCCCTGGCCGCCAAGAGCGTGGTTGAGAGACGCGACTCGGGTCCGCCACTCTCCCCAGGAGAAGGAGACCTCACGGGTGCCCTCGGAGGCTCCGGAGAGCCTGCCACACTGTCCAAGGTTCGCTTGATCACTCTGGCCCGCGGCTTTCTCACCAGAGCGGGAATGGGGGAAGGCTCACGACCGTGGAGCGTGGAGAACGTGGCTGGGATGATGGTGGTGGCGGTGACCTTGGGAGCGGTGGCGGTGATCAACACATGGGACATGCCCACCTACTTCATCATTCTGCTGGCGGCGTTCATGCTGGGGCGCAAGGCCTTTTGGAGCTGGGAGCGGGCTGTGGGAGCGCTGGTTCTCTTCACCGTAGCCGCCTCCCTTAGCCTGGTGCTGTACCTGCCGTTCTTCACTCATTACCAGGCTCTCCACGTTGGCTTGGGGTTGGTGCGTGGCCGCACTGAACTGGAGCCTTTCCTCACCATCTGGGCTTTCTTCATCTTCTTGGTGGCCAGCCTGATGTGGGGCCAGTTGCTATGGGGGCGTCCTCGCGAGGGACCTCTCCGTTGCCTGGGAGTGTGCCTGCGCCGAGGAGCGCGGTTGCCCCGTCTCCTGGATCTCCATCAGGCGCTGGTACGCGGATTTCAGCCCGGCTATGTGCTGGGCTTGCTCCTCCTGGCGGCCACGGCCTTTGTTGTGATAGCCCTAGTGCTCTTAAAGTTGTGGGTTCTGGCGCTACTGTCTCCTCTGTTGGTGCTCTTCGGGTTGCTCGTGTTGCGTCGCGGGGCCCCCGTAGAGCAGTCGTTCATCGCCTCTCTGGCCTTCATGGCACTGGGCATTCTGCTGGGGTGCGAGGTGGTGTTCCTGAAGGATTTTCTACAGGGAGGCGACCACTATCGCATGAATACCATCTTCAAGTTCTACACCCAGGCCTGGGTGCTGTTGGCTGTGGTGGCCGGGGTGAGTGTTCCCAGACTGTGGAGCTGGTTCTCGGAGATACGGCGGAGATGGCTGGGCTACGCCTGGAAGGGCGCCTTCGTCTTTCTCTTCCTGTCGAGCACCATCTTCATCTTCTTGGGGACACCTCAGCGGGTGACCGATCGCTTCCCTGGGCCCAGACCGGCCTTGGGCACGCTGGACGGCTCGGCCTTCATGAGCGTTGGCTCATACGCCTGGCCCGACGAGAACAGCCGCATACAGCTCATTTACGACTATGAGGCCATCAACTGGTTCTTGCAACACGTGACCGGCACGCCCGTGGTGGCCGAGGCACCACTGCCGTACTACCGGGAATTCGGCTTGAAGATAGCCAGCTACACTGGCCTGCCCACGCTGCTGGGGGCCCACCAGCGCGAGCAACGGTACGACTGGCAGGTGGGGGAACGGTCCGGCGACGCCGATACGTTCTACAGCACCACAGATCTGGACGAAACCAGAGAACTGATCTCCAAGATGAACATCAGCTATGTGTACGTCGGCCAACTGGAGCGCACAGTCTACCCAGACGAAGGACTGGAGAAGTTCGAAGACCTCCGTGGCTTCGGCTATCTAGCTTTGGTATATCAGAACCCAGGGGTTAAGATCTACCAGGTGGTTAGACGATGACGGTCATGATGGCAGGGATGTTCATATCGTGCCGGTAACGCATGGCCCATGGCGTCGGTCGCTGAGCCTTCAGGGTCAGGAGGAGGATGTTTCATTTGAGATCTGAAGCTAGATCGTGGGTCAAACCATCAGCCAATGCGCAGTCCACTTGTCGTGAGACAGGCGGATCCAAGCGTGCGGAACTGGGGAGGAGAGTGTTTTGTGTGGTCCCGACGCTTTAGCGTCGGCCCGTTAGTGGGGCATGGGATGAGCAACGAGTCGAGGTACCGAGGGCGGAGTGGCAGGTGAGGCGAGCCTTCAGGCGCGGGGCAAAGAGAAAAGCGGGCCGGCACCGACGCCAAAGCGTCGGCCCGTGGGTCGGTCATCGCGCCAGAGACAGTCGAGACACGAGCGGCGGTTGGGGTAGGGTGAGCCGAGGCAACCGGACTTGGGAGGAGTGTGTCTTGTGTGACCCCGACGCTAAAGCGTCGGCCCGGTCGTGGGGCATGGCGTGAGGGGAAAGAAGGAAGCAAGCCCATCCCGTCGTTGAAGCGTTGGCACGTGTGGCAGGGAGCACCAGGGCTACGAGCGGCGGTTGGGGCAGGGCGAGCCGAGCCTTCAGGCTCGGGGAAAAGGAGAAAGCAACCCCATTCCGGGGTGAAGCGTCGGCCACCGCGTGAGAGATAGTCGAGATACGAGACG
>JAUWLF010000060.1 GCA_030613785.1 Chloroflexota bacterium | reverse complement strand
AGAGATCGACGTGGTGGAGCAGCCGGATCACTGAACGCACTCAGAGGAGTGACTCGACTGGAAAAGGTCTTCGGTGCCCTCGGGGCTTCAGTCACGTCAGTGATTCACGGGGTGCCAAGGTGGTTTTTCTTCGCCTAAGAGAGATTTGACGAAGAAATGAGTCAACACCATAATCAAGGACTGAAAGTGGTAACCAATGAGAGAGGAGGAAAGTCGACATGGTGCGGAAATCCGGGGTAGTCCTTGTACTATTGGTACTAACAGCGGGAGCGCAGTTTGCGTGCTCTATTCCACCTGTTCCACCGGAGCGGGTAGAGCCCACGCCAGAGCGTTCTCCTACCACTGGGGAGACTGTGATGCCTACCCCTGGGGCGTTGCGGAGTCCGACAGGCTCGGCACCTACACCCCCCTTGCCATCGACTGAGGGTCAGGGGCTGACTTGGCTGGCTAGTGGAGTCTATAGAGTGGGCCAGCCCGAAGAGGGTTGGCAGAAGTATCAAGTTACGTTGGCTTACGAGAACACTTCTGATGGGTTTATGAACGAACGAGTCACCTGCGAGTCGTGGGGCCCCCAGATCAATACACAAGAGGGTTATGCATATGAACACCGCGTGGATGGGTGGTCCGTCTCCTGTGTTGAGGATTGGGCGGGGTGGGGAATACCATGGCCCGGAGACTGCCAGTATTATAGCACCCTCTCGGGAGTCCCAACTGGAGTCATCCCGCCAGGGTTCCGCATCAGGGGGGCAGTGACGTACAATTGGCCTGACAGACGGGCATGCGTGGCTCAGATTACTCTGGAGTTCAAAGTAGGAGAACTGCTACACCCGGACCGAGTGGTGCTGCGCCCGAGCACCGTCGTCTCCTTGAGCGAGGTGCCGGAGAGTTATGGCCCTATGGACCCGTCGGGGGCCTTTGACTCGCTACCGGCGACCATAGATATGGGCAAGGCGCAAGTGACCATAGACAAGGTCGTGTTGAGGACGGATGGGCTTGTTGAGATTCGTCTGGAGTATGAGAATCGTGATCCGGGCAGGGAGTGGGACCTCCGCAATCCAGTCGTTGGATTGATCGACAGCCAAGGCTATCTCAGTACGCCAGGGTCGTCCTGGGGTGACGATTTCTCATACCGATACTTCGATCGGCAATGCGGCAATACAGTACCCATCGAGCCTGATCTTGGCCCAATGCAACGCGCACAGTACCAGACCTGTCTTCCACTCAGACCTGGCGCGACCCCGGAAGAGAGATTCTTCCTTGTCGCCTGTGGTTGGACCGAACAGGCAGAACAATCCGATTCGAACATCGGGTTCGAGCAGAAAGGAGCGTTCAACGGCATAGTTGTATACCCAGAACACAAAGACTGCTATGTGTACGAGGTTAGCATATCGCAGTAGCCGAGGCTTAAGCGACTTCGGATGTGGCAGAGGCCGAATCGGCCATCAGCGAGGGTGTGGTGGATTCAAGAACGGTTGTGGAATCATCCCACCGGTGGGTGTTTGTTTAAGAGGAGGTGGGTGGGATCCGCCACCTGGCAAGAAAGGAAAGAGGGGAGGCTTGGAGGAGGGCAACGCATGGCAACACGGGCGTTCGACCTGAATATTGAGGAGGTGCTCGAGAACTGGGAGGTCCATCACGCCATCCGCGAGGTGATCGCCAATGCGCTCGACGAGCAGCTTCTTTCGTCAACTAATGAGATCGAGATCTCCAAGGACCACAGCGGGCGGTGGCACATTCGCGATTTTGGGAGAGGGCTGCGCATCGAGCATTTTACTCTTAACGAAGACAAAGAGAAGCTCGGGTCAAGCCTTCCTATCATTGGCAAGTTCGGTGTGGGGCTGAAGGATGCCCTCGCCACCTTCCACCGCCAAGGGGTCCAGGTTGTCATTCAATCTGGACACGGGACCTTCGCCGTAAAGCAGGTGTCCAAGCACGGATTCGACGATATCATCACCCTTCACGTAGAGTTCGATGACACGCTCAGGCCAATCATCGGCACCGACTTCATACTGACAGGGGTGTCCGACGCCGACATGGCGAGAGGGAAGGCCCTCTTCTTGGGTTTCTCTGACGAAGAAGTTCTCGAGACAACCTCATACGGTGCAGTCATCCGGCGCACACCGGAAACAGCGAAGGTGTACATACTCGGAGTCCTGGCCAGCGAGGAACCCAATTTCCTTTTCTCCTACAACATCACAAGCCTGACGGAGGCTATGAAGAAACGACTGAACCGAGAAAGGCTAAATGTCGGAAGAACGACCTACACAGACAGAATCAAAGCCATGCTGAGGACTGCCAAGTCCTCCGAAGTTCATGATGAGCTTGTTAGCCAACTGGGGAGGAGGACATTCGGAGACCAAAGGGACGAGATGCAATGGATCGAGATCAGCCAACTTGCCCTGAACCTCATGCACCAACGGGCGAAGGTCGCGTATGTAACTGAAGAAGAGCTTCAGACCAGGCCCGATCTAGTTGGCCACGCGAAGACCGATGGGCTGCAGGTCATTGTTGTCTCAAAGCGGCAGAAGGAGAAGGCGGAAGCCCAGGCCGCCGCAGGCGGCCCCGAGCTGAGAACCCTGGACGTCTACGCGAGAGAATTTAATGAGAGCTTCCAATACAAGTTTGTGGAGCCTGCGAAGCTCAACAGTCAAGAGAGAGGGATCTTTGCCCTCACGCCCCGCATCCTTGATCTCGTCCATCTCGCCCCACCCCGCGCTCCGAAGGTACTCGTATCGGAGACCATGAGGATCACATCAACGGACACAGACGGCACCTGGGACAGTTCCCTACGCGCCGTTGTGGTAAAGCGAGATTGCCTTGAATCAATCTCACGGTACGCCGGCACGCTGTTGCACGAGGCAGCCCATGCCACCTCAGGTGCCGCCGACGTCAGTCGGGCGTTCGAAAGTGTGCTCAGTCGATACCTGGGTTTGATCTCCGCCAAGGCACTCCGGCACTGAAGACGCTCGGCGCTCTGCACCGCCCCGCAACACAATCGATGACCAGCCGGGGACTCAAGACGAACGGTTCTTGCCTATTGTGTCCAGTACCCATACGTAGAGTAGTATAATGAGCCTAGTAGAAGCATATTCGTCTGAATAGATGCAACCTAACGGCTCTCGGTATTTGAGAGGGGGTGGGTGGGATCCGCCACTTCCCAAGAAGGAGGTAAGGGGAGGCTTGAAGCCTCCCCTTTTTGTGTTTAGAGCAACCTATAGGTATCCCCCAGGATCCTGAAGGTGGTCCTGTTTTGTCCTTCCTTGTCGGTGTGCTCCGGGATGTCCAGCTTTCCCGCCATAGACCTCGGAGGTTTCCAAGACCTCCGAGGTCTGACTCAGCCCCGCAAGACTCTTTCTTGGGAACTCAAGTTAGCGTGCCAAGAATATAGATACCTAGAGGATTCTCGAGATGCGTTTGAACGAAAACGAAGTTGACGTACTTGACAGATTGTCAGTTTTGGTGTATGATATCATTGGTTTAACAGAACGCACCCTTCGGGGTGCGGTTCTTTTTTCTCTCAAGGGGAAGGAAGAACCCCGCTGGTAGCCAGATAGCCCCCTTCCCCAAGAGATTCAATCCTAATCGGCATAAGGTATTCCATCTGGCCGCACTCCATTCTCTCGCCGTTGGTTCATCTCTTGACCCCATTGTTCGAGTGGCAGATGTGCGACTCAAGCGACATCCCGGCATCCCTCACCGTGGAACCTATTTTGTGGTCCCTCCCTCCCCTCACAGCGCAGATTTCCCCTGACACCGAGGGCAGATGTACGTCCCTCTACCACCTACTACCAGCCGCTCGATGGTCGTCCCACAGCGAGGACAAGCCTCGCCCGCTCGCCCCGAGACCAGCAGCGAGTACTGATGAGTTCCCTTGCTCCCGTTGGGACGTACGTAGTCCGACACACTGGTACCCTGATCCTTGATTGCTGCACGCAGCACGTCGCGGATGCTGTGGTGGAGACGGCACAACTCGTCAGACGTCAAGGTGTCGGCCTTGCGCTGGGGATGAAGCCCCCCCTCAAACAGGGCCTCGTCCACGTAGATGTTTCCCAGGCGGGCGATGAAACGCTGGTTCAGCAGCAGTGGCTTGATCATCCCTCGACGCTTGTTGAAAAGAGCGCAGAAGTCCTCCAAGATGCGTGCAGCGGCGGATCTGACGCCGTCTTACCACACTCTGGCGCACCGGACTTGCCTTCACCCCGTCACTGGCGTAGAATCTACGTCACGACCCATCGTCCACATCCTGCCACCTGAGACGGCCGGGGACAGCCCATCGAGCTGCTCCTTTGCAGCGCCAAGGCCGGCCCGGTCTGGGAAGGTAGCGATTTTGACCACGGGGACCATCTTCGACGTAAAGAGATTCTCCATTCACGACGGACCAGGCATTCGCACCACAGTGTTCTTCAAAGGATGCCCTCTGAGCTGCTTGTGGTGTCACAACCCCGAGGGCCAGCGCCCCGAACCGGAACTGATCTTCCGCGCCAACCGTTGCCTTGGGTGCGGGGCTTGCGTCGCAGTGTGTTGCCAGGGTGCGATCTCCATGGACGGTGACGTCCCAGTCACTGACAGCGAGAAGTGCAAGCTCTGCGGAGCCTGTGTCGAGGCATGCTATGCCGAAGCGCGGGAGATCGCTGGCCGGGAAGTGACGGTCGCGCAGCTTGTGTCCGAGATTGGACGAGACATCCCCTTCTTCGATCAGTCGGGTGGTGGCGTAACCATCTCCGGTGGAGAGCCTCTGTTCCAGAAGGAGTTCCTGCTGGCCCTGCTTCGCGAATGCCGCCGACAAGAGATCCACACCGCCCTGGATACGTGCGGCCATGCGTCCTGGGAAGCTCTCGACAGCGTCCGGGAATACGTGGACGTGTTTCTGTACGATCTCAAGGTGATGGACGACAGAAAGCATCGGAAGTTCACCGGGGTGTCAAATGACCAGGCCCTGGACAATCTGGAGGCGCTTTCGCAAGAGGGGCACAGCATCGTTCTTCGTGTGCCCATCGTTCCAGGGATAAGCGACGGCGAGGAGAACATCGGTGAGACGGGGGCTCTTGCGGCTGGTTTGGCGAGTGTCGAGCGCGTAGACCTTCTGCCCTATCACCACACAGCCATCCACAAGTACGCCCAGCTCGACAAGCACTACGAACTGCGGGAAACGCGTCCCCCCTCAGACGAGCAGATGACCGAACTGGCTGAAGCTCTGCGAAGATTCGGCTTGCCGGTGCAAATCGGAGGTTGATGCCATGTCCTTGAGCGAACGAGTCACACGCCTAAGGCAACAGAGCCTCAATGCTGTCCCTACACTCTCGACCGAACGGGCAGAACTGACGACCCAATTCCATCAGCAGGACCTAGGGCCGACATCCGCGCCTGTCCACCGAGCCCTGGCCTTCAAGTACTTGATGGAGCGTAAGGCCATCTGCATCAACGATGGGGAACTGATCGTGGGCGAAAAAGGTCCGGCGCCCAAAGCCGCCCCGACCTACCCCGAGCTATGCTGCCACAGCCTGGAAGACCTGGATATCCTCAACTCGCGCGAAAGAATATCCTTCGCGGTCAGCGCAGAAGCCCGGCAGTTGTACGAAGAGACGATCATACCCTTCTGGCAGGGCAAGTCCATGCGTGATCTCATCTTCAGGGAGATGACCGACGACTGGAAGGCGGCGTACGAGTGTGGAGTATTCACCGAGTTCATGGAGCAGCGAGCCCCGGGTCACACCGTACTGGACGACAAGATCTACCGCAAGGGATTCCTCGATTTCAAGCGAGACATTGAGCAGAGCTTGAAGAACCTAGACTATCTGAACGATCCGCAGGCGTATGCGAAGCAAGAAGAACTCAAAGCGATGCTCATCTGCGCCGATGCATTGATTCACTTTGCAGAGCGCCACGCGGAGGCCGTCCTGGAGTTGGCCCAGCAGGAGAAGGACCACCACCGAAAGGCAGAACTGCAGCGCATCGCCGAGGTCTGTTCGCACGTCCCGGCTCACCCTCCGAGGGACTTCTGGGAAGCCTTACAGTACTACTGGTTCGTGCATCTCGGTGTGACCACGGAGCTGAACACCTGGGACTCCTTCAATCCGGGCCACCTGGATCAGCACCTGTACCCATTCTACAAACAAGGCCTGGACGACGGTACCTTGGACCGCGACCGAGCGGAAGAGCTACTCCAGTGTTTCTGGATCAAGTTCAATAACCAGCCCGCCCCCCCGAAAGTGGGGGTCACCGCTGCAGAGAGCGGCACGTACACCGATTTTGCCCTGATCAACACCGGCGGAGTGAAAGAGGATGGTTCCGATGCAGTCAACGAACTCACATATCTTATCCTTGACGTAGTGGAGGAGATGCGGCTAGTGCAGCCGAGTTGCTGCGTCCAAGTCAGCAAGAAGAACCCCGATAGATTCGTCAAGAGGGCTGCTCGCATCATTCGCACCGGTTTTGGCCAGCCCTCGGTATTCAATACGGACGTCATCATCCAAGAACTGATTCGGCAGGGCAAGTCCGTGGAAGACGCGCGAAGTGGCGGATCGAGCGGTTGTGTGGAAGTGGGCGCCTTTGGCAAGGAGTGCTACATCCTCAGCGGATACTTGAACATGGTCAAGATCCTCGAACTCACTCTCAACAACGGCCTCGACACGCGAACGGGTCGCACGATTGGTTTGGAAACGGGCGATGCCACACAATTTAACTCCTTCGAGGAACTGTTCGAGGCCTACGAGAAACAACTGAATCACTTCGTGGACGTCAAGGTGCGGGGAAACAACGTCGTTGAAAGGCTCTACGCCAGCTACATACCTGCGCCATTCCTTTCCATGCTGATTGACGACTGCATCGCCACCGGCAAGGACTATCACGACGGTGGCGCACGCTACAACACCATGTACATCCAGGGCGTGGGCCTGGGCTCGCTCACCGATGTGATGACCGCCATCAAGTACCACATCTTCGACAAAGAGACTTTGAGCATTGAAGATCTGCTGGAGGTCCTCAGAGACAACTTCGAGGGGCACGAGAGAGTGCGCCAGATGCTGCTGAACAGGACACCCAAGTATGGGAACGATGATGACTATCCTGACGAGGTGATGGTCGCCCTGTTCGAGGCCTACTTCAATGCGGTAGACGGCCGCCCGAACACCAAGGGAGGATCATACCACATCAATCTCCTCCCCACCACGGTTCACGTGTACTTTGGATCGGTCGTCGGAGCCACACCGGATGGCAGACCAGCGTGGGAGCCTCTCTCTGAAGGGGTTTCGCCCGTGCAGGGTGCAGATCGTCGCGGGCCAACGGCAGTTCTCAAGTCGGTGGCCAAGATGGACCATGTGCGCACCGGAGGTACCTTGCTCAATCAGAAGTTCACGCCGCAGCTGCTGCAGGACGAAGCCGGCCTAGACAACCTAGTCCATCTGATACGCACGTACTTCAAACTGGACGGTCACCACGTGCAATTCAACGTGGTGGATGCGGCCACGCTTCGAGCGGCTCAAGAGCACCCCGAGCAATACCGGGACCTGATCGTGCGGGTGGCGGGCTACAGCGACTACTTCTGCGACCTCAGCGCGACGTTACAGGACGAGATCATCTCGCGCACCGAGCATCAGGCCCTCTAGGGGGCGCGGGCATCACCTCACGGCAATGGCCTCTATCTCAACCAGAGCCCCTTTGGCCAGCGGACCGCCCTGCACCGTAGAGCGGGTAGGCGGACTCTCGGCGAAGAACTCCCCGTAGACGGCGTTCATCCCCTTGCCCTCAGTATCCGGGAATCCCCATGCGTTGGCACAGTTCCACCAACCGAGGATGCACATAGACCCCCTCACCGTCGAACCCCCGCTGCGGTCCCCCTCTGCCCTGACCGCGAAGGGGTCTCCTGACACCGAGGGCAGATGTACGTCCCTCTGCCACCTACTACCAGACGCTCGATGGTCGCCCCACAGCGACGACAAGCCTCGCCCGCTCGCCCCGAGACCAGCAGCGAGTACTGATGAGTTCCCTTGCTCCCGTCGGGACGTACGTAGTCCGACACAGTGGTACCCTGATCCTTGATTCCTGCACGCAGCACGTCGCGGATGCTCTCGTGGAGACGGCACAACTCGTCAGACGTCAAGGTGTCGGCCTTGCGCTGGGGATGAAGCCTGGCCTGGAACAGAGCCTCGTCCGCGTAGATGTTTCCCAGGCCAGCGATGAAATGCTGGTCCAGCAGCAGCGGCTTGATCATCCCGCGACGGCTCTCAAAGAGAGCGCAGAAGTCCTCCACTCGGAAGTCTTCATCCAAAGGCTCAGGCCCTAAGCCCCCCAGGACTTCCTCGGCGTCGGCCACCAGATAGAGGCGTCCGAACTTGCGCACGTTCACGAAGCGCAATTCCTGACCATCGTCCAGCCCAAGACACAAGCGAGTATGGGGCTCCCATGGAGTGGAGGCCTCCTTCACCAGCAGGCTACCAGTCATACGGAGATGCACCAGCAGCGTCAGGCCGCCCGACAGCGTGAAAACGAGGAACTTCCCTCGGCGTCCGACCTCTTCTATGCGGCGCCCTGCTATCTGCTCGCCGAACTCCTCCAGGGAGGGCCGGTCCACGCACCCCTCCCAGCCCACACTTGCACCGACAATGGTGCGCCCCACGAGCAAAGGGCGCAGTTCGCGCTTGATGGTCTCGACCTCAGGAAGCTCAGGCATGCGAACCCCTAACCTCTGTGCGAAACGCCAGGTCCCAGAGACCCTTCTGCATGCCACATCCCAAGGCCACCGCCCGCACGAAGAGTAGGAAGGGCGAGAGAAGCGCCACCAAGGGATCTCGGGGTAGAGTTCTGACTACAAAGGGCAGAACGCTGACCGCATAGAGGATCGCTGCCACCAAGAATGGCAAAACCAGCCCTGTCAGTACGACCAACCCCACAACAGGTATCAGCAGCAAGACGACTCCCATCTGTACCTTCAGACTCTGCGGTGTGTGAGAGTCACTCACCGCCTTCTGCGGGTGCCGCTGTAGCACCATCACCTTCCAATAGCCGATGTTGAACTTGCGCTTGAAGTAAGCCCCCACCGTCCGGGGATGCTGATGATACACCACTGCCTGGGGGTTGAAGATCATCTTGTAGCCTCGTTCCGCCAGACGGAAGGAGAACTCCTGATCCTCGACGGAGGCGTCAGGATAGCGAATATCAAAACCCCCTTGCTCCAGAAAGACCTCCCGCCGGTAGCCCGCGGCGTACGTATCAATGAAATCTATCTGCCTCAGCCTGGCCATGCGTTGGTATCGCTCCTCATATTCGCACTGAACGAAGCGAGGGAGGATCCCCTTTTGTCGCGTGCGGTACGCCCCTTTGACCCCCACGACCTCTGGGTCCTCGAAAGGCGTGACCATCTGGCCGATCCAATCGTTTGCGGGGACGCAGTCGGCATCGGTGAAGAGCACTATCTCCCCCCTTGCCTCCGCCACTCCCCGATTCCTGGCCCTGGCTGGCCCCTGATGAGGCTGGTCAATCAAGTGCACATCGTAGCCGCGCACTACCTGCTTCGTCTGATCGTCCGAGCCATCGTCCACCACGATCACCTCGTACCTGTGCCGAGGCACGCTTTGCGCCAGTAGGCCCTCCAGACAGGCACCTATCGTGGGTGCCGCGTTGTAGGCTGGAACGACCACGGAGATCTCCATCAGCTATCCTCCACCTGCCTCGCCAGCCGGTAGAGAGTCAGATTTCCCTTCCACAGGCAGAGGATGCCCGCAAGGATGACCGGTAGAACGACTATGGCGTACAGAACGAAGCCGTAGGCCAGGGCCAGGCTTCCCTCCACGCCGAGGAATGAGAGGGACAGGAAGCAGAGAAACTGAAAGACACCGATGCGAGCTGGCGAGGAGGGCACCGCCAGGCCAAGATGTAGGACAACCAGAACGAAAAGGGAAGCAGTCAACAGCGGGACTTCTATCCGCAGAGCCACCAGAGTCAGATAGTTCGTCGATGCTGCGAGAAACGAGATACAGAGGGACCACGCCAGCAATCGTACGTTTACGGCTCCGTCTCGCAAGGAACTCAGCCCGTCAGCCAGCGCCGCCAGTCGCTGGCGCAGATCCAGTCGCTCCAAGAACGGCGTCAACTCACCCAGTCGGCCCACAGCTCCCAGGATTTTCTCTCTTTGACTGGTGAGTAGCAATATGGTCGCCAGCAGGCCGCCGAGCGTGAGCCCCATAGTGACCCCAGCTATGCGCAGCCAATCTGGTACCGGCATGAGCAGGAAGAGAAGACCCACGATCAGCAGAAGCATCAGGCCGTCCAGCAGCTTCTCCACCATAATGGTCCCCAATGCAAGGAGCTTACTCAGCCTCTCCGCCTCCCCGACTAGAAAAGCGCGGGCTAACTCCCCCACCCTGATCGGCAGCAGGAAGTTCATCGTCTGGCCGATAAGGATGGCCGAGAGCAGGCTGCTGAGGCGCAGGTTCCCATGCGCAGGGTAGTAGAGGAGTCTCCACCGAAGGGCCTTGGCCACGACAGTCGCCGCCACCGTGAGCAACGCCAAGGTCACCAAACCGGGGTCCGTGTTGGCCAGAGCTGCCACCAGACTTGATGGATCTACGACCCTGAAAGCCAGGATCAGCAACAGGAGGCCCAGCGCCAGGCCAATCGCCAGTGACGCTCTGTGTACTGTGGTTCTACTGATCACCCAATGCAATCCTTCTGGCGGCTCAGCTACCCCTCACCGTGCGGAGGGATCGAGACGATTGTCCAGTGTCCATCTGGATCGCGGTAGCTTGTGGGGCATCAGACCGCGACCGTAACGTATTCTGGGGCGGGGATCGGGTCGCCCACAGCCAGGCGTGATTCGATGCACACTCTCATGGCGTCTTCAATCTCTGCCAGAGCTTCTTGGTGCGTCTTGCCGTTGGTGTAGCAGCCCTGGAGCAAGGGACAATCGGCCAGGTAGACATCCTCTTCAGGGTCGTACTCGATGATCACCGGGAGCTGGTATTCTTTCATCAACGTCTTCCTCGCGGCGCGGGATGTGCTCTCCACGCCCATCATAAGAGAGGGGCGGAGGCTAGTCAATGCGCTGAATGCGATTTCGCGATAACCGCCTTCACGATGTGGAATCCAACCGCGGCAGGCTGAGGAATTGGCCTTCAGTGAGAGGACGTATAGCTGCTATACGCCAGTCCCAGGGAAGTTATCTGTCCCGTATCCGGATCGAAGAGGTTTCCTGTGGGATAGACCGTGTCGCTAAGGCTGTACCAGGCCCAGCGTTGCACGAGTCGGTTGCCGTCAGCGGGATACCCCAGGGAGGCATCACTGGCGGTCAGGAAGTAGTCGAAGGTAGCGTACATGAAGTCTCTGACCTTCTCGTATGGAAAGCCGTACTCCTCCGGCAGCAAGATGCCGTATTCCGAGACGATCAGAGGCTTGTCCCTCTCCCCCCTATCCTTCATCCAGCGCCTGAAGGCCACGATCTGTTCACGGAAGATCTCCATATCGTCGTGATCCTCAAGCTCATGGAGACGCCCCTGGTCAGCGGAGATGCCGGGAGGGATGTCCACGCCCCAGGAGTCCCGCTCCTCGCGGAGAATGAAGGCATGCACGTTCCACACGTCCACTGGCATCATGCCCCCGTAGAGGTCCTGATAGGCATCCAGGACCAGGTCGAGATACTGAAGCCTCAGAGGTGTGGGCTGGGTGATGCCGGCTATGGCCACCTCACAGGTCGAGTCGATGCTCTTGAGCAGAGTGTGCACCTCATGATAGATGCGCGCATAGTCGGCGGGGGTGGTATTATCCTGCCAGATGACGTCAGGCTCATTGCCGATCAGCCACAAGGAACCGGGATTGTTCTGGATAACCCTTTCCAGATCCTGTCCGCTGGGAGAGAAACTGGTGCCCCCCACCCGTATCATCTGCACATATTCCATCCCCTGAGGGCGCGCGGGGTTGAGGTCGGCCCGCCAGTTGAGATACCATCCGGCATGGAGTTGATCTACGGCGTAGCCACTAATGGGCGCGATGGCCACACCGAACCCGAACCTGTCCCTGACCGACATCAAAGATGGCACAGGGCTGGCGATGACGAACTGCGGCGTGGAGACGGGAGCTTGCACTGTGGGTTCGGCGGCCTCAGGCTGGGGAGTGATCGAGCGGTCCGGCGCGGGAGTGTCGATCACCTCTGGCGTGGACGAAGTGGATTCCGCCGTTGCCTCCTCGGTCATGGTGGCAGTCGGTATGATGCGCTCATAAGGTGTCGGCGGCACTGGCTTGCCAAACAGCACCGTGCGAGCCAGCCTGGGCCCAAAGTACATGCTCCCGACCACTAGCAAGATCACCGCGGCGACGAGCACGCCCACCAGAATGCGCCAGTCCTTCCTCCTCCAGGCGATCAAGAGAGCTACGAGGGCGATCCCGAGGAATAGGCCCGCGCCGAAGAGGACCAGCGTTTGTTCCCAGGTAGGACCCGGCGCAGCCCCCACGGAGCCGGTGGGAGCGGGCGTAGGTGTAGCTACCGCCACAGACGTCGGTGATGGAGCCTCTGCCGGGGCAGATGGCGGAAGTGTGATGATCAGCAAGTGGTCCTCTGTCTCGCCGAAGGCGAAAGCCCCTCTCCCATCCCAATCATCTCCCCAGATCACCTCTGCGTAGCTCAGTGTGAAACGAGCCCAACTCTGGCCGGCTCTGGGGCCAACAGGCAACTGGAGGGGAATCACCGTCGCGGTGGTGCCCTTCGACCACGAGGAGGCGTCTACCCCGAGGTTTCGCACCGCCCACTCGGAGGCCACCAAGCCCTGAGGACAGGAGATCCTTCCTCCCCAAGCCCCGTCGCCGTCCCAGTCAACCAGTACGTTCAGGTACAGCAGGTGTTCCGCATCATAGGGATGCTGAGGGTCATCCCGATCGCGCACAGTCACGCTGACCTCCAGATTGGCCTCTGCACACGCCATCAATTCGGGAATTCCTATTCCATCGTCGTAGAGGTCGGCATCTACCTGTCGCGAATCCTGCTCCTGATCCACCCCTGCTCCTAGCCATTCGAACTCCACCATGGAGTGCCGAGCGCCGTCGCTAGCCAGGAGGCAGGGGAAAGCGGGGTCGGGGGCATCGCCGAAATCCCAAGCTGGCAGTGGTGTGAGGGAGGGAGGAGTGCCCGTTGGGGACGCTGCTGTAGCCAGAGTAGGTGTGGCAGACAGCTCCGAGGTTGGTGGAAGTGTCTCTGTCGGCTGAGGAGTCCAGGTGTGGGTAGGGGTCGGCACCACTGGCGCGGGGGTATCCTGCTGGGGAGGTTCAGGCGTGCTGGGGGGACCTGGCCGCGAGGTGGGCGTCATCGTGGGGACCGTCTGTCGCACAGGGTCGGTGCCAGGCGCGGCCCACGTCGCAAGACCAGAAGAGAACAGAGCGACGACCACAATGCCCGTCAGCATGAAGATGAATGGTAGTCTCCTCACCATCCGCGCTCCTACGGGGCCTCTCAGAGCCCCACTAGCGGAAGACTACTTCTAACTCCCGGTCGACGAGGAGATTGGTCTCGAACATGACCGCCCCGTCGAGGACCAAGCTTGCCTCTGGCTGTGTAGATAAGACCTCTGAACCTTCGGGCAGGGTAACCGTTACCTGAAGAGGGATGGCCGCAGTGCCTGGTTGCTTCTGAATCAGCAGCCGATATCTTGTGCTTGAGCCCTCCCTTTCCAGCACGTCCGGCGGTAGTTCATACCCAAAAACGATCTCTCTCTCCTCCCCGGGTGGCACCACGAAGAAGGTAGCGAAGATGTTCTTCCCCGCCTCGACCGGTCCTACATCTGGCGGCAGGGTGGTGCCTCCCAGGCCACTGTCCCTCGCTCGCAGGCTGCCTTCAGGTAGGGGGAGTTCTGGCCCCTGTAGCAGTTGGCTTTTCTCAGGCACATAGACGCGCAGGTAGTTCCAGTAACACCCCTCCATCATCTCCTGATAAGTGGGCGGGTACACGGCTTCCTGGACACACTGAGCTACGCTGCCGCCACTTCTGTTGTCATAATGGATAGACACTCGACCCCATAAGCTGCCCCCCCCATCCATGAGCACCTGATAGTCGACTCTGGTCTCGATGTTGGGATTGACTTTGTTGAACCCCATGTTGGTGTCCACCACCATCAGAAAGTCGCCTTCCGTGGGTCGCAACGCCCCATCCCACCCGTTCTCGGCCAATATCTCGCTCATCCTGGGATCGGCCAGATAGATCAGAATGTGCTTCTCCCCAATCCCTCGGCCCAAAACTTGCATCAATCCCGAGAGATCGACTGATCCGATGTCGGTCTCCACCTTGGCTATCATCTCCCCCAGCATGGCACCCATGAAGTCCTTACGGTGGACCCACCACTCACCGGTCTGACCCTCCCCTCCAGGCGAGGCCCAGTACTCCTGCATCAACTCCATGACGTTGCCCGCATTCACCTCTTCGTCGTACTCGTCCAAGCGGATCGGCCCCAGCGCTGCGACGAGAGATTCCACGGCAACCAAGTCCGTGGCGATGACTCCGTCCACCAGCACCCCTTGATCCAGTTGGTACAGCTCACGCGCCACCTCAGCGGAGGCGGGGAAATCGGGATACCAGTTCGCGTCTCTCAGCAACCAGATCTGCGCCAGCATGTACCGCTCCAGAGGCTCGGGCGGTGACGGGTGCGGCTGAGAGAGGTCATCCACGGCGTAGCTATCACGGAAGTCCATCTCCACTATCTGTCCGTTGGCTATGCGCAGTAACGCCACACTGCTGATGAACCCACCCGTGGCCCGCAACTCATTGTCGTTCTGTGCTAGAAGGAGATAGGTACGGGGCTCCTCGGCCCCCAGTAGATGAGGGGCGATCGTCAGGCCCTGCAGGCCGGTCTCCAGCAAGGGGAGGTATCTGTCGAACCGCTCCAGCAGCCGGGCGAGCCGCGGTGAGAGACGCTCATCACTGATCCGCTCTCGGTGCTGCCGGACAGCGTCCAATTCAGCCTGGGCTGCTGCGAACTGAGGCTGACCATCCAGCAGCGTGGTCGACAGGGCCTCGCCGAAGCTCACCGAAGAATCTGTCTCAGATCCCTCAAACAACACCACCAAAGGCGCCATGCCCTCGAAGATCAACTCCCCGGCCTTGGAGACGCCAATGCCTATCTCCAACAACTCCGCGGCTGCGGCCACATCTCCGCCCACCACTGGCAGCCACCCCAAATGAGGAGCGAGCACCAGGACCATACCTGCTTCTGACTTTATGGCCCGTAAATCCTGCCCTACCTCGGCCAACTCGGCCTGAACCCCTTCGACCTCCTCCCTCTTGAAGCTGGCCAAGAGGTCTCCCTGTCCTCTCGCTTCAAGGTTCCCCAGGTGTTGGGTCAACGACTTGGCATGTCCCATCAGCCGCACATACTTGCCGTAGCTGAAGATAAGCAGGCACGCGAGTAGCACGACGACCAGGAGGCCGACGCCTAGGTATTTCGCTCTTGCAGACATGACGCCTTATCCAAGCCCATCGACGGGCTTCTTCGAGGATGCGAGGGTTGAGCATCTCCCGTCTGTGCCAAACGAGTATATCACATCCAGTTTGAGGGCACAATGGTTCACCCGCACTCCCAGGCGCATCACGGTCTTGCTCCGGGTGTATCCACCGTGCACGAAACCAGTCACACGTGCGCGATTCCGGAGGGTGGACTTTGCGACAGGTCAGTTGAGCGATGATCCACCTCTTCCGCGGGCGCCGCACATCGCACTCACCTTCTGATACGGTGCAAGGCCCCCTTCAGAATCGAGAAGACTTCGCCGAGGTCAGAGGGCAACCTCGGTCGGAACACAACGCCAACGATCTCTTGGCTTAGCTACAGTCTGAAGTTGCTGGAGCGGCGTACACAAGCTACAATGAGTAGGGGCAGATAGCGGGCCACGCACAAGGTGACGATGAGGGAGCTAGGAGGCAGCAGAATGGGTGCACCCAAGCGGGAGTTCTATGTGATCATCGAACGAGATGAAGATGGGTATTACGTAGGGGAAGTGCCTCAGTTACGGGGTTGCTACAGTCAAGGAAGAAGCCTTGACGAACTGATGGCTAACATCAAGGAAGTCATCGAACTCTGCCTTGAGGAAGACATCGAGCAGGTCCCGCCGGAGTTCGTTGGCATTCAGAAGATAGCCCTTTGACGACGAAGCTACCGATATTGAAAGCCCAGCAACTGATACGTGGCCTGGAGAAAGCAGGCTTCAGTATACTCCGGTAAGAGGGTAGTCACATCCGGATGAAACATCGGGATGGACGGATGGTCACCGTGCCTGTTCATCCTGGCAGGCAAATCGGACGAGGCCTTCTACGGAAAGTACTGCGGGATGCCGACTTGACCCGGGAGGAGTTCATGGCACTGCTTGAATGACTGTGCCTAGAAGTCCAGGGATTGCCTGCTGAGGAGGTTGCCTGGGGTCGAGCCTGCGCGGTCGAATAGGATAGACACGTTGTTGTTGGACAGCGGGCTGGTCGAGTTGGTGGGATACGCTAGCTTGCGCTGGCGGAAGAAGTAGGGGCAGGTTTGAAACCTGCCCCTACTGCAGATGTGTTCATTCAACCCTCCCGAAGGTTTTGAACCTTCGGGAGGGTGTCTTTGTTCAGACGCCAAAAAGAGGAGCTGTCGTTCTTGAGACGGTGGCCCTTTCGCTTTCCTTTCCCCTCCACGGGAGGCATTTGGGATAGGGGCACGGCATGCTGTGAGGCTACGCCAACGTCGCCGTTCGGCGCATGGCTCAGTCGTTGATCGGGCCGGGTGAAAGGGCCATCATTGCCTGCCAGTCCCACGATGGTGCCGACACGCCAGAAGAATCAAGAGCGTGTTCTTTAACACCCTCAGCGGCTCATCCTTTGTATGCCGCGAGGAGCGGTGATAGAATATGAAACCATCAGTCAAGACTGAGCAATCATGAGGTCAAAAGCCCTAAGGGCCTTCACCTGTTCGCTATTGCTCCTCCTCATTCTGGTCGCCTTGAAGCGGGATTCACTCCATCCAGCGGATGTATTCACGTACAGGACGGATCCCTTCGCTGGCCGTCACAGGTTCGAATGGTCGGTCTACGAGTTCCAGACCGTTCGGGAGAAGCTGATCAACAGGCTGACCGACACTGATCAGCCCCACGACTTGGACAGGGAGCAGCAGATACAACAGGTGCGTGAATACTTCTCTTTGGTCCAAGAGATAGGAAGGCTGGAGAGCGAGATCACCATCACCAGGGCCAAGGAAGGGGACACGCCAGACCTCAGCGCGCTTCAGGACGAGCTGGATGCCAAGTCCGCGGAGCGCCTACGGTTGGAGAACCTGGTAGAGAACATATTGCGCCAGCAGGTGGAAGAGATTCTGCTTTCGCAAGATATCACACTCCACGTGCCACTTTTAGATCGCTGGGTGATGCCCCCTGTGGAGTTCGAGTTCCAGTCCTCACCGGATTTTCTCATCATCTCGCGACGGGACAGGATAGACAGAATCGGAACCGTATCCCTGCAACCAACCCTCAGCCTGACCCAGATAGAGGAGATCGAGCGCCTCACCGATGACCTGAACGTTGCCTCGCTCGTGGTGCCTACGGGAGGGGTCGGAGCTTATCCCACAGTGATCGTCGAGCGGGCTTCGCTGCGGTTCGCCATCAGAGTCATCATCCATGAGTGGACCCACAACTACCTCCTCTTTCATCCTCTGGGTCAACGCTACGGCGACAGTCAGGAATTGATGAGCATGAATGAGACGGTGGCGAGCATGGTCGAGGACGAGTTGTCGCTGGAGTTGGAGAGGATATTCTACCCCGACATCTACAAGAGCCGACTGCTGGAGATGGATCGGGAATCGTCCCGGGCGCCTGCACTGGTCCACGGAGATGAGTTCAGTTTCAACTCCAACATGCGCAAGACCAGGATCCATGTCGAGGAGCTACTCGCCGCGGGCAAGGTAGAGGAGGCAGAGGTATACATGGAGCAGAGAAGGCAGAAGCTGGTGGAGATGGGATACCATCTCAGGAAGCTGAACCAGGCCTATTTTGCCTTCTACGGTTCGTATGCAGCAGGCAAGGGCTGGGCGGCTGAGACAAATCCCATCGGAGAGCAGATGCGTATCGTGAGGGAGAGAAGCCCATCCTTGGCTGCCTTCCTGGATACGGTCGGCCGCATGAGCAGCTATCAAGACCTACTGGACCAACTCCCGCGCCAGTAGCAGACTCATCTCCCCATGGAGGACTCCTCCTCTCAGTCCAGGTACCATCCCAGTCCCAGGGGCCACATGCGTCCCCAGAGCCGAGGTCAGTTCGGTGAGATAGAACTCGCTGGGATCGAAACGTGAAAGTACCTCCTCCCTCAGTTCCTCCGCCTCCTCGCTCAGGCGCCCGTAGACCTCTGCGAAGTCTCCCGTTGATGGCTGAGAGGTGGTGGGCAACTGAGGCGATGCGGCCAACATCTCGTACAATTCTGCCGGCGCGATGTCAATCCCGTCCCTCAGGCTGTGCTCGCCGAAGATCACCTTGAGGGGAACGACGTCAATCCCGTATTGCTGCACCAGCCCTCCAGGCATGTTGACGCTGCTGTCGGTGACGATGGCGACTCTGCTGATAATCCTCCCCTCTGGATGCTAATCGGCATTCACAAGCCTAATAAAACAAAACAATTCGACAAAAAAAGAGCCACCCTCGACCGAGGCCGCCTCACACCTTCTCCCCCTCTACAGTCTTCACCACCTCCAGGAAGAAGTCGGAAAGCGCCTCCTTACTCTCCACGCTCAGCCTACTGAGATCCTCCTGATATCTTCCCACATAGGAGAAGAGCTTGTCGGTGAAGCCGGTATCGTCTCCCTCCACCAGCGTCAGGCCCAGAGACAATCCGGCCAAGGCGTTCAGTCCCGATTCCCCTGCCAGCATCAGCTTGCGCGCCTCCTTGAACAACCGCTCCCTCGCTTCCTCACCCAACTGGCACACCTGTAGAACGATAGCGGCGATCATCTCTGTGCTATGAAGCATAGGCGACTTGCGCTGAGGTATCCGTGACAGAAGCTCATCCAGCATCTGGTCGTACTCGTCTTTTCTCTTCCTCAGACCCTGCAATATCTTCTCCTTCAGGTCCTCCCACTCTCCCCGCTCACCTTCCTCGGGCTGGGGACGACTGAACAAGGCCTTCCCGCGCTGAGTGGGATAGAAGACGATAGTCGACCGGCCGGGGCCGCGCTGCTTCTTGGGCAAGAGGTACTGGGAAGCAACCATGCCCTGCTTCTTCAGCAGACGCAACATATCATACGCCGAGATGTTGCTTACCTTGAGCTTCTCAGCCACAACGGAATAGTGGAGAGGCGCCTTCACCTCTCGGTGTAGCTCCCAGAACTGCTCCAGAAAGGTCCTCTGGCGTTCCGTCATGCTCATGAGGAGACTCCTTCCACACTTCAATCATACACCAGTTCGCATCCATTGTCAAGCCCGTCTGCGAAGAGCGTTGAAGAGGACTTGCTGGATTCTCGAGCCGTGGCGGGACCGTCCAAGACCAGCAGGAGGTGCTGCGCTTCTCGCCCGGCCCAGTCAATGGCTGGAGCGTGCGCCAAACCGCGAACCCTAGTGTAACCGCACGGCCTGCCGTGCGACTGCGGAGTTCGCTTGGCCTCGCAGCACAGATCCTGCAGCTTTCTGGCGACAACGCCCTCTTCTTCGCAGAAGACGAATTGGACAACGTGCTCAGACCGTGCAGCGCTTCTGCCCCCGGAGGGCCAAGCTGTCCAACGGGCAGACGTACCGGGTTTCTCGCTTTTGACCTAATTAACACCCAACAAAGACCACCTTTTGACCTTCCCGTGCTATCATGAAAAGGGTCTGAAGGTGGGCCGCGCAGCCACAAGACAGGGAATGTGCCAATTCACGTGGAATCTTCCCTTAGGCCGCTTTTGGTCGACAAGCTTGAAGGAGGTGACCAGCCGATCGACAGCTCGCGATCCAAGTACCTTTGCATCAACTGGTGATGAGGAGAATTGGTCCGAGGAGGACCTTACGTAGAAAGGAAGGCAGACAAAATGAGCGAAAAACTAGCAAATCCGGCACCACTTGGTCTCATGGGGTTCGGTATGACAACCGTGCTCCTCAACCTGCATAATGCGGGCCTCTTCCCCCTCGGCAGCATGATACTGGCCGTGGGTTTATTCTATGGCGGCATAGCACAGATTATTGCAGGGGTCATGGAGTGGAAACAAGGCAATACCTTTGGGACAACTGCGTTCATATCCTTCGGTTCATTCTGGCTTAGCCTGGTCGCCTTGGTGGTGATGCCTAGCATGGGATGGGCACCCGCTCCTGACACCTCTGCCATGGTAGCGTATCTTGTGATGTGGGGCATATTCACTGGAGTGATGTTCATAGGCACATTGAGAATCAATAGAGCGCTACAGTTCATATTTGGTTCATTGACTATACTGTTTTTCCTGTTGGCTCTTGGAGATGCCTTAGACAGCAGCGTCATAAAGCAGATCGCAGGTTACGAAGGGATCGTCTGTGGGTTTGCAGCGATCTACACAGCCCTGGCTCAAGTGCTGAACGAGCTATACGGAAGAACAGTGGCTCCCTTGGGACCTGTGGAATGATGTCAGGGTGATCGAAAATGCGGATAACAGGGTGCGCATGGGCATGCTTCGCCTTGAACAGGCAGAGCTGTCACAGTCTGCTGGCAGAGCAGTGCCTTCCAAGCCATGGGGATCGCCGCCCGGAAATACACCACGCCGACCTTCAGCAGACGAAGGCACCCTCTATCTTGCAGCATCAACGATCGATGCGGTTGGTTCACAGCAACGAACCTCATTCTCATCCTCAAGTTCCTGGGGTTTTCCTGATCCATTCCGCCAAGTTGCACTCAGGGGACGATAGGGAGTCCTTCCACGAGGGGAACACGCAACATGGCTTTGCGATCATCCGCACTTTTGTTGCTTGGCTGTTCGGAGAACATATGTTATGATGTATGTGTGGCGCACGGAGGACGGCATACCAGGTAGATGACACATATTCTCGCTTCGGTTTCACATCACAATCTGCACCGCCTTGACCTGACATCGGGGAGCGAGCTGGATGAGCCCTCTCGACCGGGTTGGGGCCACGATTTCTAAAGGAGGGCAAGAACAGTGCCAAAGAGAGAAGACACCATCACTTCGTTGCTCGACGAGAAGAGGCTCTTCCCACCATCCGAGGATTTCCGGAGCAAGGCTGCCGTGAAGAGCATGGAGGAGTTCGAGACCATCTACAAGGAATCTGAAGACGACTTGGAGGCCTTCTGGGCCAAGCATGCCGAGGAGCAGCTTGACTGGTACAAGAAGTGGGATACGGTCCTGAGCGGCGATCCCCCCTTCTGGAGATGGTTTGTGGGAGGCCAGCTCAACGCGTCCTACAACTGCCTGGACCGGCATCTCAACACGGAACGCCGCAACAAGACGGCCCTCATCTGGGAGGGGGAACCGGAAGGCGACAGCAGGACCTACACCTACGAGGAGCTCCACAAAGAGGTGTGCAAATTCGCCAATGTGTTGAAGAGCCTGGGGGTCAAGAGGGCCGATAGGGTCTGCATGTATCTGCCCATGATCCCCGAACTGCCCGTCGCCATGCTGGCCTGTGCCAGGATTGGAGCCATCCATAGCATCGTTTTTGGAGGCTTCAGCGCCGAGTCCCTCAAGGACCGCATCCAAGACGCCGAGGCCAAACTGCTGATCACCAGCGACGGTAGCTTCCGCCACGGCAGGATAACCCCCCTGAAAGGCAATGCGGATAGCGTCCTAGACGATTGCCCCACGATAGAGAACGTCGTTGTGGTCAAGCGTACTGGTGTAGACATAGAGTGGAGAGAAGGTCGCGATCATTGGTGGGATGACCTGATGGCGGATGCCTCGCCCGATTGTGAGCCAGAGCTGATGAACGCCGATGACATCCTCTACATACTATACACCAGCGGCACCACCGGAAAGCCCAAGGGTGTCGTCCATAACACGGCAGGGTACTTGCTGCACTGCGCGCTGACCATGAAGTGGGTCTTCGACATCAGAGATGACGACGTCTACTGGTGCACCGCCGATATCGGCTGGGTGACCGGGCATAGCTACATCGTGTACGGCCCTCTGGCCGTCGGGGCGACTAGTCTTATGTTCGAGGGTGTGCCCAATTACCCTGAGCCGGACCGCTTCTGGGAGGTCGTCGAGAAGTACAAGGTCAACATTTTCTACACCGCCCCCACCGCCATCAGGGCCATCGCCCGGGACGGCGACGAGTGGCCCGCCAAACGGGATATGAGTTCGCTGCGCCTGCTGGGCAGCGTCGGCGAGCCCATCAACCCCGAAGCCTGGATGTGGTACTACAAGGTAATCGGCCACGAGAACTGCCCCATCGTGGACACCTATTGGCAGACCGAGACTGGTGGTGTTGTCATCACCCCCATGCCGGGCGCTATCCCCCTCAAGCCAGGGTCGGCCACCAAGGCCTTCCCAGGCATCTTCGCCGACGTGGTGAGGGATGACGGTACCTCCTGCGCCGTGAACGAGGGCGGCTACCTGATCACTACGAAGCCGTGGCCCGGCATGTTGATGACCCTCTACAAGGATCCACAGCGATACGTAGACACGTACTTCTCCCGCTTTCCAAGCCTGGGGCACGTCTATTTCAGCGGTGACGGCGCCAGGAAGGACGAAGATGGGTACTATTGGCTGATGGGACGTGTGGATGATGTGATCAACGTTTCTGGCCACCGCATCGGCACCATGGAGGTGGAGAGCGCTCTCGTGAGTCATCCTTCGGTGGCCGAGGCTGCGGTGGTGCCTTTTCCCCATGAAATCAAAGGCCAGGCCCTTTATGGTTTCGTCACCCTGATCAGCAGTGTGGAGAAGAGCGAGGAGTTGAGGAAGGAACTGGCCCTGCACGTGGGCAAGGAGATAGGCCCTATCGCCAGGCCGGACAAGATCCAGTTCGCCGACGCGCTGCCCAAGACCCGGAGTGGCAAGATTATGAGGCGCATCCTCAAGGCCATCGCCGAGGGAAGAGAGCAACTGGGTGACACCACCACCCTGGCCGATCCATCGGTGGTGGACGAACTGGTGAAGGAGAGATTCTAGCGTCGCCAGCCAAGAGCTCGCCAAACCGGGCTGACCAATAAGTAGTCGTAGGGGCACGGCATGCCGTGCCCCTACCCCATTGGCCCCCGTGTTGGAAACACCAAACCTCCCGTGCGCTCGCAAGATGCTGGAGGAGGTTCGTTGACAGCAAGGGCTTCATCCCTTATGATGCGCTAACGCGCACACTACAAGCGGCTGGTAGTAAGGGCTCCTGCCCTAGGCGTGTCGAATGGTCAGGCCTTGAAAACGCGATCTTCCCCCGAAAAAGTGGACACGAAGATAAGCAAGATTCGTGTATACTACTATCGGAGGGACAAGGATGAAAAAGTCCAGAAGGACCTATACTGCTGAATTCAAGCGAGAAGCGCTGCGGCTACTGGAGACAAGCGGCAACAGTGGTGCCCGGATTGAACGCGACCTGGGCATCGGAGCCGGTTGTCTTTGCCGCTGGAAGCAGAAGCTCACAGAAGAAGGAGAGCACGCCTTTCCAGGTCATGGGCGTCTCACGGCGGAGCAAGAACGTATCCGGCAGCTAGAGCGCCGGAATGAGATCCTGCGCCAGGAACGAGACATCCTAAAAAAAGCAGTGGCCATCTTCTCGCACCCAAACAAATGAGATTCCAATTCATTGAAGACCATGGGGACGAGTTTGCTGTTATGCTAATGTGCAAAGACTTCAACGTGTCACCGAGCGGCTACTATGCCTGGCGCAAACGGCCTGCCAGCGCGCGGGAGATGGCGAACCAAGAACTGGTCAAGAGAATCGAGGCCGTGTACAACGACAGCTACGAAACCTACGGCAGTCCGCGCATCCACCGTGAACTCCAGGCCCAGGGTGTGGCTTGCAGCGACAACCGGGTGGCGCGCTTGATGCGACTGCGCGGCCTTCGGGCTATACAGACCAGGTGCTACAAGGTCACCACCAAACGGAACAAAGCTCACCCTGTGGCCCCGAACTTGCTGCAACGTAACTTTGTGGCCGACCGACCACATAGGAAGTGGCTGGCAGACATTACGTACATTCCTACTGTGGAAGGTTGGCTCTATCTGGCTGCCATCTTGGATCTCTACACCCGCCGTATTGTCGGCTGGGCGATGTCGGAGCGTATGACCAGCGCTCTGACTGCTAATGCCGTGCAGATGGCCATCCGTCGACGTCAGCCAGATCCTGGTCTCCTCCACCACTCCGATCAGGGCAGCCAGTACACCGACAGCGGCTATCAGGCGTTGTTAAAGGACCACGGCATCCAGGCCAGTATGAACAGTGTCGGAACCTGGTACGACAATGCCCCGATGGAGAGCTTCTTTGGTACGTTGAAAAGCGAGTTGGTGCATCACCGTGTATATCGTACCCGCGACGAGGCGAGGGCTGACCTGTTCTTCTACATCGAGGCGTTCTA
>JAUWLF010000180.1 GCA_030613785.1 Chloroflexota bacterium | reverse complement strand
AATGGCAGCGGCAGAGGCAAAAAGGCAGCTCTTCGACGTAGCATCGGATATGATAGACGCCCATCCCTCAGAACTGGTGGCAAAAGACAGGCGGATATACATCGACGGGCGGCCGGAGCGAGGCATTTCCTTCGCCGAAGCGGTGCGGGCCAGTATCCTCCAGCAAAATGGGAATCCAGTTATGGGACGGGGCTACTTCAAGCCACTACCGGACACCAACAGGTATCCGAGCCTGGCCAAAGCGAAAGGTCGCCTGACCCCCGCCTACGGGTACGCGGCGCATGTCGCCGAAGTGGAGGTGGACACCTTGACCGGAGAGGTCAAGGTGTCAAACCTCACCGCCTATCACGATTGCGGATTCCCCCTCAACCCATTGATCGTGGAGGGCCAGATAGATGGGAATGTGTCCATGGGTATCGGCCAGGCTTTGAAGGAGGAGGCGCTCCTCCAAGAGGGACAGGTATTCAACCCCTCTCTCCTTTCATATCTCATGCCCACATCTTTGGAGATCCCGCGGATGAACCGTGGCCATGTCATTACGAACGAGCCCAAGGGGCCTTTCGGAGCCAAAGAGGTGGGAGAAGGCGCGATCGCGGGAGTCTTGGCGGCAGTGGCCAACGCAGTCTACGACGCTGTTGGCGTGAGATTCAGAAGCCTGCCCATCAATTCTGAGAATATCCTGCAGGCCTTGGAGGGAAAGGGGGGTTAGTGGACCCTGGCGTCCTGTTTCCATGTCGAACGGTGGGGCCTCTCGGTCATCGACGAGTGCTGTTGTGAAGTACCACATCTGGACCATCGGCTGCCAGATGAACAAAGCCGATTCCTGGCGCGCTGCCCAGGAGTTGGAAGCCCTCGGGTTCGTGCCCACCAAGGAGCCCGAGGATGCTGACCTCGTGCTGCTCAACACCTGTGTCGTCCGCCAAAGTGCTGAGAACAAGGTCTATGGCCGTCTCAGCTCCTTGAAGTCCCTCAAGACCAAGAACCCCGGCGCCACCATCGCCGTCATGGGCTGTCTGGTGGAAGAAGACAGCACATGCCTGGAGCAGCGCTTTCCGTTCGTGGATCTCTTCCTCCACCCTTCTGACGTCCAAGGCCTGATGGAATTCGTGACGGATGAGAGAAGACAAGCAACTCATCGAGCTGCCTACAAGTCGTCACGAGCTCCGGTCTCCTGCTACGTCCCGGTCGTCCATGGTTGCGACAACTTCTGTACCTACTGCATCGTCCGGCTGAGAAGAGGCCGAGAGCGCAGTCGTCCCGTGCCCGAGGTCGTGCAAGAGGTGCGAAGCATGGTAGATCGAGGCGCACGAGAGGTGACGCTTCTGGGCCAGAACGTGGATGCCTACGGTCATGATCTGCCGGACAGACTCGACCTTGCGGACTTGCTGCGCGCGGTCCATGAAGTCGACCACCTGTCGCGTATCAGGTTCTTGACCTCTCATCCCAACGACATGAGCGAGAGGATCATCGAGGCGGTCGCAGAACTGGATAAAGTCTGCGAACACATCGAACTGCCTGTCCAGGCGGGACATGACTTGACGCTGAAACGAATGGCGCGAGGCTACACCGTGGACCAGTACCGCCGCCTCATCGACCGAATACGGCACCGTGTGCCAGACGTAGCGCTGGCCACGGACGTGATTGTGGGTTTCGCTGGCGAGACCGAGGAGCATTTCCAGGCTACCTACGATCTGCTGGCCGAGCTACAGTTCGACGTGGTCCATGTGGCAGCCTATTCCCCTCGTCCTGGGACCGCAGCTATGCGGCTGGAAGATGACGTTCCAGCACAAGAGAAAGACCAGCGCCGACGACTCATCGAAGAGCTCCAACGCCGCATCGCCACCGCAATCAACCACGAGCTGCTCAAATCAACCGCGGAGATACTGGTGGACGGAGAGCGAAAAGGTAGATGGAGGGGACGCACCCACACGAACAAGCTGGTCTTCTTCGAGGATGATCGAGACTGGAGAGGAAACCTAGCCCATGTTGAGATTACGTGGGCGGGGCCGTGGTCCATGCAAGGGAAGCTGAAGGTGTCTGATCCTCTCTGAGAGCCAACTTCCCCAGCGCTAGTTGCTGGCGCGAAGGCCATCAGAGACACCACTGATTTCCCAACCGCCGACAGTATGGTTAGCTGCTCCTTCTCCCTACGCAGCTTCTCTTCGGTGAATGCGCGCTCCAGCACGCCGGTCACCTGTTCCAAGGTGAAGGGTTTGATGATATAGTCCCTGGCCCCGAGCCGAAATGCCTCCACTGCAATGCTCTCGGACCCATGGGCAGTCATCAGAATGATCGGGG
>JAUWLF010000140.1 GCA_030613785.1 Chloroflexota bacterium | reverse complement strand
GCCAGAGAACTCACAACGACCAGGCTGGCGACACTCTGCGTGACGAAGTCCTGCGGCTGCGCGACCATGAGCAAGGAAGGGACGAAAACCGCAAGCGCGGCTCCGTTCCAGAGGGCATGGACGCCCCAACTGGCCCCATGGGCAGCCAGCAGGCGCCAAGGCCGTCTGCCAGCAAGAGCCTGATGCCAGCCCAGACCTACTATCCCGGTCCCCACGCAGTGCATGAGGCTCGCCCCCCAGCGCATGATCATCACCGCTCCCCAACCCTCCAGAGCTATGGAGCCGTTGAACAGGCTCTCGGCCAGAGCGAAACCAGCACCGCAGGCCACACCCCATAGCAGGGCCTGTGCCTCTCCCCGCAGGCGATAGCCCAGCAACAGAACACCCAACCCTTTGAGGAATTCCTCGAGCAAAGGGGCAATGACGACGAAGATGAGAACGATTATGGTGAGAGTCCAGGGCGATAGCACCAATTGCGCCAGGTTTGCAGGGTCTTCGATCCAGGCAGGGTCTTGGAGATTGATGGACAAGTCCAGCAGTTGCTCGATCCCACCGGGGGTTAGAGCAAAGACGAATGCGATGACCAGACCCACGACTAGCAGCGCAACCAGCTCAGCGGCCAGGGCGCCCATTGGTGCCAAGAGTGCGCCATGGGATACCTCCAGGCTGACCGTGCGCCAGGATGCGGCCCTGGTTCGCCGCGCCACGAAGGCCAGGATGGCGAGAGCGGGGCTGACGGCGGCGAGGACATGAAGAGGGGGAAAAGCGAGTGAGGTTAGCACAGGGGATGCCAGCAAGGACAGCATCGCTTGGCCGACGATCAGGCAGAGGAAGAAAACCAGTACCATGAACCACGGAGACGGTGGACGAAACGTGGTCGAAGGGCGCCCTTTGAGAGAGTTGCGGGCCTGATAGCTCAGAGTGAAGCCCAGGGTCAGGGTCAGGGCTGCCAGGGAAGCGAGGGTCAGATTGGTTGCCACCAGGTCGGGTCCATGGTAGAAGAAGGGCAGGAACAGGTATAGCGAAGCGCCGGATGCTCCCCCAGCCATCAGGGTCGATCCGGCTACAAGCGTGAGTATCTTCAGAACCCTAAGCCGTTGAGTCATAGTGGTCGTTCCCATGGGAGTTGGCCGAACTGTGGATGGCTCGTCCCAACTCCTGAAGTCTCCCTGTGTCCTCCACCTCTTCGACGAAGTGCCGGGGCATATTCGAGACGCCACTGTGCACTTCCGCTCATCGCGCTGGTGCTAGCTGCGGTGGTATCGGTATCGCCTTCTCCCATGACCGCCGAAGACACGGTGGTCCTGTAGCTTTCGTAGTGCCCATCTCTATCCACAGGCACGACTCGGCAGCGATTCCAGACGTTTTGACTGTTCATGACTCCGCTACAACCTCACATTGTGCTGATAGGCGTGCTCGCCCGCGATCCATTGAGCAGCCATCTCCGGGAGTGTGTGCAGCGACCCCTGGCGCACGGTGCACTGGGGTATGGCGTCCAAGAACGCGGGTCCGTAGAACTTGGTCAGCACGCGCTTATCGAGGATCACGACCACACCCCGGTCTGTCTTGCTCCTTATCAGACGGCCAAACCCCTGGCGAAAGCGCAGCACCGCCTGGGGCACGGCGTATTCATTGAATGGATCGTCAAAGGTCTCGCTGCGCGCGGCGAAGATGGGGTCATTGGGCACTGGAAAGGGCAGGCGGGCGATGACCAGGCAACTCAACGCCTCTCCCACCACATCCACCCCCTCCCAGTAGCTGCGCGTGCCCAAGATCACAGTCTCGTGGTTGGTCTTGAGGTCATTGAGCATATTGTGGCGCGAACCATCTATTCCCTGGCCCAAGACGGCTATCCCCTCATCCCCCAGGGGGCGGCCCATGGCGGCGTAGGTGGCCCGCAACTGGCTGTGGGAAGTGAAGAGGACTATGGTCCGGCCTCGCGTGGCGCGAGCAAGGTCGGTCAAGACCTTCTCCACGGACCTCTGGTAGTAGGATTGGCCAGGCTCGGGGATATCAGTGGGTATGTAGAGGAGTGTGGAACTGGCGTAATCGAAGGGAGAACCGATGATCAGTTCGTCTGCTGCCCAGAGGTTGAGCCGCTCCCTGATGTAGGCGAAATCGCAACCGGCGCTCAGAGTGGCCGAGGTGAGGATCAAACACTCCTTGTCGGTATACAGACGGTGCTCCAGTTCCTCGCCTACGTGCAATGGCGCAGCGTGGAGGGTTATGGTCTCGTCTTGAGCGCGGACGGAGGCCCAGTAGATGCCGTCAGCTTCGGGCTGGGCGATTATGGCCTCCAGTTCCCGCCCCAAATCTCTGACTTGATGCAGTTTGCCTTGCAACTCCTGCATCAGGTCGTCGTACTCCCGTATGCGGGCGTCTTCGAGGCCCGCCAATCCCTTGTAGAGATACTCCAGACGATCTCCTATCCCCCGCAGTCCGTCGGAGAAGCTCTCCCAGGCTATCTCCAGGTCAGACCATGCTGGCTGTACTCTGAGTCCGCTCGTCAGTCGAATGCGCTGATCGTACTGGCTGCCTGGTCGCTGGTGCTCATCCAGAATGAGGGAGAGGGTGGTGAAGAAGTCGGACACCCTCGTGCGGGTCTTGTCCACCTCTTGGACGGCCTCGGCCAGATACCTCTCAACCTCTGCCTGTATGTGTGAGGGGATCGTACTGCCCCTCAGGTGGTTTGGCAGCTCGTGAAGAAGGCCGTGCTCTCTCCTTCCTGTGGTCTGTATCAATCCTCTCAGCAGAGCCAGTACGCGCGCCTGATTGACGTCGAAGCTCAACTGATTGGTGGCCACGTCCTCCAGATGATGGGCCTCGTCGATGATCAGATGCTGATAGCGGGGCAGGATGCGATTGTCGGTGAGCATGTCTGAGAGAAGGAGGGAGTGGTTGACGACGATCAGATGGACCTCCTCTGCTTGCTGGCGAGCGCGATAGAAGAAGCACCTGCCGATGTGGGAGCAGAGTTCAGGATTGCAGGACTCATCCTCGGCGGAGAGCCTGGCCCAGATGCGGTGCTCGTCACGCATGAGGTTCAGCTCGGCGCGGTCGCCCGTGGTCGTGCCAGGCAACCAGACGAGTATCTTGGCCAGAACCCGGAGTTCATCCACCGTCAGACCGGGCTGGCGGCGGAGAAAGGCCAGGCGACGAAGACACAGGTAGTTGTTACGCCCCTTGAGCAGAGCGGCTGTGAATTCCAACGGGAGGAGGCTTTGGAGGGCTGGTATGTCCTTGAAGAACAATTGGTCTTGCAGATTAATGGTGTTGGTGGAGATGACCACATGGAGGCCGTTGCTCACAGCGTAACGGGCGGCGGGCAGCAGATAGGCCAGGGATTTCCCCGTCCCAGTGCCCGCCTCCACAAGGAGGTGGCGTCCTTCGTTGAAAGCTTCGCTCACCCGGTCCAGCATTTCCACCTGTTGGGGGCGGTACTCATATCCTGGAAACCGTTGGGCCACCAGCCCGCCCTCTTCAAACATGCCTCTCAGCGAGGCAATATCCAAGGGTACTACCTCCAGCGAGGGTTCCAGGGGTTTCCTCTCGCGTGTGGCAGCGAAGATCGGCCCTGGCATCTCGTCCGTCAAGACACCTTTGGCTGCCAGTTGTTCTCGAATCGTGCCCGTGAAGGCAGTGCGAGCTTTCTCGGCCTCAAGGTCGAGGAACACCTGGCGCAGTGGCCAGTCGCTGCCTCTTGCCAGCTTATTGATCTCCTGAATGGTGTTCAAGTCCAGCCGGGAAGCTCGCTCCAAAAGGGCCAGGAAGAGTCCTCTGGTCGTATCGGCGTCTACGAGGGCACGGTGTGCTCCGCTGCACGGCACGTGCAACTCCTCAGCCAGTCTGACCAGGCTGTAGCGGGAGGCGTGGGGCACGAGGATGCTGGCCAGTTCGAAGGTGTCAACGGCTCGGTTCGGGAGGAGAAGCCCTCGTCGGCGCAGGAAGCCGACATCGAAGGCTATGCTGTGGCCTACCAGGGGGTGGTCCTTGATGAAGTTGGCCAGATGTCCCACAACTGCGGATACCGGGGGGGCCTCGTCGGCTTCCTCCTGTCGGATGCCGGTCAGGCGCGTGATCTTGTAGGGGATGGGTCGGTCAGGCCGGACCAAGCTGGACCAGGTATCGAGGACCTGGTCGCCTCGGAACTTGACCGCCGCCACCTCGATGATGGCTTCTCGTTCGGGGTCCAGGCCCGTGGTTTCCAGATCCAGAGAGACATATATGCGGGCCACGGTGCGGATTATACTACAGAAGCTTGTGATGTGAAAACGGTTGAGAAGGGCAGGTGACGAGCGGGATCTGGGGTAACACGTTCGTAGCACGCGTAGGGGCAGGTTTCAAACCTGCCCCTACAAAGGTACGGTACTTTCTCTGGGATCAGCCCGGGAATTCAATCCTGGACGATCCTCTCCATTTGTGGTGTGCGCCTCACCAGATTCAAAGGGTCACAGCCCTGGCTGCGAACGTCCCCTTTTGGCCTCGGAAGTCCCGAGCATCCTGAGTGGGGCGCAGCCCGTATCGAAGGAGCGAAGGGCCCGGCCGCATCGGAAGGGCCGAACTCCTCACTACGAACTCGTTGCTGGTTGTGTGCGCTTCAGCGCATGCGTAGGGGCGGGTTTCGAACCTGCGCCTATGAACCGCATTTGGCGGCGATGAGCGTGTAGCCCACCACCCCGTTCTGGATCAGTTCGACGGCGCGGCGAGCCAGACGCTTCCCCTCGCTCAGGTCGAGGTCGGCCAAGTCCAGTTTCCCCAGCCCCACGGCCAACTCCACGCCCAGCAACTTCCTTCTTACCTCGTCCACCAGCTCCAACAAAGCATGCCCCTGATCCTCGAGAGTGAAATGCGTGAAGCCAGCCGTGCGCAGGGTCGCCACGTACTCCTCTGGGGTGGCCGCGCCCGCGATGCAGGCCACCCACCCCAGCAAGCTCTCCAGGTCCTCAGGCAGAGGCCCGCTAACGGTCATGTCGGTGAGGCCCAGCCTGCCTCCCTGCCGAAGGACGCGCGCCATCTCCTCGGCGGCAGTGAACTTGTCGGGGAAGGTGCAGAAACTGCATTCGGAGATCAGGGCGTCGAAGGCCCCATCGTCAAAGGGCAAGCCCTCGGCGTCTCCCTGGCGAAAGGCGGTCAGATGAGCGACCCCTCTGTCGGCCGCCAGGGCTATAGCCGCGGCGACGTTCTCCGCTCCGTAGTCCAGTCCGGTGACGTGACAGCCAAAGGTCTCCGCCAAATGGACGGCCGAAGCGCCCCGACCGCAGGCCACGTCCAGCACGCGGTCGTCCAGGTTGAGCCCGATGACGTTGCCCACATGCTCGGTCAACGCCAGTCCCCCCGGGTGTAGGATATCCCCCAGGAAGATGCGCACCAGGTCGCTCTCGTAGAACGTGGCGCAGCAGATCTTGATCTCGCGGCTGCCTACTTCGTCCATCAGGGGAGAGCCTCGGTGGGTTCGAAGAGTGAGGTTTCTGCCGTGCTCTGCGCCTCACGAACCTCTTCTCGGTAGCCCAGGTTGTTGTAGGCGCAGAAGGGCACCGCGCGGCCATCGGGCAGAAGCTGGTGGACGCAACATTTCATCAGCCGCTTCACGTCGAAGGTGTACTCGTCCATGAATCCATGGACCTGGATGGCGAAGAAGTGCTCTTTCAGGTGTTCGGGGTCGAGGCTCATCGGTACATCGATGCCGCAAGTGGCGCAGACCAGGTTGTCAGTTGTCTCGTCGCTGCCCATCACCGCCGCCATGCTCCACAACGACTCCACGCCCGTCTCAAGCTCGGCCGAGAGGTCAGGCGATGTGCGGTTGGCGATGAGGTCCAGGTAGTCGTCCACGTTGAGGATGCGGGGTATGGGTATGACCTCGTCGCCGTCGATGAAGGCATAGGTGCACGCCGAGCAGGCGGGATGGGGGCAGGGCACGGGGAGGAAGTCGCTGACTTGAAAGAGACCGTCGGTCTGCTGCTCCAGGGCCTGGAGCACGTCGGGCAAGGTGATGCGGTTGAGGGGATCGTGATCGTTCAAGCCGCGTCCGGCGAAGGTGACCGGCTGGTAGTTGATGCCTGCCACCGCTGGGTGGCTCAGGCCGAAGCGCAGGATGTCTCCGATTTCCCCGTCGTTGACCCCATGAACGACGGTGGGGACAAGTATGGCGTTGAGGCCAGCCTCGCTCAGGTGATCCAGGGCCTGAGCTTTCACCGCCCGCAGGGGGCGGCCGCGCAACGCCTGGTGCGTCGAGTCTACCAAGCCGTCGAATTGGAGATAGATGAGAGGCTTGTAGGGAGCGAGTTGGTGGACGAACTCGGGATCATCGGCCAGTCGCAGTCCGTTGGTGTTGAGCATCACGTGACGGATGTTGCGCGCCTTGGCTGCTGCCAATATGTCCAGGATTTGAGGATGAATGGTGGGCTCGCCGCCGCTGATCTGCACCACCTCTGGGTGCTCCTCGGTCTCCAGAAGGCGGTCGAGTATTCTCTCCACATCGGCCAGGCTCAGGTCATAGCCCGGGTCCGACATAGCGGGCCCGGAGTCGGCGAAGCAGATGGGGCAGTTGAGGTTGCAGCGAGTGGTGATCTCTATCAACCCGACGCAGGTGTGTTGCTGGTGTGAGGGACACAAGCCGCAGTCGAAGGGGCAGCCCTCTTCGACGGCGGTGGCGAAGTCAAGAGGCACGGCACCCGGCTTGTCATACCTGAGCGAGTTCAGGTACCAGTCGGCATCGGAGGAGACCAGGCTCTCGTGCCAGCCGTGCTCCGGGCAGCGTTTGCGCATCACGACGCCGCCGTCACGGATGAGCACCTGGGCGTCCACCACCCGGCGACATTCTGGGCACAGACTTTGTGTCGCTTCGTCGAGAACTTGGTTGCTAAGCAAGGGGTTCACAGGTGTAGGCACTGACACCCTCCTCGTTGGTTCTATCTGATCAAGCGGGCCAGACCGCGAATGAGCCGGCCGGATGCCCCGCTCAGCAGTTGCTCCACGCGTATCTGAGCTGCGGCCTGCATGATGACGGTCGAGTAGGTAGGGTACACGTGGATGACGCCGGCCAGGTCTCCCACTTTCAGGCCGCGATCGAGGGCCAGGATGAACTCATGAATCATCTCCCCCGCCCTCCTGGCGACGATCGTCGCGCCCAGCAGCGTGCCATCCCGCTTGTGAACCAGCTTCATGAAGCCGGCCGTGTCACCTTCCGCCCGGGCTCTGTCCACCTTCTCCATTGGCCATTGGCAGATCGCTATAGCGTCGCCGAACTTCTCCCGTGCCTGGGCTTCGGTCAGTCCCACGTGGGCCACCTCGGGGTCGGTGAAGGTTGTCCAGGGCACGCGGTCAGTGACCCCTTGGGAGGAGCCTGGCAGCAGGGCGTTGCGGGCGGCCATGGCTGCCTGCCAGCCGGCGTAGTGGGTGAACTGGTAGCTGCCGATGCAGTCGCCGGCAGCGTAGATGTGCTTCTGACTCGTCCGCAGGTTGTCGTCTACCTGTATGCCTTTGTCGCCAAAGAGCACGCCTGCTTGCTCCAGGTCCAGA
>JAUWLF010000146.1 GCA_030613785.1 Chloroflexota bacterium | reverse complement strand
GTTCCGGTGGTGGATGGGGACTACGCTGGGGGTCGGGCCGTCCCTGAGGTGGACCAGGGGATACCGGAGTTTCGTGGAGTGCCGTTCTGCCCGATGGCTCTGGTGACGCGATGGGGTGACGTGATGATCGTCAAAGAGACTATTAGCCTTGCCATGGCCGACCGCATCGGTCGGATGATCACGCTCGCCTCCTACGGCGCAGTGGGAGCGTGCTGGGACCTCTTACCCATGAAGCAGGCCAGGGGGCTGTTGGTCGCCGGCACACTGAGCAAGGCTTTTCACTTGGGGAAGGTGATTCGGGAGGCACGCGAGAAGGGGGCTGACCCCGTGGCAGAGGCGGTGAAAGCGGTAGATGGCTGGCTGCTCTTCGAAGGCGAGATCACCGCCACGGAGATATCGGACGAGCAATCGTATGCCTTCGGCGTCGGAACGCATGAGCTGGAGGGCCTGGGAACCTTCGAGGGCCATACCTTCAAAGTCTGGTACAAAAATGAGTACCACGTTAGTTGGCTGGATGGTAATCCCTTCGTCAGCAGTCCCGATTCGATGGTCATCGTGGCCTTGGAGACGGGCGAACCCGCTCTCAGCTTCGATTTCTCTGTAGGGGATCGGGTGGCGGTTGTGGGACGCAGGGCCTGGGAAGGGTTCCGCTCCCAGGAAGGGCTTGAGGTGTTCGGGCCACGTCACTTCGGCTATGATCTCGACTACGTGCCCATCGAGCACAAGATCGAGGAACTGGGCCTTTGAGGTAGTTCGCGGATGAACGTGCAGAATCGAGGAGTACAGATATGTCGTAGAGATCTGCTCGACGGAGCCACAACCCAGCTCGCCGAGACGAGTGATGATCAGTCAGCGTGGCGTCCAGCCGTGGTTGAGAGGCGGGGGACGTCTTCCGTTTCTGAGTCGTCGACAAGCCAATAATACAACCTAAGGAGGGTGAAATGGGCAGCGTGCAATTACAGACTTGGCAGGACTGCGAGGACTTCGTACGAGGCTGTGTCTTCATGGGGACCGGCGGGGGAGGCGGCCCCGAGTGGGGTGAGAGAATGCTCAGGTCGGCCCTGGATGAGGGGTTGACCATCGAGTGGGTGGATGCCGATGACATACCAGACGACGTATGGACAGCGACACCCTACGGGATGGGATCTATCGCCCCTGTCACCCAGGAAACGCTGGACAAGATCGAGGAGATGGGTCTGGAGGATAGACTGGGCGACACCTCGATGGCAGAGGCTGTCAAGGAGCTGGGCAACTACCTGGGCCAGCCGATTGGCTGCCTGGTGTGTGCGGAGTTGGGCGGAGGAAACTCAGCAGCACCGCTGGTAACCGGCGCGCGAATGGGCATTCCTGTAGTTGACGGGGACTACGCGGGTCGCGCCGTCCCCGAAGAGCTGCAGGGCACGCCCTTCATCCATGGCAAACACAGCTGGCCGGTCGCCAACGTTGACCGATGGGGCAATATCGCGATTATCAAGTACACGGTGGACTCCTACATGCTGGAACGACTTGGAAAGATGCTGGCAGTGGCGGCCTTCGGGAGCACCACCCAGGCTGGCACACCCTTGCCCGCCCCTGAAATGAAAGAGGTACTCGTTCATGGCACCCTCACCAAGTGCCTTGCCCTCGGGCGAGCGATCCGCGAGGCACGGGAGAAGGGCGATGACCCCATCGACACCGCGGTGGAGATCACGGGAGGCTGGCGACTCTTCGAGGGCGTTGTTTCCGGCAAGGAGTGGGAGGACCGGGATGGCTACATGTTCGGCACCAACCACGTCAAGGGCACCGGAGACTACGAGGGGCAAACACTGGACGTTTGGTTCAAGAATGAGAACCACGTCTCGTGGCTGAACGGCGAGCCGTGGATTTGCAGCCCTGACCTCGTCATTCTGGCGCGCAAGGAAAGCGGCGAAGGGATCACCAACACGCAGATCAAAGAAGGTGACGAGGTGGTGGCGGTAGGCATCAAAGGGTTAGAGGTGTTCCGAACCGAGTTTGGCCTCGACCGTGCGTCCGGTCCGCGCTACTTTGGGTTCGATATCGACTATGTGCCCATCGAAGACTTGATGAGAGAGAGATAGGGGCGCGTGCGGCATTGCAGGAAGCACTCATTGGGCTGTGGCCTGTCATCCCGCTATCGCAAATCTGGACGACGCAGGGCCTCGTGTGGACGGCGGCAGCGCGCGCCTGAGGGCATCTACCCGCGGTGGGGACTGTGTGCGCCTCGGCTGTTGACCGGAGGCCCGGCGGCTCCTGCCCGCTGGCGGGCAACGCTAGCAGCGTTCGCCGCTCGGTATGGGATGAGTGCAACGTTCGGCTCGCAGGGGACCGCCATCCTGATAGGTTCTCTGTGGTGACAGAGCGCCTGGAAAATTGGAGGGAAACGAGGCATGAAGATCCGAGTAATAAGACCAGTCATCCGGCCGGTGGCTGAGGATGAGTCATTGGAGGGATTGTCTGCAGTGGCCAGTCCCGACACGGAGATAAGCACAGTCTCTTTGGACAAGGGACCAGCCTCTATCGAGTCTACGTACGAGTCGGCCCTGGCCGCGATCGGCGTGGTGGCCAAGATAGTAGAGGCAGAGCAGGACGGAGTGGACGCTGTGGTCGCCAACTGCATGGATGACCCGGGAGTGGAAGCAGCTCGCGAAATGGTCTCCATTCCGGTCATCGGGCCAGCGGAGGCTTCCATGCACATGGCAGCCATGCTTGGCCACAGATTCTCGGTGATCAGCGTTCTCGAGGCCGATGAGCGAGCCTTTTTTGACCACGCCACCAAGGCTGGCTTGGCAAGTCGGTTGGCGTCGGTGCGAGCCATCAACATACCAGTGCTCGAGCTGAAAGATCGCGATAGGACCGTGAGAGCCCTCGTGGAGCAATCCGTGAGGGCGGTGAGAGAGGATGGGGCTCATATCCTCATCTTTGGCTGCACTGGCATGGCCGGCATGGCTGGGGATGTGGAAGAGGGTCTGAGGCATCAGGGCATCATGGACGTCCAAGTGATCGATCCGGCGATACTGGCCTTCAAGATTGCGGAGGCCCTGGCGGGTATGGGGCTTTCGCACAGCAAGAGGAGCTATCCAACCCCGCCGGAGAAGGAGAGAATCGGCTACTGAAGATGGAATGCGTATCATTACAGGGAGACCAGTCCGCCCGTCGTGGTGTGTGACCTCGCAACAGAGAGCTGCACCATCCATCGGGAGGTCCGTGGGCGGGAATGGAGCCCCCCTTGGGGTTGCACGTAGACAGGGGACGTGGCACTATGCGGTGCCTGTCAGGTCGGTGAGCACGCCGTGACACACCAGGCGAAAGGATGAAGCTACTATGAAGATCCGAGTAATAATACCCAGTATCACGAAGGAGTTTGAGGTCTTGGGCCTCGAGCAGTATTCGCCGGGCGCTCGCCCGGATACGGAACTCAGCGTAGCCCTCTTGGACAAGGGACCAGCCTCCATCGAGTCACGGTATGATGAGATGGTGGCCGTGCCGGACGTGGTGAGGAAGGCCGTGGAGGCGGAGAAAGATGGCGTCGATGCGGTGATCATCGACTGCATGGCCGACCCGGGTTTGGAGGCAGCGCGCGAGATGGTCTCCATACCGGTGATCGGCCCAGGCGAGACGGCAATGCACATCGCGGCCATGCTGGCACACAGATTCTCGGTAGTCACTGTGCTGGACAGCGCTGCCCCGATGTTCGATCGCCATGCGGCCAGGACGGGAGTCGCTGAGCGGCTAGCGTCGGTTCGAGCCGTGAACATACCAGTGCTGGAGCTGGGTGACACTGAGAGGGTAATCAAGGCCCTGCCCGAGCAGTCGGCCAGGGCGGTGAGAGATGACGGGGCACACTTGATCGTCTTTGGCTGCACAGGCATGATTGGTCTGGCCGGCGACGTGAAGGAGGGTCTGGAGGATCGCGGTATCGTTGATGTGCCAGTTCTCGACCCGGCGATCCTGGCCGTGAAAGTCGCTGAGGCGCTCGCTGATATGGGGCTTTCCCACAGCAAGAGGACCTATCCACTTCCTCCCGAGAAGGAGATCGTCGGTTACTGAGCCTGTGGCATGATCGTCATCCAGTACGTGCCATCCGAGAACGATCATACACGGCTCGCGGGGAGTGCGTTGCATCGCCTGCCAGGCAGTTGGAGTCGGTCATCAGGCAACTCCTGGCCTGTTGGGTGCAGGCAAAAGACGCCTATGGTGCACGACGAGCCGTTGGTCTGGCCATGAGAATGTGGGAGAAAGGACAAGACTAGCATGAAGATCCGAGTCGTAGTCCCTAGTATCACAGAGGAGTTTGAGGCCTTGGGCCTTGAGCAGTATTCGCCGGCCGCTCGCTCGGATACGGAGATTAGCGTCGCCCTCTTGGACAAGGGACCGGCCTCGATCGAGTCACGGTACGATGTAGGCGTGGCTGTGCCGGCCGTAGTGAGGAGAGTAGTGGAAGCCGAGAAAGATGGCGTCGATGCGGTAATCATCGACTGCATGCTCGATGCAGGCCTGGAGGCATCTCGGGAGATGGTCTCCATTCCGGTGATCGGCCCAGGCGAGACGGCGATGCACGTCGCGGCGATGCTGGGACACAGATTCTCGGTGATCACTATGCTGGACAGCGCTGCCCCTATGTTCGATCGCCATGCGGCCAGGACGGGAGTCGCTGAGCGGCTAGCGTCGGTTCGAGCCGTGAACATACCAGTGCTGGAGCTAGGTGACACTGAGAGGGTGATCAAGGCCCTGACCGAGCAGTCGGCCATGGCGGTGAGAGATGACGGGGCCCATTTGATCGTCTTCGGCTGCACAGGCATGATTGGCCTGGCCGGCGACGTGAAGAAGGGCCTGGAGGATCTCGGTATCGTTGATGTGCCAGTTCTCGACCCGGCGATCCTGGCCGTGAAAGTCGCTGAGGCGCTCGTAGACATGGGGCTTTCGCACAGCAAGAGGACCTATCCACTTCCTCCCGAGAAGGAGATCGTCGGATACTAGGGGCAGAACGCTCAACGTGTGCTGAGTCCGATTTTGAATTCTGTTGACTGGCTACGGGGAGAGGATAGTGATCTGACGATCGAGCGGTGGGGCTGGTAGCCAGCCACTAGACTTGGGACTGTTGTGTTTGCCAGCTCCCACCCGTCGTGCGGTAGTTCAGTAGTCCCAAAGAAGGAGCACAGTCAGTATGAAGATCCGAGTCATAATACCCAGCATCACTAAGGAGTTCGAGGCCATGGGCCTGGAACAGTACTCACTAGGCGCTCGTTCCGACACGGAGATTAGCGTGACCCTGTTAGACAAAGGACCAGCCTCCATCGAGTCGCGCTACGACGAGACGATTGCGGTGCCGGACATAGTAGGGAAGATCGTAGAGGCTGAGAGAGATGGCATGGATGCCGTAATCGTCGACTGCATGGCTGAGCCAGGTGTTGAAGCGGCTCGCGAGATGGTTTCCATTCCCGTGATCGGGCCAGCGGCGCCGGCCATGCACGTGGCATCGATGCTAGGACACAGATTCTCGGTCATTACAGTCCTTGACAGAGCTATCCCTCGTTTCGAGCGCCATGGACCTAAGACAGGTCTCTCGAGGCAAATGGCATCGCTGCGAGCCGTCAACATACCAGTGCTGGAGATGGGCGATACCGAGAGGCTAGTCAAGGCCCTGATAGAGCAGTCGGCCATGGCGGTGCGAGAAGACGGGGCCCACGTGATCGTTTTTGGCTGCACGGGCATGGCTGGTCTGGCTGAAGAAGTGAAGAAGGGCCTGGAGGAACAGGGCATCTCCGATGTCCCGGTGATCGACCCGGCGCTCCTGGCCGTGAAAGTTGCCGAGGCCCTCGTAGACATAGGTCTCTCTCACAGCAAGAGGACCTATCCGAACCCGCCCGAGAAGGAGATTGTGGGGTATTAGAAGGGCGCATAGCAGTTCAAGGGTATCGCCACGGCATTCATCGCGCATCTCAGCAACAGGGCGGAACGTACCCTGGGGCGTTGCGCGCCACACGTCGGTGGTGAGCCGTGACAGGCGTGTAGACAGCGGTTGAGAACCCATTGGCAAACACGCTAGGTGATCTGAGCAACTGCAGCGCCCAGACAGAAAGGACATAGGGAGTCACTATGAAGATCCGAGTGATAGAACCGGTCACATCCGAAGGGCTTGACGAGACGACCGTGGAGGAGTTCTCACGGGTGGCGTCACCGGACACGGAGTTGAGTGTAGTCCACTTGGACCAAGGCCCAGCTTCTATCGAATCGAGATACGAGGCGGCCTTGGCAGCGCCCGATGTGGTACGGAAGGTTGTAGAGGCGGAGAAAGATGGCATGGACGCTGTGGTCTCCAACTGCATGGATGATCCTGGTGTCGAGGCAGCCCGGGAAATGGTCTCCATCCCCGTGATCGGGCCAGCTCAGAGTGCCATGCATGTAGCAGCGATGTTGGGCCACAGGTTTTCGGTGGTAGGGGTTCTTGACACAGATGCCCCGCCGTTCTACGAACTCGCGGGGCAGGCGGGTCTGGCGGGACAGATGGCGTCGGTTAGAGCAGTGAACATCCCGGTTCTCGAACTGGAAGATGACCGGGAGAGGCTGGTCGGTGCGCTGGTGGAGCAGGCAGTGAAGGCAGTGAGAGAGGACGGAGCTCACGTGATCATCTTCGGCTGCACCGGCATGGCTGGTCTGGCCAGGGATGTGGAGGAGGG
>JAUWLF010000137.1 GCA_030613785.1 Chloroflexota bacterium | reverse complement strand
GTCCTTCACCCGCCGGCGCGATTGCTGGCGAACACGCCCTCGGACACGAATAACAACTCGGTCGTCGTACGCCTGACGTACGGCCAGCTCTCGCTTCTTCTGACGGGTGACGTGCAACAGGAAGGAGAGAGGGCCTTGCTGGCCTCAGGCCAGCCGCTGAACAGCCTCCTGCTCAAAGTACCACACCACGGGGCGGATACCTCCCTCACGCTACCCTTCCTGCAGGCGGTCAACCCCCGATTGGCCATCATCTCGGTTGGGGCCGCCAACCACTTTGGTCACCCCGATGAGCTGACCCTGGAGAAGCTGGAGGGGACTCCCATCTACCGGACCGATCAACAGGGTGATATCGAGCTGGTCACCGACGGCGAGCGGTACTGGGTGCTAACGGAGCGGTGAGGTCGGTGCGCTTGCTAGAGTAATCACTGAAGGCGCCCATGGGTAGTGAGAGCAAGACCGACGAACGGGGACGCACGCCCACCACCACGGCGAGGATCAGGGCGGACTCCGAGAAGTTGAGGATGTACAAAGGCACCAATAGCATGCTGAGGCTCGGCACAAGCCCAAAGACCATGCAGCATGCGAGTAGCAGCGTGATGTTCCTATTCCCGAGAAGGACCGTCATCACTCCATCCGGACACTGCTGGAGACTGGGGAATGCCGAGAAGTGAGGCGCGCAGGGGGGCGATCAGTCATGTACCTGGTGCAACCTGACACTATCGTCACGAGCGGCTATGAGACTGCTCATGCTCTTGGCAAGGGACCTGTCGAGAGGCGTGGGTTCGTGGGAGGAGAGTAGTTCCTCGGTCCGCGCCCTCAAGCGACCATACATGGTCTGGCCTCCGTCATTGACCCACTGGGAATACCTTCTGCGGTCTATGAGCCGGGAGTACCAGAAATCCCGGAGGTGCGACACGGTATGAGGGGCGTCGAGAAAAGTGCCGCCGGGTCCTACTCGTTTGATGGTCTGCACGGCTAGAGTCTCCTGAGTGACGTCCACGTTCTGGAGTAGTCTGCGAGCGTACTCCACTACCTCATTGCCAAAGATTATACTCTCACATGACGCAGTCATGCCGGATTCGAGATAGCCGACGTCGTGTAGCAAACTGCATCCGCTCAAGAGCCCCATCATCGTGGCGCTGGAGTACTCCAGAGCAGCCTGCAGGTCCAGGGTCTTGGAGTCCGTAGTGCCCACATAGCCCCAGGTTGGCAGTCCATAGCTGTGGGCTACTTGCGCGTTGACCACATCGGCCAGGTGATGCTCCGGCGCCCCATAGGAGTCGACGGTAGTATACATATCCATGACAGAGACACCGACCCCGTAGATGAAGGGCGCTCCGGGATTGGCCAGTTGGTGGACCACCAACCCGCTCAGAACATCACAGTTGGAGGACACGGTCCCGCCGGCGATGGACATGGGACCAAGCCCGCCCATGCATGTTCCACTGGCGTACACGACGGGTACGCCACGCCGTGCGCAGTAGATCAGGTTCTACAGGGCGGTCTCGTAGTGCCGAAGTGGCGGGCTGGGCATAGCAAAAAGGCCCAGGAACGGACGATCCTCGAGGGCTTGGGACCCACCGGCGATCTCCGTCGCCAAGCCGACGATGTCGACGAGATTCCGATGGTCCATGACCGTGAAGAAGATCGGCTTGCTGGTGTTGGAGACCATAGCCTGAAAGTGGTGGAGATCGGCGGTGGCGCGAGGCACGTCAGAAGCCAGGCCCATGGACAGAACGAAGTCGATATTGGGGAGGGCGTCACTCAGGCGGGCGAAGGTCTCGATGTCCCTCTTGGTGGCCTGTCGCCGCTCTTGCGTCTGGGAATCGATGACGTACAGGCAATCTGATCCGGTGCCGCAGTAGGAGTAACCATGCTCCACGCGTATGGCCTCATCACCCGCACGCCAGTGTATGAGGATGGCAGAGGGCGCTGACTCGATGGATTGGTCCACAAGGCCCTCGGGGATCTTCACCAGGCCTTCTTCTTCGATGACTGCTCCCGCCGATGTGAGCAGCTCCAGTGCCTCTGTATCCTCGTAGACCACTCCAGTCTCGGATAACACTTCGACGGTCGCGGCGTGTATGGCGGCCACGCCCTTTGGGTCGACCGCCTCAAGGCGATAGGGCACTTGCCTCTGGTCACTATACGTCACTCCAACCTCCTATCAGCAACGGATTCGCGGCAGAGTCAGCAACAGAGACCCAGCGCAGTCCGGTGCGCACGCTTCCCTTCTCGTGGGCGAGCGATCACGCGGGCTGTCGCGCTGAGAGGCACCAGGCGGATTGGACGCGCGCTCTGCTTGCTCCGGAATCGAGTCCGCCGCGAATCGCATCGACTCCCTGGTTCAGCTTGTCCTGCGCGAATGTCCCAGGACGATGATCGCGGGGGCATTCTCGATGCACCGCCACGCGATTGGCAGTCGCCCAGCGCCATCCAGTCCTGGGCACTATATGTACTGATGACCGCGCGAAGTCACTGCCTCCTTCAACACCAGGATGGGTCGGTCTGATGCACGAAGTCTAGTAGCCGGCCACTCCCAGTTGTCGGGCCAGTTCAGCCAACTCGGGATGAACGTACCTGCCTTCCGCCTCTAGCTGAACATCATCTGCCCAGACAGAGGGCTCAAGCACTATTCCATCAGTGTGTGCAGGGGCGTCTGCCCAGGCAGCCCCGATTCCGAACTCCATACAGCCAAACACCCTCTCATCATGGCCGATCTCGCCCTTGCACCTCTTCACGCCGGGGTTGAAACCATAGGTGCAGTGGGCTATCTCATACATCCCTTGATCATCCCAGCTAGCCAGCCACTTCTCAAAAGTCCTGGCCTCTTGCCCGCCTGTGATTTTGGCGATCTTCCCCTTGCTGATCTCCAATGTCACTGGCTCTCTGAGAACCCCAATCTCGGTAGGTGGCCATATGGTTCCATCGAAGACTAGAGTGCCCTCGACGCTGTCGGCGACATGGCCGAAGGTAGACTGGCCGGGGGGCACTTGTGTAGAACCTGTTCCAACGAAGTTTATGCCGCCTTCTTCTCCCCCCGTCAACACGTGACCTTCGGACCCCGCCGGATCGACCCGGGCCCTGATATCGGTACCTGAGGTACTTGTGATATGCATCTCGGTGGCATGATTGGAGAGCTCCACCAGCTTGTTGGCCAGGTTATCTAGGACGGCGTAGTCCACGCGACCCACCATCCTGACCAGGCTGTCCACGTCGCCTCCTAAGGTGAAGCATCTGACCCCCGCCTCCATGGCCTTCTTCCAGGCGTTGCTATAGAGGAGATAGGAATCGTTGAATTCGATCCACGCGTCGGCAGCCTGAAGGGCGGCGGTGACTGGTTCCGGAGGGTCGGCCGTCGCGACTTCGGTTGTGGGATGCACAATCAGAGTGGGGATAGCCCCGATGGCGTAGATGGCCTTCACTGTCTCCTGCACCACTCGCCAGTCGGAGATCGTATCAGCCGTGACCACCACGTTCTCACCGGGCTTGATAGGGAAGAACTCCTCCACGATCTTCCTTCCAACTCCACCCATCTCCATCCAGTACCACTCTGGAGTGGGTTCCAACGCTTTGTCCAACTCCATTTGAAACCTCCTTCCCTAATTGGCCTTCATTTCAGATCTGTGCGCAAGGGCGACATGCGGAAGCGCCCAACATCCTCGACTGCACCTTCGTCGCTCATCCACCTCGGCCGTGGGCTCAGCCGAAGCCTGCCGACTGCTTACTCCCACGGCTGCACTACCTCAGGTTCGACCACAGGCCCCTCCCAATCCAAGACGCTACGCCGACCAAAGGCCCGCTCGCTGGACCCATCTGGTCCTGGCACGCCGTCGGCCCTGTGTCCGAATCTAGTGCCATGTCCGGATGACCCCTACCTCTTACACCACATCTAGTCGTTCTATCGTTTCCGGTCTCCAACGTCGCGAGGGCTCCCAGTACCTCTTTCGCTTGCCCATGAGGGGACAGGGGCGCGCTTGTAAGTGGCACCGTACACCCAGTCATCGGCTTCGACCAGGAGCCGCCTGGCTGCCGGTAGACGGATGGCGATCTCAGCTATCAACCTATGGAACCCGGTGGGGGGCTTGCTCCAGGGACAGACTAGCTGGCAGATGGCGCACGCCCCGCCCTGACTACCCCAGTAGAGCAAGCATTTCTCCGCGTCCAGCTGCCACTTCTTCACACCTCTCACTGCGACCTTGTCGCCCGTTGGAATCGCCCCGACCGGGCAGTTCTTCGCACATTTCAGGCACTTCTCACAGAAGTCTTGGATGCCTAGATCCACCGGCTTGTCCGTCGCCAGCGGGAGATCAGCGGTTACACAGGCCAGCCGAAAGTTGGCCCCCAGTTCCTTGCTAATCAAGTAGCCACAGCGGCCCAGTTCTCCCAAGCCGGAATCTACCGCCACAGGTACGAGTAGAACGCCATAGTTTCTCAGATGATGGGCCCGAGCTGGATATCCGAGGGCACGGACGTAATTCGCCAGTTCCACAGCGGCCAGGGCACCGGAAGCGTACACCCGCCCGATCTCGAAGGTGGATGCCTCGGAAGGGCTGCTGCCCATCAGGTCAGGATCCTGGGGGAAGGCCATGCTGATAGCGTAGCGGTGACCGATCTCGATGGGGTCCCCATAGTTCAGACCCTGATACCCATTCGGCACGCCGTCGAAGGCAGGGGGATTGGGTCGGTAGTCGGAGAAGAAAGGCCACACGCCTCGATGCGTGTAGACCCACGCTGGGTTGAGAGGGCCGATTCGTACCTGCGCTGCACCAAGGTATCTGGCGATGGCCTTGATGTTGCGAGCCATCTCGGCGGGGGCCACTCGGACCTTGCGCACGGCGACGGGGCCATCCACGGCATCGGGCAGCGCTAGCGCGGAGACTGCTCGGAAGGTGCTCTCTGGCAGCGCTTCGCTCGGGGCATTCTTGGCTATCACACTTCTCGCCTCAGCCCAGCCGAAGAAGTACTTTGCCAGACGGTGGTCTATCTTCTCCAGCTCTGGGTGGTTAGCGTGATACCCCCTCTCCTCTGAGCTCCCTGGCAGCAGTGACTCCCGGGAGAAGACGTTGTCCCGCTCGTCGTAACGCTGTATGGGGCCCATGACTTCGTAAGTGGGCCGTTCCACCTCATGCGCCATATGAATCTCCAAGTTCGGCAGTCCACAGTGTGTCCATCATGATCTCGATGGGCATAGGCCGGCGTGGGGCACTCGTGGTGTGAGAGCTGGTCCTCCGGGACGAATCCTCCGACGCAGACTTGTGAGAAAGGGACGATTTGTGGTATATTCTTGCTGCGAGTCTTGGTATACTGCATTGTAGCAGAGCTGGCTCTGCGGCCGCAACGCTGCACGGCGCCAAGTGAACCACGTGGGACGCAGGCTCGAATGGCCGATTCTCCTCAATTCTCCGTAGGGGTGCCGAGAGGCGCAACGGTGCGATCTGTCGGCTCAGCTGCTCTCATCCCGAACGATCGCCGCTTCTCCAACCGCTTGGGCGGGAAGCTACAGAGCGAGAGTGCATTCCTGTGCGCAGACCAGCAGCAGAGACATCGGCCTGGCACCCATGCAAGGCAGTGATGGTGCAGGCCATCGTTCCAGTTGAAATAGGAGCCGACAATGTTCCGGTGCCCATGGTGGCAGCGATGGAACTCGGGCTGCCTGTGGTGGACGGCGACTATGCCGGCGGCCGGGCTATCCCTGAAGTTCCTCACACGATACCGGAGATTCGCGCGATTCCCGTCTGCCCGATGTCTTTCCTCACTCGCTGGGGCGATGTTCTCATACTTAGAGATACCGTAAGCACGGCGATGGCCGACCGGATCGGCCGGATGATCAATCTCGCCTCCTACGGCGAGATTGGATGCTCCTGCTATCTGATGCAGATCAGGGACGTCAGGAAGTACTGGCTTCAGGCACGCTGACTGAGTCGCTCCGAGTGGGCCAGGTGATTCGCCAGGCCCGCGAGAAGGGTGTCGATCCTGTAGCCAAAGCGGTGAAAGCTATCGACGGTTGGGTGCTCTTCGAGGGGGAGATCAGGTGGCCGTGATCGGACGCAAAGGCCATCGGATTCACCGCATGCCGGAGGGCGTCGAGGTGCTGGGACCGCGTCATTTTGGCTTCGATCTGGACTACGTCCCCATCGAGGACAGGGTGAAGGAGTTTGGTGTTTGAGAACCGTACACGTAGATACGGGCACGGAGGATAGATATGGGCGATAACTTCGATGTGGAAAAGCTGCTGATTGACGTATTCGCACCGCAACCGGAGGAGAGAGTCTTGGTGATGACCGATCTTCCTCACGGGGAGTGGAGCGACAACGAGCAATGGGGGGAGCGGCGGGAGATGGCCGTCGACTGGCACGCGGCGTTTCGCCGGCTGGGCAGCAGCACAGGATTCACCGTGCGTCCTCTCCTGACCTATCTGGCTACAGGGACCAATAATGGCGTCCTCCCCGATGAGGGTGAGATGGGCGGTGAGCGGGTTCTGCTGCAGGAGGTCTTGGCCGAGACCAACATAGTCGTGGCCTTCGCAGAGTTCTCTCCTACTGCTCCTTTGATTGAGACTAGCGAGCGAGTGCCCACTCTTCGGGGTGCTACTATGCCGGGGGTCACCAAGAGTATGGAGCGAACAGCTCTGACGGCGGACTACTCCGAGGTGGCGCGCAAGTGCCGCATCTTGGCCGAGAAGGTAGACCCAGCGGTGGGCGCGAGGGTGGAGTTCTCGACCGGCCATCGGCTGTACTTCGACCTGCGAGATCGGGTGCCTGATGCTGACGACGGGCAGGCTCACCCTGGCAGGGAGGGCATTCGGATCATCAATCTGCCTAGCGGGGAGACCTGCATCGCCCCGTACGAGGGGGAAGTGGAAGATCGGCCTAGCCGGACCGAGGGCAACATCCCTGCCATGTACGATGACGAGTTGGTCGTGTTCCAGGTGCGGGAGAACCGCATCGTGGATGTAATAGGAGAAGGACCAGAGGCGGCTCGCATGAGGGACTACTTGGCGGTAGATGACGCGCGCCGCAACATCGCTGAGCTCGGGCTGGGTTGCAACGACAAGGCGGTCATCTGCGGCAACGTCCTGGAGGACGAGAAGGTTCTGGGTATGCACTGGGCCTACGGTCGCAGCGAGCACCTGGGGGGAACGGTAGGCGTGGACAGTTTCAGAGATCCAAGTCACGTGGTGCATGACGACATCGTGTACGCGAAGGGAGGCCCCATCGAGATCTCCAGTCTGGTGCTGGAGTACGAGGACGGCGCGACCGAAGAGATAATCAGAGACAGCACCTACACGGTATTCTAAGGGCTGAGGAGAAAGCTGTGGCGCTTCTGGTCTGCGCCGCCCGGTGTGACAATCGAGGGCCCATCGTGTGGATAGGCGGTCGAGAATCACAGCCATGGCTTGAGGAGGTTGAATGGACGACACAGTACTACGTAACCAGCAGGAATGCGAGGATTTCACGCGTGGTCTATGCTTCGAGGCCACTGGTGGCGGTGGAGATCCGAGGCTGGGGCTGAAGATACTTCTGGATCGGTTGGAGGTGGGTCAGCCCATCGGCTGGGTGGACCCGGCCAGCCTCTCGGATGATGCGTGGACGGTCATGACCTGCGGCATCGGGGGAAGACTCGATCAGGGTGGGACGGCGGAGGAGTTGGCTGCGCTGGGTTGTCTCGAGGACAAATACGACGAGATGGAGGCGACCGTGGCTGCCGTTCGGGCCCTGCAGGAGTCCGAGGGAGTGCGCGTGGAGGCTATCGTGCCTGGAGAGACCGGGGCCCTCGCAGTGAACATAGCCATAGCAGTGGGCTTGGAACTCGGGGTTCCGGTGGTGGATGGGGACTACGCTGGGGGTCGGGCCGTCCCTGAGGTGGACCAGGGGATACCGGAGTTTCGTGGAGTGCCGTTCTGCCCGATGGCTCTGGTGACGCGATGGGGTGACGTGATGATCGTCAAAGAGACT